>CAZORN010000432.1:0-2326 GCA_964581935.1 uncultured Victivallales bacterium
TTGTAGAGATAGGAGTCTTCGGGAAGATAGCCGATCAGACGCTTGGTGTCCACATCGCGCGGAGACTTTCCGAAAACGGTGAGTCTTCCCGCCGTGGGATAAAGCAGTCCGAGAAGCATCTTCACTGTCGTGGATTTTCCCGACCCGTTCGGGCCGAGCAGACCGATGACTTCGCCTTCGCGGACTTCGAAATCGAGATCGTTCACGGCCTTCGCTTTCGGCCGGTTCCAGAAATCGCGGAACTCTTTGACCAGTCCAACGGAACTGATGATGATCTCAGGAGCCTTCTTTGTCGAATCTGCCATTGCCCATTCTCCCTGGATTGTTATTTAGCGGCTTCCGCCTGAAGGGCGCGTCTCCAAGACATCGTCCCCTGACTGGTCGCCTCTTCTCCCGCCCGCAGCAGACGCGCACTGTTGAAGATGATGATCAGCGTGCTGAAGGAGTGGAGGATCGCGGCGGCGATGGGGCCCATCCATCCGAAGACGGAAAGGATGATTCCGCAAAGGACGAAGAGCAAGCCGAACGCAACATTCTGATGAATGATCGAATTGGATTTTCTGGAAAGGGAAATCAGCATCGGGATGCGGCGCAGGTCGTTGGTCATCAGCGCAATGGAGGCGCTGTTGATCGCGATGTCGCTTCCGATGGCTCCCATGGCGATACTCAGATCGCCGGCCGCCAGCGCGGGCGCGTCGTTCACGCCGTCGCCGACGAACGCCACCAGCGAATCCTTCTTGAGCTTCTCAATATATTCGACCTTGCCTTCCGGCAGGCAGTCGCCCTTGAATTCATCGATATGGAGCTTCGCGGCCACGCCCTCGGCCACGGATTCGCGGTCTCCGGTCACCATCGCGCAGCTCTTGATTCCCTGTTCCTTGAGGTTGCGGATGGCTTCCGCGGCCTCTTCACGGATCTTGTCGCGGAATCCGATCCAGCCGATCAGTTTTCCGTCCTGCGACACATAGACCACGCTCATGCCGTGGGTTTCCTGAGGCTGGGTTTCCGGAAGGGCGACATTGAAACGCTTGAGCCAGATGGCGCGTCCCACCAGAATCGTCTTTCCGTCAACCACCGCTTCCACGCCGGTTCCCGGAGTTTCCTTGAAGTCGCTCACAGGCAGGATTTTGATTCCGACCTCTTTGGCCAGCTTCTGAATGGCCAGAGCCGTCGGGTGGTTGCTGTGCGCTTCGATCGAAGCGGCCACCAGAAGGAGCTGCGCCGGTTCGACGCCGTCCACGGGGCCGAGCTTGGCAACCGCCAGTTCGCCCTCGGTCAGCGTTCCCGTCTTGTCGAAGACGAATGCGCGGATCTTCGAGGCGAATTCCAGATGGCTGACGTTCTTGATCAGGATTCCCAGACGGGCGGCGGCGGCCACGGCGGCCACGGTGGCCGTCGGAGTGGCAAGCACCACGGCGCAGGGACACGCAATCACCAGCAGGGTGATCACGCGATACATGTCGCCGTTGGAAAGCCACCAGGTGATGATGGCGAGCATCATGATCGTCGGGGTGTAGAACCCGGCGTATTTGTCGATCAGGCGGACGATGGGAGTCTTGCTCTTTTCGGCGGACAGAATCATGTCCTTGACCTTGCCGAGGGTGGTGTCGCCGCCCAGCTTGGTGATGCGGACGTCCAGACTGCCGGAGAGGTTCTGCGTGCCCGCATAGACTTCGTCGTTCTCGACCTTGTCCACAGGAAGGGATTCACCGGTGATGGAGGCCTGGTTGACGGCGGACTGTCCGCGGATCACCACGCCGTCCACCGGGAAGTTGTCGCCGGGACGCACGTTGATGACGTCTCCCACGACCAGTTCCTCCACTTCGACCTCGATGTCCTTGCCGTCCACCAGCTTGCGGGCGGTGTGGGGAGCCAGACGGATCAGTTCCTCGATGGAACGCTGCGCGCCGCTGGCGGTATGGGATTCAATAATGATGGTGATCAGCAGGAAGAAGGCGATCAGCCCCGCGGTGTCGAATTCGGCGGAGGTGAACGCGGCCAGAATCGCCAGGGCGACCAGCTCGTTCATGTAGACGCGTCCTTCCCAGAGATCCTTGACGGCGGTCGAGACGATCGGCAGCGCCAGAATGACGGCGCCGAGGAACGCGCTCAGCGAAGCCGCGAAACGCAATTCGGGAAGGAGCCAGCTGAGAAGGTAGTAGTTGACGATCAGGAAACCGCCGACGATAGCAAATCCGATCCGCCCCATGCCCCTGTCATGGCCGGTGCCGCCGATCGGAGCGCCGCAGGAAATGCAGCGGGTGGATTCCTCATGGGAATGGTCGTGTCCGCAACCGCAGCCGCAACCGGATCCGTGTGTATGTCC
>CAZORN010000433.1:0-2321 GCA_964581935.1 uncultured Victivallales bacterium
CCGGATCCGCTGGCCGAATACAGCCATTTCCTCAAACCCGACGGGAGCATCAAGGCGGACGACATTGCAAGATGGTCTTTTGCGCGCGACACCCTTTCCGTGACGATGACGAACACGCATCTGCCTTATATCGTCCGGCGGTTCCTTGGAGAAAAGGCCGCCCGGAGGAGCGGGAAGCCGGATTTCCGGACAATACTTCTGTTCGTCGCCTGCGCGCTTCTGGATTCGGAGTGTATCCGGAAATGCCTGAAAGCCGGTGCAAATCCCGGATTTCGCTACCTTCAAATTTATACGCCTGTAAAAATAGCGGCCAACAGCTATGCGGAATTCACGAGCGAGCTGTTCCGGAAGGCAATCCGGATTCTGCACGAAAACGGAGCCGATATCGCTTCCGATCCGCTGGTCCGGAATATTGCGGCGGTCACGAAAAACAGCCGTCTGCGTTCATTTCTCGAAAAAAACGGCGTCAAACCGAGGAAATACAGACGTCCGGTCCGGGAGGAGCCGCTTCCGGACGGATTGAATACAAGGATACAGATCAGAACGGGAGACAATGGGCGGGAAATCGTGGTTTCGAGCTCCTCCGGGAGCGGGAACGGAGGGCCGCCGGACCCGGACCGTTTCAGCCGTGAACTTGTCCGCGACAGCGGAAACGGCAATCTGGAATCGGTTCTGGAGGACCTTGCCGGAGGGGGGAATATCAATTACGTCGGAGGGGATGGACGCGCTGCGCTTCATTCGGCCGCACGATTCGGATTCTTTGATGTCTGTCGGCGGCTGATCGAAAACGGGGCGGATATTGCGCTCCGCGACGGGTGCGGGGATACGGTCCTGACCTCCGCGGCCCGGAGCGGAAGTATTGAACTGATCCGGTATCTGGTGGAGGAAAAGGGGTGCGATATCCAGGCGAGAAACCGTTTCGGGTGGACGCCTCTGTATTGTTCCGTGCTGGACAATCATCCCGAAGTCATGCGCTATCTCATCGAAAAAGGGGCCGACGTCCACACGCTCACTCAGGATCGGGAGTCTCTGCTGATGTCGGCGGCCGGGTTCAGTTTCGCCTCCCCGGAAGAAAAACTTGAAACCGCCCGTTTTCTGCTGGGGCTCGGGGTCGATCCGAATCTCCGCGACAAGAACGGTGAGACGGCTTTGTTCCGGGCGGTTCAAAAGGATTTTGCGGACATGGCGGAACTGCTGCTGAAGAACGGCGCGAAGGCAAACCAGGACAACAGAAAAGGAAAGACTCCCCTTCATGAAGCCGTTGCCGCGAAGCGCGAGAAAATCGCCCTGCTGCTTCTGGCGCACCGGGCCGATCCCAATGTCGGCGATGCGAACGGGTTCACCCCCATGATGTATCCGACGGTTTCTCTGGATATGCTCCGTTATTTTGTTCAATCCGGGGCGAACGTCCGTGCCGTGACGAAGACCGGAAAAACGGTTCTCATGTGTCATGCCGCACCCTGTCAGGCGGCAAGAGAATGCGATCTTCGCACCTATGAACTCAGACTCTCTCTTCCTGAAGTGATGAACAGAATCGACTATCTTCTGGAGTGCGGAGCCGATCCCGCCGTCCATGACATCCATGGAAACAGCGCGGCCATGTTGTCCGTGACGGAATATGAGATCGCCGTTCATCTGCTGAAGAAATCCCGGCTTCCGCTCAACGAGACGAATCTTGACGGCGAAACGATGCTGATTCGGGCAACGAAAGCAATGAATCGGGAGCTGGTGCGCTATCTGTTTCGGCGGCATGCGAAAAAATCCATCCGGGACCTCTCCGGAAAAACGGCTCTGGACCATGCGTGGGACATGCTGTCAAGCGGCAGATGCGAGGATGCCGCCAACATGATCTCCCTTCTGGAGCCATGACAATCTCGAATCATTGTTTTTTCTGATGATGGCTATTGATATTATCAATGTGAAATTATGATTTGCGAAGATATATTAATGTGTGAAAACAACATAAGGAGAAATGAGAAATGGAGATAGCCGCAGTGTTCGCCATCCTCTTTATCGGAGGAGTTTTTCTGGCAGGGATTGCCGTCGTGGTTTTGACGGTCATCAACTTCAATTCACTGAAGAGTCTGGACGGACGTTTTCAGGAGGTAAGCAAAAAATTGAAGGAACAGACCTCCGTTCTCGAACAGATCCGGCGTCATCTTGGAGCCGACCCCCGCAAGGAGACGGCTTCAGCGTCCGGACTGAAACAGGAACCCGTGAAGATGACCCCGGTTGCTCTTTCCGCACCGGCGATATTGAAGCCGGAGGGAGAGAAGGCCATCATGGAGAAACAGTCTTTTGCGTCTACCGCGGCATCGGTT
>CAZORN010000434.1:0-2315 GCA_964581935.1 uncultured Victivallales bacterium
GCCTGCATGGAACGGAGAAGCGGAGTCTTTTTGTCGAGGGCTTCACCGGTATAGGCGCAGAAAGCGGTCGGGATGCAGAGGGTGGCGCCGTTCCGGCCGTGCTTGATGAAAGCGGGGCTGGTGGGGTCCCACGCGGTATATCCGCGGGCTTCGAACGTGGAGCGGATGCCGCCGGACGGGAAGCTGGAGGCGTCGGGCTCGCTGACGATCAGGTTTTTGCCGGAGAAGGAAAGGATCGCCTGGCCGTTGCCGGCGGGATCGAGGAAAGAGTCATGCTTTTCAGCGGTGGCGCCGGTCAGCGGCTGGAACCAATGCGTATAGTGGGAGGCTCCTTTTTCGAGGGCCCATTCCTTCATGGCATGCGCAACGGCGTCGGCAATGGTGGAATCGAGAGGCTTGCCTTCCGCAACGGTATCCATAAGTTTCTGGTAGACGGGTTTGGGAAGACGTTCCCTCATTCTCTCAAAGTGGAACACATCGTTGCCATAGATCTCGCCCGTAAAAGGCTTGAGCTCTATTTCCGCACTGTCTTCGTGTGCGAGAACAGAAGCTATGGCTTTCTTTCTGTCACTGTTCATTTACGAACTCCTTATAAATGTTTTATTCTTGTTCACTTAACGCTCACACTTTTTCAATAAAGCAATTACCGTGCCAACTTTTAAAATTTCTTTTTTCACCTCATTTTTCTGTATCGGGTTCTTTTTTTAATCCATTTTCCATACAAAATTGTAATCGTTATTCCCGTAACTTACATTTTTGTATCTTGAAAATATCTTTCCGGCATACTATATTACCTTTTTCAATGGAAACCAAACCTGATTTTCGCCAAAGGACCGGAAAAACATAATCATGTCGGACAGAAGCAGCAGTGTTGAAATCGCCGTCTTGAATCAGATCAGCCATACTCTTGTGCACGAACATAACGTTTCGGAACTCCTCCGCAAAGTCCTGAATATTCTCCATAAAGAAATGGGACTGATCCGCGGAACGATCACCCTCCGTCAGGGAGACACCCTTTTCATCGAAGCCTCCAACGGGCTGACGGCGGACGAGGTCAACCGCGGAAAATACATGATCGGGGAAGGCATCACAGGGAAAGTCGCCAAGACCGGACGCCCCGCCGTGATTCCGGACATTTCCAAGGAACCGGAATTTCTCGGCCGCACTCAGGCGCGCCCCCGGAAGAGCCATATCGCATTCGTCTGCGTTCCGGTAATCCATCTCGACAACGTGATCGGAACCCTCAGCATCGACCGCGAAACCGCTCCGGCAAACGAACTGGAACAGGATCTCAAACTGCTGGAAACCGTCGCGAACATCATCGCGGAAGCCGTGGCGTCCTGTCTGGAACAGCACGAGGAACGCCGCCAGCTTCTCGAAGAGAATATGCGTCTGCGCGAGGAACTCGGCGCAACGCTCCGCCCATCCAACATCATCGGCAACTGCAACGCCATGCGCGCCGTCTATAAAATGATCTCGCAGGTGGCGGCCAGCACGGCGACCGTCCTGATCCGCGGCGCCTCGGGCACCGGCAAGGAACTGGTCGCGCGCGCGATTCAGATGTCCAGCAGCCGCAATACGAAACCCTTCATCGCGGTCAACTGCGCGGCCCTGCCCGACAGCCTGATCGAAAGCGAACTCTTCGGCTACGAAAAAGGCGCCTTCACCGGCGCGGTCGCACGCCGCATCGGACGCGTGGAAGCCGCCGAGGGCGGCACTCTGTTCCTGGACGAAATCGGCGATCTGAGCGTCAATGTCCAGGTGAAACTGCTGCGTTTCCTTCAGGAAAGGACCATCTCGCGGGTCGGCAGCAACGAGGAAATCAAAGTCGATGTGCGGCTTCTGGCAGCCACCAGCCGCGACCTGGAAAAGCTCATGGAAGAGGGCCGTTTCCGCGAAGACCTTTATTACCGTCTCAACGTGTTTCCCATCCAGCTCCCGAGCCTCCACAAACGCGCCAGCGACATCATCCTGCTGGCGGATCATTTCCTCGGCAAATACAACCGGATGCACGGCAAGAATATCGCCCGTATTTCCACGCCCGCCATCAACATGCTGATGTCCTACCATTGGCCGGGCAACGTCCGTGAACTCGAAAACTGCATCGAACGGGCGGTCCTGACCGCCACAGACACCGTGATCCACGGCTACGACCTGCCGCCGTCCCTCCAGACCGGCGAGGCTTCGGGGACGGCGGTCATCCATCAGGACATCAAGGCCGACTTCAAGACGCTGGTGAAGTCGTTCGAGCGGGAACTGATCGTGGAGTCGCTCAAGGCGAACGGCGGCAACGTGGCCGCCGCGGCGCGGCAGCT
>CAZORN010000435.1:0-2311 GCA_964581935.1 uncultured Victivallales bacterium
ACCGGACACCTGATGTCCCGCATCACCAACGACCTGACCATGATCGCGGAACTCGCCCATCACGGGCCGGAAGACATTCTTTCCTCGCTTCTGCTTCTGGTCGGCGGCTTCGGAGTGATGCTCTACCTGAATCCGCTCCTGACCCTCGTCACGCTCCTTCCGCTTCCGTTCATCCTCTTCTGGGCCTTTCTCTTCCAGGGACAGATGCGCAACGGCTTCCGGGCCGCGCGCAAGGAAGTGGCCGAGATCAACAGCCAGGTGGAAAACTCCATTCAGGGAATCCGCGAGGTCAAGGCCTTCACCAACGAATCCGTGGAGATCGGTAAATTCCGGCACGTCAATTCCTGCTACAGACTCGTCCGGGAAAAAGTCTTTCTTACGCTGGCCCTCTTTCACTCCGGGATCATGTTCTTCATTCAGGGATACTCGCTGCTCTTCATCGGAGCGGGCATCGTCCTGATGCTTTACGGACGCGCCACCGTCATCGAGGTCATGACCTTCTTCATGTATTCAAAATACATCACCATGCCTCTTTTCCGCCTGGTGGAGTTCGCCGAACAGTTCCACATGGGGCTTTCCGCCTACGAACGCTTCTACGAAGTCCTTCAGGTGTCGCCCGAAGTGGCCGATTCGCCCGGTGCGAAAATGCCGTCGGCTCCCTTCCGTGGAAAAATCGAACTGGACAACGTCTCCTTCAGCTACAACGGAACCGATGAAGTCCTCCGGGAAATATCCCTGCGGATCGAACCCGGCAGAACGGTCGCGCTGGTCGGGGAGTCCGGCGCGGGCAAAACCACGCTGGCCGCGCTGATCCCCCGCTTTTACGATGTGACGAAAGGGTCGCTCCGCATCGACGGCCTCGACGTCCGGGACTATGCGATTGCCGGACTCCGCAAGGATATCGGCATCGTCCAGCAGACTCCCTTCCTCTTCGACACAACGATCCGCGAAAACATCCTTTTCGGGCGCGTCGACGCCTCGGAGGAAGAACTCATACAGGCCGCGAAGGATGCCAATATCCATGATTTCGTCCAGTCCCTCCCGGACGGCTACGACACGCTCACCGGCGAACGCGGCGTCCGGCTTTCCGGCGGACAGAAACAGCGGATCTCCATCGCGCGCGTCTTCCTGAAGAATCCCTCCATCCTGATCTTCGACGAAGCCACCTCTTCCCTCGACAACCAGTCCGAAGCCCTTGTCCAGGAGTCCATGGAAAGGCTCTGCCGCAACCGCACCACGATCGTCATCGCGCACCGTCTCTCCACCGTCAGGAACGCCGACTATATTTACTGTCTCCGGGCCAGCCGTCTCATCGAGCACGGAACCCACGAGGAACTGCTCGCAAAGAACGGTTACTACAAAACGCTCTATGAAATGCACACCTTTTAAACTTAGGAAGGAATAATCCTCCATGCTGCGCAAACTCCTGATTCTCCTGCTGTCCGTTTCCGCCCTTCTCGCCGCCGCCGCGGAAAAAGTGCTCGTGTGGGAAGCCACCGCCCCGAACCTTCCCGGCAAAGTTTTTCTGGCCGGTTCCGTCCACGTCGGACGGGCCGCATGGTATCCGCTGGACAGCGCTTACGACAAGGCGCTCAATGCCTCGTCCGCCGTCTACTTTGAAATTTTCAGACCCGATCCCCAGCAGGTGATCGCCTCCTGCACGCGTTACGGGATATTCCCTCAGGGCAGAAAACTTTCGGACGCCGTCGGCATGGATAACTTCAGGAAAGTCAACAATCTCATGCTGACCAACAATTCCCCCCTTGTCGGGGAATCGCTGGAAAGAATGCGTCCGTGGCTCCTGACCATTGAAGTGGCGTCCCTATATCTGCGGAAGCACCCGGAGCTGGCGCAGAATTTCGGATTTGAGGCCGTCTTCACCCAGAATCTCGGCGACAAGCCCGGCTACAGCCTGGAGTCGGTCGATCTCCAGTTCCGCACGATGTCGAACATCTCCGAATTCGCCAGCATGCGCGTCCTCATGGAAGGCGTCAACGACTTCAAAAACGCCGGACGCGACCTCGAGCGGATCATGGAGTCCATCACCACCGGAAATCCGCAGGCGCTTTCCATGCTCAACAATGAGCTCGCCTTCAAGCATCCGGAATTCTACCAGAAACTCTTTGCGGACCGCAACAAGCGTATGACCGGACTGATTTATGACCTGATGAAAAAGAAACAGACGGTTTTCATTCTGGTCGGCGCCGGACACTTTGTCGGACGCGACAACATTCTGGAGCTTCTGCGTGAGAAGGGCTGCACCACCATCCAGCTCGACAAGACCGGCAAAAAAGGCGAGTTGCGCCCCCGC
>CAZORN010000436.1:0-2307 GCA_964581935.1 uncultured Victivallales bacterium
GGATAAAGTCGGTGCTGGCGAAGTAGCGGGTGGATTCCTGCTCGCCGATGGTTTTCAGGATCTTCGGAATGTCCTTGAACCGGAAAGCGTAGTTGTGAATCTCGGACGGCTTGACCTTATAAGAGATAGGAAGGATGGTGGTCAGAATGGAAACGGCGTTGGAAACCTCGGTTCCTCCCTGATCGTTGGCGACCAGATAGCCGTCCGCACCGCCGTGCTCGGTCGTCCAGAGGACCACCGCAGGCTTCATGGTTTTGCCTTCATTCTGGAGCTCGCCGCCGACATCCACCTGATAAATGACATTGATGGGAACCCTCACGATCCGTTCAAACGGCCACGGCATTTTCAGATATACGCCGGAGGTAAGGACCGGAGCATTTTTAGGAGCGGAGCCGAAACGTTCGCGGACGCCGAGCTCACCGGGCGCCACCTCGCACAGAGAGGTGAAAATCCAGAACAGGAACAACCACAGGAGGATTGCCGGAAGAATCGATTTTTCCATGAATCCGTAGATCCATGTCCGCGAGACTTTGAAGCCGAACTGATAGTCCAGGGAGTCCGCGATGTTCCGCATCACGCCGCCTGGTTCCGTAAAGAAGGAGAGGAAACGGCTTTCGTATACCGGGCGGTCCTCCATCTGATTGCGCGGACGATAGAATTCACTGATGAAGTTGGTGAAAAGCTCCACGCAAAGGATGGCCAAGGCGAAAAACGACACCTTGGCGAAAAGGGCGTTCCAGTGGGGGAGTTTCAGTTCGGTGAAAATGGAGGAGCAGACCGTGAAAAGCATCAGCACGGCGCCCGCCATCAGCCATGCGCCGACCGGGCGGAGCCAGCGGAACTCGAACACGTGAGACTGTCCGGCAAGGAAAATTCCGAGGGACACGCTGACCGCCGCGCACAGGACGCTGGTAAACGCCAGCAGGATCGGCTGTTTCGGAAGTCCCGTCCCCAGGACCGGGAGCGTTTCCGGACGGAAGATATAGGTCCGCCAGAAAAACACAAGCACCGCCGCCATCAGGAGGGCGCAGAGAATCGCAACCGTCGAAGGAATGTATTTTTCAAAGTTCAGGAGAGTCCGGCCGGCTGTGAAGCGGACGTCTTCTGAGACATCCAGCAGGGAGGTTTTGGACTCCTTGCGCTTCTGAAGCAGAATTTTCTCCTCTTCGTCGCGCACCGCGCTTTCGGAGAATTTCGAATGGATCAATGCCATCACGGAAAAGACAAACGCCAGAACGAACGGAATGGCCGTCAGGGAGAATGTAACAAATCCGCTCCATTCATAAACCGGTCCGGCAAGAAGGACCAGAATGGACAATGCGGCGGAAACCGCGCAGGAAATTCCGGCAAGCTTAACGGAAAGCGAATACCGTTCCATCACTGAGGTGAGATTGCTGCTTTCATTTGACATTGTTTTCAAAACCCCTTGCTTTTCATTATATTTATGTTCTTAAAAACAACTAATATTCCTTCCTTAAGCCCGTAACATAATCCCAGTTCAGGGAAAAGACAAGAAAAAAAATATTTTTTTTAAGTTTTTCAAACAAAGCCCTCACGATATCTGAGAAAATAATTCATGCGGTAAAAAGAATCACCATCAACCCAGTTCCCTGACTTCCGCCGCGGAAAAACCGTGATCGGCAGAGCGTTCCGATTTTTCGACTTTTTTATGATTTGAACTTGATGTACAGAAGAAACGTCCTATATTTTCAATGCTTTTATTGTTGTACGCGACCACAGGGAGCATTCATGAAAAAAGTCATCATTCTGGGCGCCGGTCAGGCCGGATTTACCGCGGCCAAAACCGTAAAACAGAATTTGCCTGATACGGACATCACTATTTTCGATGAGGAAACAGGCGGGCTGTATGCAAAAATACGCCTGCCGGAATTCGTCGCGGGAACCCTCCCGGAGGAAAAGCTCGTCCTCACCCCCGAATCCGCCTTCCGGTCCCTGGGACTGACAACGCACTTCGGCGTAACCGTGGAACGCGTAGACCGCGCAAACAAACAGGTGACCGTGTCCGGGACAGGGGCCTTTCCGTATGACATCCTGATTTTTGCAACCGGCGCGCGGGCATACGTTCCTCCTGTCAAGGGGTTGGACACGGTGGACGCGCTCTCGCTCCGGACCCTCGCGGACGCCCGCCGGATTATGGAAAAGGCGGGACAGGCCCGTGATGCGCTGGTCATCGGCGGCGGACTGCTCGGCCTGGAAGCCGCCTGGGCTCTCTGCTGCCGGGGACTCAAGGTTTCCGTCGCGGAATTCATGGACCGCCTGCTTCCGAAACAGCTGGAGAAGGAACAG
>CAZORN010000437.1:0-2277 GCA_964581935.1 uncultured Victivallales bacterium
GAGCGATGGAATCATAATCCACAGGTCACTGGTTCGAGTCCGGTAGCCGCCACCACTTTCCCCTTTTTTTCTTTCATCCTCTGTTTCCGTTTTTCTTCCGGATCCGTCCCGTTGAAACGTCGGACATATCCGCTGTTCCCGTATGGATTGAATGCGAATTCCAGAAAAATTCCGTTTTTTTTCTTCATGGGGATTGTTTTTTCAGAAGGATGGTTTATAATTATGATTGTTCGCACAATCAAACTTCGTGAATCCCCATGGGAAAGGAACGCGCGGGATGTCGGTTACCATGAAAGATATTGCCCGGCTGGCAGGAGTATCGCAGCAGGCGGTCTCGGCGGCGCTGAACAACAAAGGCGGCAGCCGGGTTTCCGAGACGACACGGAAGCGCATCCTTCAGCTGTCGGAAGAGCTCAATTATGTGCCCAACGCCGCCGCGGTCACCCTGAGCGGAAAATCGACCCGGACCATCGGGATGCTCGGGGATCTCCGCAGCCAGCTTCTCGGACAGCTGATCGCCGAGACCACCGATATTCTGATGTCGCGCGGATACAACGTCATCACCGGTTTCTATCCGAGCATGGAGACGCAATTTCCGATGGCGCTGCGGGAGTTCGAATCGCGCGGGGTGGACGGCGTCATGATTTTCAATTCCAACAATCAGAAAATACTGGAACAGAACCAGAGGGTCCCCTACGTATTCTGTTCGCACTACAATCCGGCCCCCGATGTGACCGTGGATTATCAGGCGACCGGGTATCTGGGCTGCCGCCATCTTCTGGAACACGGTCACCGCCGCATCGGATTCCTGACCGTGCTTCCCTGTGATTCCCCGCGTCTGCACGGCTGGCGGAAAGCGTTGGAAGAGACGGGCGTCAAACCGGACCCGGACTGGGTGATTGAGCTTCAGAAACTCGAGGGTTCGTTCGAAAGACTATTGAAGCTTCTGCGCGGCTTGAAGATCACCGCTCTTTTCTGTTCGAACGATTATGTTGCGGCAAAAACCCTCAAGGCTTTGTCTGACCATGGAGTCCGCGTCCCTGATGAAATGGCGCTGGTCGGATGCGACGGCTATTCCTTTGTCGATTTCTGTCCGGTCACTCTGACGACCGTCATCCAGCCTATCCGCCCGCAGGGAAAGCTGGGGGTCGATCTTCTTCTCCAGCGCATTGCTGCGCACGAATTGCACGTTCCGCCCGCTGGTTTCGTCGTCCAGCCGATCCTCCGGTGCGGAGCCAGCTGCGGGTGTCCGGCGGAAAAGATCGAACGCCTCTACAGCATGAATACCTTCGCGACTCTGGAGAAGGACCTCAAGATGAACTTCAACCTGAATGTCTTGGAAACGAAATGAGCAATGAACTGAAGGCATCCGCCATGCGGAAGGGCATCCGGAAAGTCTCCGGCCCTGTTCCCCGTCTTGAATCCGGAACGATGACGACAGATACGGTTTGTATTCCATATAAAAACATAGCGGCGGCAACGCAAGGAGAAAAAATGAAAAGACACGGTTTTACATTGATCGAACTTCTGGTTGTAATTTCGATTATCGCCATTCTGGCGGCACTTCTGCTGCCGGCGCTGAGTCGGGCGCGCGACATCGCTTACGGCACCGCATGCATGAACAACCAGAAACAGATCGGATTGTCCATGATGGGTTATGTTTCGGACAGCCGCGAATATTTTCCTCCCTATCAGGACGGGACCTGGAACTGGGGCTACGGACTTTCGAAGGACCGCTATATAGGCAACAACAAAGTCTACTTCTGCCCGACTTCGGGGAATTACATCACCTATGCCCATTCACGGGTCGGCGACACCAACTCCTGTGCCAGCCGTCCGGCCGACGCCTACCGTTATCAGTATATCACTTACGGTTACAACTATCTGTTTCTGGGCAGCAACTACGGACGGTGGTCTTCGACGACCGGAACGCTTCTGCCCACCGCAAAACTTCCGCAGGTGAAACGTCCTTCGAGCAAGATCATGACGGCAGACAGCATCAATCCAACCTCCCTGGCCGGCACCTTCCTGATCGGCGCGGACTACATTTCCACCTCCAATATCATTATCCATGACCGACACAGCAAAGGGGCCAACATCGCCTGGTCCGACGGCCATGTCACCAACGAACGCGATGCCAAGATGCGTCTGCAGAATGCGGCACTGACCGGCAACAAATATTTCAACCATACGCTCGACCTGTAAGAAATCAGACGGAATGACATATAAGGAGATGGTATGATAAAAGAGATGTGAGTAGCGGCATCTGCATTTTGG
>CAZORN010000438.1:0-2269 GCA_964581935.1 uncultured Victivallales bacterium
CAGGAAGTCCAGGCGGACCTTTTCTTCGCCATGGACGAAAAGCACCATGAGGCCGACCTGACCGAGAAAGGCCGTATCGCGGTCTCTCCCGACGATCCCAACGCCTTCGTGCTTCCCGACCTCCTCGAATCCATTCATGCCATCGATACCGCCGAAGGCCTATCCCCTCGCGAAAAAGCCGAGAAAAAACAGGCTTTCCAGCAGGATTTCGCCGAAAAGAGCGAACGCCTCCAGAACCTTTCCCAGCTCCTACGCGCCTATTGCCTCTTCGAGAAGGACGTCCATTACGTCGTGGCTGAAAACAAGGTCCTGATCGTTGACGAACACACCGGCCGAATCCTTCCCGGACGCCGTTTCAGCGACGGTCTCCATCAGGCTCTCGAAGCCAAGGAAAACGTCGAGATCGAGAAGGAAACCCAGACCCTCGCCACGATCACGATCCAGAACTACTTCCGCATGTATGAGAAGCTCGCCGGCATGACCGGTACCGCCGAAACCGAGGCGAACGAGTTCCATCAGATCTATAAACTTGACGTCGTGGTCATTCCCACGAACAGGCCCTGCTGCCGTTTCGACCACAACGACTGCGTCTACAAGACCAAACGCGAAAAATTCAACGCGATCATCAATGAGACGGAGGAAGCCTACAAGCGCGGACAGCCCGTCCTGCTGGGCACGATCTCCGTCGAAGACTCCGAATTGCTCAGCCGCATGCTCAAACTCCGCAAGATCCCGCACAACGTCCTGAACGCCAAAAACCATGCCATGGAATCCGACATCGTGGCCCGCGCCGGACAGAAATGCGCCGTCACCGTCGCCACCAACATGGCCGGACGCGGAACCGACATCAAGCTCGGGGAGGGCGTCGCCGACCTCGGCGGCCTCTACGTCATCGGCAGTTCCCGCCATGACTCGCGCCGCATCGACCGCCAGTTGCGCGGACGTTCCGCGCGTCAGGGCGACCCCGGCGCCTCGCGTTTCTATGTCTCTCTCGAAGACAACCTCATGCGCCTTTTCGGTTCCGACCGCATCGTCCGCATCATGGAACGCTTCGGCCTCGAAGAGGGCGAGGAACTCCAGCATCCCTGGCTGACCAAGTCCATCGAAACCGCCCAGCGCCGCGTCGAACAGCATCACTTCTCCATCCGCAAACGCACGCTGGAGTATGACGACGTGATGAACAAGCAGCGCGAAGTCATCTACGGCTTCCGCAAGGAAACCCTCTACAACGACAACTGCCGCGAAGAGATTTTCACCATCGTGGACACCGCCATCTTCCGTCATGTCCAGGATGCGGTTTCTGCCGCCAACAAGGATTCCTCCGTCAATGCCGGCATCAACCGCGACTCCCTGATGGCGTGGCTCAACATGACCTTCCCCATCGGCTTCGACGATAAGGCCGTCTTCAAGTTCAAATCCAACGGCGATCCCGATGTCGACGCCATCTGCGACGCCATTGTCGCGCGGGTCAAGGAAATGTATGCCCTCAAGGAATCCGTCGAAGACCCCGAAGGTCTGGTCTGGCTCGAACGCCACCTGATCCTCAGCGCCGTCGACCGCCTCTGGCAGGACCACCTCTACGCAATGGACAATCTCCGCTCCAGCATCGGCCTCCGGGCTTATGCTCAGAAGGATCCTCTCGTCGAATACAAGCAGGAAGCCTTCAAGATGTTCGATATCCTCATGCAGGACATCGATCAGGAGATCCTCACGAACATGTTCCGTTCGGCCACCTCGATTCAAGCGTTTGAACAGATGTTCGCATCCATGCCCATGACCGCCGTCCACGAGTCTCTCGACCAGTTCGCGGACTCTCCCCGGCAGGAACCCGCGAAGGCCCTTCCGTCCGGCGGACAGCAGCCCGCGGAGGAACTTCCCGAGATCAACATCTCCTTCAAACGCGATGTCCCGAGAGTCGGACGCAATGACGTCTGTCCCTGCGGTTCGGGAAAGAAATACAAGAAGTGCTGCGGGAAATAACCGTTCCCGTTCATTTGAATCCCATCCCCGCGGAGAGCCGATGCTTTCCCGGGGATTTTTCTTTTCCCGGCAGGCATATCGGAATGCGAAAGAAGCCATTGTGAAAATTACGGTTGACGACGAACTTTTCCCCGGAAGTTTTTGAATATTTATCCTGCGACAGCTTGAAATTCGGTCAAACCGGGGTATATTAGTGACCTGTTTTTCATGGTGGTTGTAGCTCAGTTGGTTAGAGCGCCTGGTTGTGGCCCAGGAGGTCGCGGGTTCAAGTCCCGTCATCCACCCCATT
>CAZORN010000439.1:0-2264 GCA_964581935.1 uncultured Victivallales bacterium
AACTCGGTTTCGACATCATGGTCGGGGCGAACGAGGCGAACCGCTCCCTGATCGGAAAGGCCCTCAACCGCGAAATCACGCTGGGCGACTGGGTGCATCTCGGCGTCGGCACGAAACGCGACGGCCTGAATGCGTGCATCCGCCGCTCCGTGATTGCCGCGTCGTCGCCCGCCGCACTCACGGAGGAGCAGAACTACTGGTTCAAGATGCTCGAGGACGCCTACCTTACGGGGTATAACGCCTATGTGAAGATCGCCGAGGAGAACTCGCCCGCATGGACCCAGGAACAGGCGCTGGTCGATTTCTTCGCCGCCCGTTCGGAGGAGGTTTCGAGACGGATCGGAAAGAAGATCCGTCTCGAAATGCTCAAGCCTTATACGGGCACCCACAACTCCGGTTATACGGAGTGTCAGGAGTTCTTCGGGGCGATCACGCTGGACTCGAAAAATCCGCTCGGAAATCGTGTCGTCACGATGCTGGACGTCGCGCTGCGCGGGATCGGCAACCACTGGAACGACGTGGTGATTCCTGGCTTCGACTATCTCGTGATCGAGAACACGCTCGGAAAATCGGGTCGCCAGGTGGAATGCTTCAACCGCCTGCCCGTGAACGTCCAGTCACTGGTCTCCTTCTGAACTTATTTGCAAACGGAATAAACCCTCCCGGAACCGGATTTTCTCAATCCCGGATTCGGGAGGGTTTTATGGTTTCGGCGTAAGGATCCGGACTCACTCACGGCTGTGGTTCAGGGCGTTGACCAGCGCGCGGATCGCGGCCATGTTGATGCTCTCGTCGATGCCCGTGCCATAGACGTCTTTGCCTCCGGTCCGGGTTACGATGAACGCGATGGCGCGGGCGTCGGCTCCGCTCCCGAGCGCGTGCTCGCGATAATCCTCCACCTGGATCTCCGGGATGTCCGGGGATTGCCGGAACGCAATCACGGCGGCCTCGATGGGGCCTCTTCCAATGCCGGAGACGCGGCAACCCTTTCCGTCGATCTTCATTTCAATCTCGACTTCCGCCGTTTTCTCATCGGGGGAGGCCGGACGGTGCATCCGGAAATGGAGCAGTTCAAAGGCCGGGGATGGCGGCGAAACGATCTTCTCCTGAAAGATCCGGAAGATTTCCTGAGCGGTTACTTCTTTTCCGGTTCTTTCCGCCTCATTTTGAACGGCCTTTGCCACGAACGGCTGCATCCCTTTCGGCACGCTGATGCCGTAGACGCTTTCGAGGACGTACGCGACTCCTCCTTTGCCGGACTGGCTGTTGATCCTTATCAGCCCCTCGTAGCTGCGCCCGATGTCGGCGGGGTCCAGATGGAGATACGGCATCTTCCAGCCCTGCCGGAAATACTCGCTGATTTCCTGCCGGCGCGCCATCCCCTTGCGGATCGCGTCCTGATGGGTGCCGGAAAAAGCGGTGAAAACCAGTTCCCCGGCGTAGGGAGTGCGCGGGCTGAGCTTGATCCCGGACACCCCTTCGATGAAGTTCGTGATTTCCGGCAGATGCGAGAAGTCCAGCCCGGTCTCGACTCCGCGCGACTTCAAATTCAGGGCGAAGGTAATCAGGTCCATATTGCCGGTGCGTTCGCCATGTCCGGACAGAGTGCCCTCGATCCGTTCGGCTCCGGCCAGCACGGCCAGTTCCGCCGCGGCGATGCCGCATCCCTGATCGTTGTGCGTGTGGACGCTGATGACGGTATCGGCCATGCCGCTGTATTTCCGGCAGAAATACTCGATCTTGTCGGCATACTCGTTGGGCGCGCGCCGTTCGACGGTCGAGGGCAGATTCAGGATGAAGTCCCCTTTGCCGATCGGACGCCATTCCTTGCGGACCGCCTCGCAGAGTTCGACCATGAAATCGATGTTGCTGTCGGAAAATTCCTCGGGCGAGAATTCGTAGTTGACCGCCCCGCGCAAGCCGCGCGATCCGATGGCGTCGGCAATCATGCGAGTGCCGTCTGCGGCAATCCGGATGAGTTCTTCATGCGTCTTGCCGAACACGAATTCACGGTGCAGTTCGCTGCCCGCGATGTAACAGTGGACCATCGCCTGCCGGACCCCTTCGATCGAAGCCATAGTCTTGTCGATCAGATCCTTGCGGGCGGCCGTGAAGACGACGATCCGCACATCGTCCGGGATCCGGTTTTCCGTGATCAGACGCCGTACGAATTCAAACTCCTCCGAAGAGGCCGCGGGGTAGGCGACTTCGATCTCCTTGAAGCCGACCCGGCACAGCATTTCAAAGTATTTGAGTTTGGTTTC
>CAZORN010000440.1:0-2253 GCA_964581935.1 uncultured Victivallales bacterium
TCTCTTTCCGGACACAACGCCTATATCCGTTTCGTCAAAGTGCCGTCCATGGTCAATGACGAAAAGAAGATCAAGCAGATCATCGAATTCGAGGCGAAAAGCGCCATCCCCTTTGAAATGCACGAAGTCGTTTGGGACTCGCAGCTACTGAACGTCGCCGACGACAATGGGGAAATCGAAGCCATGTTCGTGATCGTCAAAAGCGAAGAAATCGAACGCATCACCTCCCTGATCGAATCCTTCGGCAAGCAGATTTCCCTCATTGAAGTGGCTCCCACGGCCTGTTACAACGCCGCCCGGCTGAATGGGATCGGCGACGACAACTGCGAACTGATCCTCAATATCGGCGACCGCTGTTCCTCCCTCCTCTTCGTGGACAACGGACGCTTCTTTGTCCGTATCATCCCGATCGCCGGACACGCCATCACTCTCCAGATCAGCAAGGAATTCGGAATCTCCTACGAGGAAGCCGAAGAAATGAAGAGACGCCACGGCTTCGTCGCCCTCGGCGGCGCTTACGAGGAGCCGGATTCCGAAGTCGCGGCAACCGTCTCGAAGATCGTCCGGAACGTCATGACGCGTCTCCACGGCGAAATCAGCCGATCCATCAATATCTACCGTTCTCAGCAGAAGGGGCGCAAACCTGAGAAACTGTATCTTTCCGGCGGAAGTTCCGTCATGGGGTTCACTCCCCGTTTCTTCTCGGAAAAACTCCGCATCCCGGTAGAATATTTCAATCCGTTCAAGAACATCGCCATCAGCCCCGACATCGACAAGGAAAAACTGGCCGACATCGCCCACATGTTCTCCGAACCGATCGGATTGGCTCTCCGCCATCTCATGACCTGCCCCGTGGAAATCTCCCTCGTTCCCCAGTCCCTTCAGCGCTACCTCGAATTCAAAGGAAAAATTCCTTTCTTCTACGCTTCCGCCGCATGTCTTCTGCTTTGTCTCCTGGTCACCTTCTTCGGTTTTTCCAAACAGCTCGAAATCGCCAACGCCAAGAAGAAAGTCGCACAGGAATTCCTCCAGAAAACCAAAAACGTTGTTTCCAAGCTCCGGAACGCCGAAAGTGAGTTCAGTTCGGCAAAATCGGAATACGAGGAGGCTTCCAAAATCCTCAGTGAGCGAAAACTCTGGCCGAACCTCCTCAACCAGGTGCAGGCCATCCTTCCGGACGATGTCTGGCTTACCCGATTTGAACTTTCCACGCAGAGCGGACAGAAAAAAGGCGCAGATTCCACCCGGGGTGGAAGAAACGCTCCCCCGCAGCCTGCCGCTCAGGATTCCCTCTTCGCCGGATTTGGCGGAGGCGCACCCGCACCGGCCGCTCCGGTGGATTACGTCTCCGTTTATCTGGAAGGACACGGACTGGTGGTCAATAATGACTTCAGCGAAAGATTCACCCGCAGACTCAGCAATTCAAAGTTCTTTGTTTTCAACAAAAACACGGATGTGATTGATACCCTTCAGGACGGCGTTTTCATGGATGGCGCCTTCAATGTAGCGACTTTCAAACTGACACTGAAGCTGGTGGACCCGATTAAAAAGTAAGGACTTTTTTCCAGATGAACCTGTTGAAGAAAAATATAATTTTCGTCATTGTCTGTTCTTTGACGCTCATTGCCTCCATATATCTGATCTATATGGACTTCACGAAACAGAGCGAAGTCATGACCGCAAACGAAGAAGCGCAGAAAAATTCGGAGGAAAGCGCCGCCGCCTACAAGTCCGGCAACAAACCCGTCGAACAGAATGTGGAAATGATTCATGCGGACACGGAAAAGCTCAAGCTGAAAACAACCGCCCTCCAGAGAATTTTCGGGAAACCTTACCGCAAAGCGCTCATCGCCTTCGCCGCCACCATAAAATCCTCGGAAGACGAACTTTACGAAAAATTCAGTACACTCTTCAACGATGAAAAGGAAAAAGTCAAGACCGCTGAAACTCTGGTTCCGAAACTTCTGGAGAGCCTTCAGAAGGAGAAAAATATTTCCAAGGCGGAAATGGAGACGGCTTTCAAGAAATTCATCGCGGACGTCCAGACCGAGACAGTCGAGGAACTGACATATTATACCGGCTACTCCATTCTGGGCGCGGCGCTCGGGCTTCAAAGAACCATGAGCGCCTCCATGGCTCACGTGTATCTGACCCAGTCCCAGAAAAAAATCAACGACCAGCGTCTCATTCCAGGCGTCACCAAGCTCTCCACCGTTCAGGACTTCACCTTCAACCAGTTTGTCCAGACCTTCC
>CAZORN010000441.1:0-2246 GCA_964581935.1 uncultured Victivallales bacterium
CCGGTTCCGGCCTGTCCCACCAGCGTGACCACCTGGACGGCGGGGTCCATGAGGAGCATGAGGGCCATGCGCTGTTCCTTGCTGCGGGGACGGATGTTCCAGACTTTGTCTTCGGGGAGGGGGGGCGCCTGAAGGATTTTTCCGTTGCGGTAGAAGCCGAGGCCGGTCTTGTTGGTCCCTTCGGCCTTCAGGAGAACGAACTGGTTCGGGAAGAGTTCCAGGCCTTCCGGAACCGCCATGACGCGCTCCATGAAGAAGGTGTCCAGATCGGGAACGGTGATTTCAAGATACCCGCCGTACAATGATTCGTAGCTTACTTTCTGGCGTTCGAAATCATCCACTTCAATGCCGAGCGCGTCGGCGCGGAGCCGGAGGTTGAGGTCTTTGGAAATCAGGCGGACCACTTCCCCGGGTTTCTTTTCGGCGTTCAGCATGGCGGCGACCCGGATGATGCGGTTGTCCGGAACATTCATGTCCATGCTTTCCGGCATTCCTTTGAAGTCGTCGCCGGTGATCACCTGAATGATTCCTGCGGGTTTTCTTCCGATCGCGTTATCCAGCGGCACTCCTGCGGCGAGACGTCCTTTTTTGCGGTACTGATCCAATTTCCGGATCACCTGTCGGCTGTTGCGTCCGAGTTCATCCTGGTTCTTCTTGAATTTGTCGAGCTCTTCTATCACGGTCATCGGGATGACTACGCGGTTGTCTTCAAACGCCTCGAGCGCCTGAGCGCTGTGGAGGAGAACATTGGTGTCCAGAACAAACGTTTTTACCATGAGGTATTTTCCTTTCCGAATTCATTATTCCTGAGACTCAGGATCTATTGACAATTATGCCTCATTTTCAACGGATTTCAAGCAGAAATAGAAGATTTCACACGAAACTTTTATTTTTGATTTTATAAAAGATTCTTGAAAAGAATGGAATGAGGATGTACCTTCCGTTTTTCAGGAATCAATCAAGGAATTCAATAATGGCTTCATCTCAAAACGGCGCTTTGCTCTGCTATCATGGAAAAAGCGCGACGGTCGTTTCTGTTTCCGGAGATAAAATCGAGATCCGCACGGAAGGAGGGGGCACGAAATCGGTCCGTCCGAAAGATGTGGAATGGATTCATCCCGGACCGGTTCAGCAGCTGCCGCCGCCTTCGCCGGAGCCCCCCGATCTTCCGGAATTCCTGGAACTGATCGGAGAGGAAAACCTTCCTTTCCGCGAATTTGCCGAGCTCCTCTATTCCGCTTCCACGCCTTCGGCATACTGGGCCGCGTATCTTCTTCTCAAGGAAGGACTCTGGTTCACCGGATCCGTTGCAGACGGTGTGAAAGCTCGTCCGAAGGCGGAAATCGATGCCGCGCTCCAGGCCATTCGCGGGAAGACCGAGGGCCGGGAGCGTTATAACGCCCTTCTGGAACGGATCCGCGGCAATGCTCTTCTGCCGGAAGACCGTCCGTCCCTTTGCGAGGTTGAAGAATTGGCGCGCGGAAAGAGTCAGGGATGCCGCATCCTTCGCGATCTCGACATTGAACCGACGCCCGAAAAGGCCCATCAGCTGCTGCTTCGCCTCGGCATCTGGACCCTGCTGGAAAATCCGTTTCCCGTCCGGGCCGGAATGGATATGGAAAATCCTTCCATCGAACTTTCCGGACAGCCCGCCGAAGAGCGGACCGACCTCACCGGGATGGTCTCGCTTGCCATCGACAATTCGTTCAGCGGCGATCCCGACGATGCCATCGGGTTTGCGGATGGACTTCTCTGGGTGCATGTGGCGGACCCGGCTTCCGTGGTCACGCCCGGAAGCGAGGCCGATCTTTTTGCCGCCCACGCCGGCGAAAATCTTTATCTGCCGGAGAAAACGGTCCACATGCTTCCTCTTTCCGCGACGGAGCGTTTCGGGCTCGGACTTCAGGAAACGAATCCCGCTCTCAGCTTCGGAATCCGGATTGGAGACGACGGGCGACCCGTGCTGGAAAAACTACTCCTGAGCATGGTCAAAGTGGAACGTCTGACCTATGAAAGCGCACGGGATCGCATGGCGCAAAGTCCGCTTTCCGAAATGCACTCCGCGCTGGAACGCTTCCGCGATTACCGCCTCCGCAACGGCGCCTTGCTGATCCGTATGCCGGAGGTTCATCTGTTTCTTCAGGACGGCAATGTCTGCGTGGAACCGGTCGAACTGACGCCCGAGCGGGAGCTCGTGGCCAACGCCATGCTGGCCGCCGGGGCGGCCGCCGCGGATTTTGCCGTGG
>CAZORN010000442.1:0-2238 GCA_964581935.1 uncultured Victivallales bacterium
CAATCCGTTCAATGCTGGTTTCAAGGTTTTCAAGGCGAACGCGCTTCACCTCTTCCGGTTTGAATTCCGGCAGATGCTTTTCTTCCGCCCGTCGCTGCTTCATCGTTTCGTTGTAGGCCTTGTTGACGGAAATGCCGCCCGTCGCCAGGGATTCTTTGATCGGATGAGCCGCGTGGGCATTGATAGTGCGCAGTTTTTCCACCTTTGTTGGCGAAGTTCCGAGAAGATCGGCGGTCTTCCGCGAGGAACGTCCGAAAATTACTTCATTTGAAGTAGTTTTTTGCGGTCTTCCGACAGCCATACGCTTGTCCAATGCATCAAGGCAGACCATCATTTCTCCATTGGTGAGATTTCTGCGGTTCCTCTGGGCGGCGATGGCATACTCCAGCGCTTCCAGTTCAGACTCAAAATCCCTCGCGATGACAGCGACATCCAGAACTCCGGCATCCTTTGCGGCTTGAAGCCGCGTGTGTCCGTCCACAACAATTCCATTGTGGCCGCCCCAAAGAACGAGGGGATGCGCCTTGTCGAAACCATTTTTTTTCATATCCTCGGTTATCGCGGCAAGAACAGTCGGCGTGATTTTGAACAGATCGCAAAACGGGGCTTCCGTATGCACATCGAGTATGTGCATCATGAGATACTTGTTTTCCATCACATCACCGTCGGGAACGCTTCGGTTCTGGCATTCCAGGAAAGTTCCGGGAGCGTCTCTTCCGCGACATAGGCGTTCCACGCCTTGATATAAAGCGCGATCTGCTCCCGGACGCTCAAATTCCCGCGAGTATAGGAGAGTATGAGTTTATTGAACAGCGTCAACACAGGATGCGCCTCCGTGAGATTCTCACCGGTCTTGAGCTGATGAATGAATTCGTCGGCGAGCGCTTTATTCTTCCGGGCGAAGAGCAGATGGCAGAATCCGATGACGGAAGGCTTCAGGTGATGGCGTCCTCCCGCCGCAATCGTCGTGGAATCGACAATATCCGGGGTCAGATAACCGGCATGACGAACAATGATGTCGGTATTAACCGTGCGGGCCTTCCCGTTCAGATTCATTGTCCGGTCGAGAATGTCGTAAACGTAGGCGAGGCGAACAATCGGAGCCATGACTTGGGCATTTTTATACCCCATGAAATACAGGACATGGGCGGCCGTACGTTTTTTTCCGCTGTCCATCGTCGGTCTGGTGTCTTCCGGAATGTTGTACGTAACATAAGTCGATACGGCGGTTTTCGCTTCAACGATGGCCGCCAGACGATTCTGCCCGTCAAGCAGGGTCCCGTCCGGGGCAAAGATGATGCCTTGGCCATTGACACGCCATTCTCCGGCCTTGATCGATGCGGCATAACGGGATATCTGCCATTTGTCCAGCGGGCGGTTGACTTTGTTTTTCGTGCGAAGGATTTCCTGCGCTTCTTCCGGGGAGATGACGACGATTTCGCTGTGAATCTTGTTCATGATGATTTTCCTTTGCGTTTGAATTCAGTTGTTTTTTATGTGTCAGAGAGAGTCGATGATACGGATGTCTTCATAGCCGGTCGGCCAGACGCCGGCGGCGCAGCATGCTCGGAAACGTTCGAGCGCGGCCTTGTTGGAGAGTTCCGCCAAGTCCAGCACCTCGCCGGTGAGCTTCCACACGCCCGCCGAAAACGGATCATGCTTTTCAACGGCAATGATGTGGACGGGAACATCCATTCCGGTCGCCTTGCGAATGACGGCACGGTAGAACGCCAGCTGAAAGATGTATCCGTAGCGGCGGCAGTCGGACTCGAACCAGCGGAGCGAATCGCAGGTCTTGAGATCGACCAGTCCGAGCTTCGGATTGTACCAGTCCATGCGGATCTGGCAGGGAACGGTGCAATATTCGTTGCGGACGACCCCCTCGGCAACCCCCTCGGAAAGCAATTCGGATGCCGCCGGATGAAGCCATACGCCGATCTGAAGTTTCAGGATGAAGTTGTAGTCCTTGCCGGACACGACCTCCCGGTCCTGCGCCGCCGCCCATTCCAAATAGGCTTTGGTCTTCAAGCCGAACGGTTCGCCGGTTTTCGGATTGACCGGGCCGTCCGCAACAATGTAATCGCGGTCGAAGGCGTGACGCCCTTCGAGAATCAGGCAGTGCGCGGCGCGGCCGAGCGTGAAAGCGGCGGATTCGTTTTCCTCGATCTCTCCGAGGATTTTCTTGCGGTAGAGAGCGGGCGAGTCCCGGAAGTCGGCCAGGAGATGGCTCGACATGAA
>CAZORN010000443.1:0-2236 GCA_964581935.1 uncultured Victivallales bacterium
TCGGCGGCACCCTGCTGGCCATGCTGATCCTGCCGGACCTGCCGATGCACGCCTTCATCCTGATCCTGACCCACTCCCTCTTCCGCCTGAAAATCATCGGCTCGGAAAAGATTCCGGACCACGGGCCGGTCCTGCTGGTCTCCAACCATGCTTCCTTCGTGGACGGCTTCATGATCAGCGCATGCACTTCCAGACGCATCCGCTTCCTGATGCACGAGGATTACTACCGGATCCCCCTGCTGAATCCCTTCGCCCGGTTCCTCGGGTTCATCGAGGTCCCGCGCGGAAACCGCATCAAGAGCATGGGCGGCATGATCGAGAACGTCAGGGAGGCTCTCCGCGCCGGAGAAATCGTCTGCGTGTTCCCGGAAGGAAAAATCACCCGCAACGGGCTCATGGACGAATTCACCTCCGGCTACAGCACCATGCTCCCGGACGACGTCAAGGTGCCGATGATTCCGGTCCGGATCGGGATGATCTGGGGCAGTATCTTCAGCTATTATTACGGCAAACTGAAATTCCGCATTCCGCAGGAGATTCCGCACCCGGTAACCGTCACTTTCGGCGACCCGGTTCCGGAAGGAACCACGGCTTTCGAGCTGCGCCAGAAAATTTCCGAACTCGCCGCCGATACGGAAATGGTTCCCCGGAAGTCGGAGCGCCCGCTCCATTATCAGATTGCGCGCCACGCGAAACGCAAACCGTTCTTCACGGTCGTCTGCGACTACGGCGGAAAGAAGATGAACTGTTTCCAGTTCTGCGCCGCCTCCGCGATCCTGAGCCGGAAAATCCGCGCGCTGGTCGCCCCGGACTGCCAATACGTCGGGGTGATGATGCCCAACTGTACCGCGGCCTCGCTGGCATGCACCGGCGTCATGATGGCGGACAAGGTCCCCGCCATCCTCAACTTCACCGCGTCGAGGGACTCCCTGAAGGCATCCATCCGCAAAGCCTCCCTCACGCACGTCCTGACCAGCCGCAAATTCCTGAGCAAAATCAAATTCGAGCCCCTCCCCGAAATGGTGTTTCTCGAGGACATCGCCGGTTCCGTCACCCGCCGGGAAAAGATCCTGATGGCGCTGCTTCTGGCGGTGCTGCCCCATCAGGAATTCATGAATCTGATCTCGCCCCTGACCCACCGCAATGTCATGGGAACGGCCGTGGTGCTCTTCTCCAGCGGTTCGACCGGGAATCCGAAGGGCGTCATGCTCTCCCACCACAATTTCAACAGCGACATCTATTCCTTCATCAAGGTCATGTACTGGACCCGCGAGGACACGATCCTCGGCAACCTCCCCATGTTCCACGCCTTCGGCCTCATCTCCGCCTACTGGCTCCCCCTGATGATCGCCTGCAAGGTCGTCTACGTGACCAGCCCGCTCGACTGCGACGCCGTCGCCAAAGCCTGCATGGAGCATAAGGTGACGATCCTTCTGGGGACGCCCACCTTCATGCAGTCTTACCTGCGGCGCTGCGATCCGGAAATGTTCAGCTCCCTGCGTCTGGCCATTGCCGGCGCGGAACGGCTCCGCATGGACATCTCCGACAGGTTCGATTCCGCTTCCGGCGGAAAGCGCGCCCTGATCGAAGGCTACGGCTGCACGGAACTCTCCCCGATCGTCGCCATCAACGTCGGTTCCTCCGTGCTCGACCTCGGCAAGACCGAAGGGAAGAAAGGCAGCATCGGCCCCGCCATGCCGGGCATCTGCGCCGCCATCGTCGATCCCGTCACCCGCGCGCCGCTGCCCCCCGACACCGAGGGCCTGCTGGTCGTCAAAGGTCCCACCGTGATGCAGGGCTACCTCGGCGAACCCGCCCTCACGAAAGAGGTCATCCAGGACGGCTGGTACAATACCGGCGACATCGGACGCATGGACGCCGACGGATACATCACCCTCTGCGGACGCCTTTCCCGCTTCAGCAAGATCGGCGGCGAAATGGTCCCGCATGAACTCGTCGAATGCGCCATCAACGAAATCCTCCGGCTGGATGAAAAAGTCGCGGCCGTCTCCAGTATTCCCGACCCCGCCAAAGGCGAAGCCCTCGTGGTCTTCTACACGAAACTTCCGATCCCTCCGGAAAAGATCATCGAGGAAATGCGCGCAAGAAACATCACCAATTTATGGATTCCGAAAAGTTCCAATTTTCACCATGTCGAAGCGCTCCCCATGCTCGGCAGCGGCAAGCTGGACCTGGTCGGGCTCAAGAACATCACGGAAGAACTGATTCGGAAACT
>CAZORN010000444.1:0-2224 GCA_964581935.1 uncultured Victivallales bacterium
TCAAAATTCATGACAAATATCAGTTCGAGCTGAAATTCGCCTATCCGCTGGATCCAAACCGCGAATTCAACGAATATTTCGTCGATACCTATCTCTTCATTCCGAACAACCTCGGAATCAACAGCAAGTCCTACGGCTCCGACAGCTTTTACCGAGACATGCACAAGTATATCCGCCTCAAAACTCCCGCGGTGCGACTCAGCGGCATCTGCGACGGCGCGGAGTCGCCCTTCGGGAAGCTTTATGACGCCGTCAACGCGGTGTCCGAAGATTCCGCCAGCTCCGCGAAAACCGCCCTCTACGAAGAACGCATGAAGCTTTTCTGTTCCATCATGAAAAGCGCGCTCCGCGATGAAGAGACCATCACGGAAAACGGACTCGTGAAACCGGACGCACGTCATTTCGTGGACGTCTATCTTGCGAACGGACAGAACGCCGTTGTCCGCTTCCGTTCCCTGCATTCCCTTCTGGAACATCCGGCCGCCGATCCGAAGCATTTGGAGCTTTTCCGTCTGGTCGACGAATTCATCAGCCTCACCGTGAACAAATACCGCTATGCCCTCTATGAGGCTGTCCGCAAGAACGCCTCCGGACTGGACTGGGCGCCTTCGGTCATGAGGCGGATCGTGGATCTCGTCACAAAGGAGATCGAATACCGCGAGAAATGCGGGTATCCGTCGATTCCCCGGAAGGACTCCCTCAACGAGGAACTCCTCTACCGCGAGAACATCCTCAAGAAAGTCATGGCGAGCGTGCTGTTCCTGAAGAGCGACACCCGGCAGGACGGCGTGATCCTGATGAACCTGATTTTCGGCATCGCTGCCGGTCTGGCCATGACCTTCGCCACGGCCGTGACCTTCCTTTCCCAGAGCATGTTCTTCAAGGATTTTTCCCTGACTTTCTGCGTGATTCTGGTCGTCGCCTATATGTTCAAGGACCGCATCAAGGAGCTTTCCCGCGTGTATCTCTATTCAAAAATGCGCGCGTACATGTATGACTTCAAAACCGTCATCAGCAGTTCCCTCGGAAAGGATGTCGGCGTCTGCCGGGAAAGCTTTTCCTTCGTGAACGCCTCCAAGGTCAAACCGGAAATCGCGACCCTGCACGGAAACGATCCTATTTCCTCCATGGAAAGCGCCTTCCTCGGCGAGTCGGTGATTTATGCACGCAAATATCTGAAGATATGTTCCAAAAATTGCGAATCCATCTATTCGGATTTTCAGGTGGACGGGCTGGTGGACATCATCCGTTTCAACATCCGCCGTTTTCTGGAGCACATGGACAACCCGATCCGTGAAATCCACATGCCGGACGGCGAAGGGGGAATCACGACCGTCAAGGCCGCACGCGTCTATCATATCTATATGACGATCCGCTGTTCGGTCGGACGTTCGGACGACCGGGTTTCGATCAACCGTTTCCGTCTCACTCTGGCCCGCAACGGCATCAAGCGGCTGGAAAAGCTTTCCTGACGGGACGTCTTCTCAGAACACCACTTCCGTTACGGTTCCGATTCCGCGCAGGGAGTTTCCGATCCGGATTTCTTCGGCGTTTTTGAGGTCGACGGCAGTCAGGACCGTTTCCCGCGCATCCAGTTCCCGGATCATGTGCGTGCGCCGGATTCCGGGCAGAAGTCCGGATTGTATGGGCGGCGTGTGCCAGCGTCCCCCGAGTTTCAAAAAAATATTGGAAATCGCGCCCTCGGTCAGTTCCCCTTTCTCATTCAGGAAGACGACCTCATGCGCGCCCATTTCCCGCGCCTCATGAAAATGCAAGTTATAGAATTCCCTGTGTGTAGTCTTGTGATACAGAAACACGTTGCCGGAGTTCGTACGGCTCTCCGATACGAGCAATTTCAGGCCGAGTCCCTTCCAGTCCGGCTTGCGGGGAAGGGTTGCCGCCGTTTCGATTTCTCCGTTACGGTCCAGCAGGAACTTGACACACGCGCCGTCCCGGTATTGAGCGTCTCCGGCAAGTGCGAGTGAGAGTTTTTTCAGTGTGTCGTCCAGCGCTTCCCGGCGGAACGGCCTGCCCATGTAACGCTGGCTGGCTTCCGCCCGGTTCTTGTGTTCCGCCAGATAAGTGAACGAAGTCTCCGGCGACCAGAACATCGTCTCGAAAATCTTGAATTCCGGATGGTCGCACTGTGCGAAACGGCTTTTCAGCAGGGCTTCCTCCCATTCCGCGGCGGGATCGGAATACCAGGTGATTCCGCCGCCGATCC
>CAZORN010000445.1:0-2219 GCA_964581935.1 uncultured Victivallales bacterium
CCACGGTGGAACAGGGACTCCTTTCCACCGCCATCGGTCAGGCGGCGGAACTCGCCCGCGCGGAAGAGCGCGTCGTATTCATGAAAGAACTGCTCTGATACACTCCGCCTGAAATACAGAAGCGGGGAACGGAACCCTTTCAAGGTTTTCCATTCCCCGCTTTTTTTTGTACGGTCCTGCAAAGACTTTTCTTATACCAGTTTGCATTCTCCGGGATCGTAAAAGTCGTATTTGAGTTCAACACAATATTTTCATGGTGCCGTTTCGGGTAGGTTCGGCAGTCCCCTGCCGAACTGAAGGGATGAAATTCAGTTCGCGACGGAGTCACGAACCTACCTCGGTCAGTATCCTATCGAACCACCGGACAAAAGACACGACATTCCGTGAGAAAAAATTTCTCTTGTGTTCAATAGAATGAAAGCATTGCTGACCTTAAGAATGCAAATTGGTATTACTTCGACCTTTTCAGGATCGCTTCCGCCATGCGGATTCCATCCGCGGCGGAGGATACGATTCCTCCGGCCATGCCGGCCCCCTCGCCCGCCAGATACAGATTCGACACGGAACTTTCCAGCGTCTCTTCCGAACGTTCAAAGCGGACCGGACTGGAGACGCGGGTCTCGACGCCCGTCAGGATTCCATAGGGGATGAAACCTGGCGCATTATTGTCGAAATGAGCCAGCGCGCGGCGGAGGGCGCGGGTGATTTCGCCCGGCATAAGATCGTCAAGCCGTGCACCGTTCACCCCGAAATGCCAGGACGAGCCCCGGCGGAGTTTTCCGTTGGTTCCGCGCATGAAATCCAGCGCGTTCTGCGCCGGACATGTGTAATCTTCCCCGCCGAGGACAAAGGCGTCTTTTTCCAGCTTGTCCAGAAAATCGAAGGCTTCGCGCGCCGAGCCGAAAAAGCCCGGTTCCAGACCCGTGACGATCGCCGAATTCGCGAACTTTCCGCTCCGGGCGGCGTTGCTCATGCCGTTCGTGCAGAGGCGTCCGTTCTTCGGCGTTGCGGGAATGATCTCGCCGCCGGGACACATGCAGAAGGTCGTCGCGCCGCGGGTCGCCCGTTCGGGAGCCGGACGCGAAACAAAGCTGTACTCCGCGCTTCCCAGAGCCGCGGGCGGTTCCTCAAGTCCATACTGGATGAAGTTCACGAACGCCTGCGGATGCTCGATCCGGCACCCGATCTGGAAGCCTTTCATGGAGTGTTTCACTCCGGCTCCGATCAGGGACAGGATGAGTTCGCGCGCACTGTGTCCGGAGGCGACGACCGTGAACGGAGCCTCGATCTTTTCGCCGTCGCCCAGGACCACGCCCCCGCAGAGATTGTCCCGGATCAGCAGACTTTCCGCACGGGCGTCCCAGCGGAACGTTCCGCCGAGCGCGACGATCTTGTTCCGGATTTTTTCGATGATGCCGGGAAGACGGTCCGAACCGAGATGCGGATGGCTGAAATAGGCGATTTCCGGAGCGGCTCCCGCCTCGATCATCTCCTGAAGGATGAAGCCTATTCTAGGATCGCGCACGCGCGTATAGAGCTTGCCGTCGGACCACGTGCCCGCGCCGCCCTCCCCGAAAAGAAGGTTGCTTTCCTCGTTGAGGAAACGGGTCTGGAAAAAGGTGTCTATGTCCGCTTTGCGGCGGACGACGTCGCGGCCGCGTTCCAGAACCAGCGGCTTGCATCCGGCCATGGCGAGGACAAGCGCGCAGAACAATCCGGAGGGACCGGCGCCGACCACCACCGGATGAAGCGGCGGACGTGCGCACTCGAACCGGGGTGTGCCGTTTTCCGCCTCGGCGGGCGCAAGGGACACATCCCGGAGCGGACGCGCCGAATCCCGAAGTTCGGCGGTCAGCGCGTAGAGCAGCTTCAGAATGGGCTTTTTGCGGGCGTCGATGCTGCGTCGCAGAATGCGATAGGACAGCACATCGTCCGCCTTCACTCCGCAATATGCCGCAATATGATTTCGGAGTTCGTGGTCGATGCCTGACGGCAGACGCTCTGCATTCAGAACAAGATTTTCGATGGAGATTTTCATTCGGGTCCTTTCCAGGGGGGAAGACCGGCGCTCGCGCGCCGACGGTTCAGCTCCTGCCACAGCGCGGAATCGCGATACAGCAGACGGAGCAATTTCGAGGGGGTGACGGACAATTTCGCCGCGGCGTCCTTCTGGTTCCAGGAGGCGGCGGACAGACAATCCAGCACGTTCGCCATCCAGA
>CAZORN010000446.1:0-2210 GCA_964581935.1 uncultured Victivallales bacterium
GACGCCGCCGAACATGACCATGCTCTTGAGCTGGGGCAGGTATTTGCCGTAGGTTCCGCCCACATGGTGGATGTAGGGGCCGTAGATCAGTTTTTTCTCCCACGCGGAGAGATTTTTGAACCGCGCCCAGAGGTAGGTGCCGAAGGTGTACGGGCCTTCGGCGCTCTCGCAGACGCCGTTCAGCAGCAGATACTTCCCGTCGTTCTGGTCGAAACGGGCGACGGTATATTTGCCGTCCTTCACCTCAAACCACTGGCGCATGTTGACTTCCTTCGCCGCGGTTCCCGGCTTCTTCAGCGAGTAGGCGAACGGGCCGCAGTGCCAGAGCAGCTCCACGTTCCGGTCTTCCGGATGGCGCACGGTGAATTCGCCGAAGAACGGCGGAGTCTTGCCCAACGCGGCGCAGGAGAGCAAGGCCATGGTAATGGCTCCGTGCAGGTCGCTTTCGCAACTGACGAGATATCCCATGTCGGCCAGGACGCTGTAGGCGGTGCACGGCATGGCGCCCACGGCCAGCTGCATCGCCGTCCAGCATTCGGAGGAGATGACGTCAACCCGGTATTCGGCGAAGATTTCCCGGAAAAGCAGAACGAACGCGTAGATCTTTTTCAGCAGCGGCGGGGTGAGGTCGTCCATTACGTAGCGTTCGGACAGGAGTTTCGCGCCCGCCTCAAGTTCCGCGTCGTGTTCCTTGAGAATTCGGTTGTACCTGTCGGTTACCACGGCCATGTTGACCGGAATGATCTGGATTCCGAACCGCTGCATCAGTTCGCCCTCGTTGAAGATGACGCTGCAGAACGGTTTGGGACGCATGCCGACCTGCGCGACGCGCATTCCGCGGAAGTTCTTCACCATGCAGGCGACCGACGCGAACCGGCGCAGCCCCTCGGCGAAAATCGGGTCCTCGACCCGGCAGTTCTCAATGTAGGTGAACGGAATGTTGAACCGCTGGAGCTGGCGGCTCGTTCCGAAAAGCCCGCACTGGCTGTCGGTGTAGCGCATTCCGTCCGCATCGAAGACATCGTCCTGCGGTCCCCAGAGGAGCACCGGCAGTTTCATGGCGTCCGCCACCATGGCCGCCGCCTCTTCGTTGCCGAAGTTGCCGTTGATGAGGAAGACGGCGTCCACGTTTTCCTGCCGCATCCGTGCGACGACGGCGTCCACATCCGTCTCCGCAAAAAGCACCTCGACCGGGTTGATGCCTTTCAGGTCCACGAAGGAGACGTTGTCGTCGGTGAAGTGTTCTTCGATGTACTTCACGACTTTCCGGCACCGCGCTTCCGTCTTTTCCCAGTTGAAGAGCCCCGGTCTCGGGGTGCAGTCCCGCCGGATCGGAACCAATCCGATTTTCACTTTGTAATTGAGCATATCCATTTCTCCTTGAATTAAAATCGGCTCATTCGCTTAAAAAGCCGCGTTTGTAACGGCGAACACGTTCGTCAATCTCGGTGTAGTCGATGAAACCGTCCTCCAGAAACCGATTCAATGCGGCAAGATTGGGAATTCCGGAGCGTCCGCCCGGACGCGTGCACTTGATCGCCGAGGTCGCCGAGGCGAAACGCACGCATTTTTCCACCTCCCAGCCCTGCAGATAAGCATAATCGTAAGCGCCGTGAAACACGTCTCCGGCGCCGGTGGTGTCCACCACGTCCACCTTGAACGCCGGAACCTGGAAATAGTTGTCGGCGTATACACCGCAACATCCTTCGCCGCCAAAAGTGAAAATCACCACCTCCGGACCTTGTTTCTGTATGGAACGCATCGCCTCTTCCACAGTCGGCTTTCCGGGCATGGCGTTGAAATAGGTTTCCGAGCCGATGAAGAGATCGATGTGCCGATAATTTTCATAGATGTCCGGGCGGTAATACGCGGCATCGATGCTCACCTTGCCGCCGGATTCATGAATCCATTCGCATGATTGAATGATTTCCGGTGTAAAACCGCCGATGTGGAGCATCCGCGCCGACTTGATGAAGGTTTCGTCCAGATCGGAAAACGCGAGCGGACGACACTCACCGCCCTTGCTGATGAACTCCTTGCCGCCGATGCGCCGTTCCGTGATGCAGACGCAGAAATTCGTCCGCTTCCCGGGATCGACGATCAGATGCGAAGTGTCGACATGATTGAACTTGAAATCCGCGATGTTGGCTCTTCCTGCCATGTCGTCTCCGATGATCCCGAGGACAGCGCATTTCAATCCGAGCATGCCG
>CAZORN010000447.1:0-2208 GCA_964581935.1 uncultured Victivallales bacterium
CTGGCGGTCGACATCAACAAGGACCTTGTGGACGAGGCGGCCGAGTTCGCGGCGGAAGCGGTCTGCATGGATGCCTCCGATGAAGGCGAACTGGAAAAACTCCGCCCGAAAGAGAGGGATGCCGTCGTGTGCGCCATCGGCGCCGAATCCCGTGAAAGTTCGATCCTCTGCACCGCGCTTCTCCGGCAGATGGGCGCGCCGATGATCGCGGCGCGGGTTCACGACAAGATCCATGAACGGATCCTGAAGCTGGTCGGCGCCCACCTCGTGTTCAATCCCGAGGCCGAATACGGCAAGCGTTTCGCAAATAAGATCCTTTACCACAACCTCATCACGGACACCTATCTGGGGAACGACCTCCAGCTGGCGGAAATCCGCATCCAGCCGTTCATGGTGGGGAAAACGCTGGTCCAGCTGGCCCTGCCGAACCGTTTCGGCATCATCGTGGCAGCGCTGCGGCGCGGCGATCCGCCGAAGATCGTGCGTCCGGACCCGAATGAGCCCCTCCGCACGGACGACTGCCTTCTGCTGGTCTGCAGCGAAAGCGCGATCGCGCGTCTTCTGAAGGAGTCGTGAGATGAAGACGGCCCCCTCCATCCAGTTCGGAATCCGGATTCTGATTTTTCTCAATATGATGATGGCTTTTGCCTCCATCTGGGGCTTCATGCGAATGGCTCCGGTGATCGAGGAGATCAATGCGCGCAATGAGCGTTCCCTGGAATCCTGCGAAAAAATGCTGATGATTCTCGCGCTTTCCCCGTTCCGGCAAGGCGCCTCCATGCACCTTGACTTCGACAAGGCCTATAAGGATGCCTGCAACAACATCACTGAAAAAGGCGAGGCCGAGGAGCTCCGGAAGATCGGGAGCATCTACAGGGACGCCCTGCAGGGAAACGTTGCCGCGCGGGAACAGACGGTCGCGTCGATCTACGGTGTGGCCTCCATCAACAGGAGCGCGATGCTTTCCGCCGCGCAAGAGGCGAAGAAGCTGGGATATTCCGGCGCATGGGGAGTGGTTTTCATGGCGGTCCTCATCTTTTCCGCGGGCATCCTGTTCATTCACCGTTTCCGGACGCGGCTCCTGAATCCCCTGACGGAAATCCAGGAGGTTTTGACCGCACGGAAATCCGGGGATGTTTTCCGGCGCTGTCCGAGCTCCTGCGACGCGGCGGACATCCGCTGTCTTTATGAAGGCGTGAATGAGCTTCTCGACCGTTCGGATTCAACCGGCGGATGAAGTTTTTTCGGTTTTTTTTCTTTCCGCCCTTTGTTTTTTGAAAAAACATCCTATCTTATGTTTTGCTTAATTATTTTGAAAGGAATCCATTTTGCCAATGCAGAAGAAAAACACTTTTCCTCTGGCCATGACGATAGCCGGCAGTGACAGCGGCGGCGGCGCCGGAATTCAGGCGGATCTGAGAACATTTTCCTACTTTCGTGTCTTTGGCGCATCCGCGGTCACCGCGGTCACGTTTCAGAATCCTCTGGAGGTGACCGGTATCGAACCGTTGTCTCCTTCCGCCGTGCGGGAACAGATCGGGGCGGTCACGAAGGAACTGTCCGTGAACGCCGTCAAGACGGGAATGCTTTTTTCCGGGGAGATCGTGGAAGCGGTCTGCGAGGCCCTGAAGAACTATCGGGGGCCGCTGGTGGTGGATCCCGTCATGATGTCCACGAGCGGAAAGAAACTGATGTGCGACAGCGCCATAGGGGTTCTCCGCGACCGGCTTCTGCCGATGGCCTCCTGGATCACTCCGAACCTTCCCGAAGCCGAAGTCCTGGCAGGAATGAAGATCGCCTCCCGCGAGGATGCCCTCCGCGCCGCGTGTTTCTGCGCCGAACGGTGGGATTGTTCCGTCGTCATCAAGGGCGGTCACTCCGAAGGGAAGAATGCCTCCGATATTGTCGTCCACAAGGGGGATACGCGGCTTCTTTCCACGCCGCGCGTGGAGGTCCGGCGCAACACCGATCATGGAACGGGCTGTACGTTCAGCTCCGCCCTGACGGCTCTCCTCGCCAAAGGGGAGGACTGGGAATCGGCGGTCCTTCAGGCCAAGGCGTTCGTGACGGCCTCCCTTCTTTGCGCCGTTCCCATTTCCGAATCAGGAATCCACGGAATGTTTCCGCCCCGTGGCAAACTGGTTTTTTATTGCAAACAGGTTTCCTGCGTCCGAATCTGATTGGGTGAATCCGTATGATCTACAAGTT
>CAZORN010000448.1:0-2203 GCA_964581935.1 uncultured Victivallales bacterium
GACCGGAACATGAAGTAGACCGCGCCGATGAGGCAGAGTCCGGCCCAGAGGAAATCGAGTTTGAACCCTTCCTTCATGTAGAAGATGGAGAAGGGGACGAAGACCGAAAGGGTGATGACTTCCTGCATGATTTTGAGCTGGGCCAGGGAAAGCTGCTGGTATCCGATACGGTTGGCGGGGACTTGGATGAGGTATTCGAAGAGAGCAATTCCCCAGCTGACGAGAGCGGCGATGATCCACGGCTTTGCCGACATGTTTTTGAGGTGTCCGTACCAGGCGAAGGTCATGAAGAGGTTGGAGAAGATCAGCAGTATAACGGTTTTGAGAACCACAGTATTCAGATGCATTCAAACACTCCGTCCGGGGTGATGATCCGGTGTTTTTCAGGGAATTGCAGGTCATTTAATATCGCGTTTTTTCGTCAAAAATCAAGCAGGGGGCTTGAGATAATCGCGAAAATGTGGTAGATTACCGGAATATCATGAATGGAGACAAGCCATGGGATTGGACGAACTGCGGAAGAAAATCGATCAGGTGGACGAGAAGATCGTTGAGCTGCTCAACGAGCGTTACGCCACGGTGATAGAGATCGGCAAATACAAGAAGAGCAACATGAAAGCGGTGTATGTGCCGGAACGCGAAAAGGTTGTGTTTGAAAAGGTTCGCGCGCTCAACAAGGGGCCGATGGCGGAAACGACGCTTCAGGCGGTCTACCGTGAAATCATGTCCGGAGCGCTGGCCCTCGAACATCCGCTGAATGTGGCCTATCTGGGGCCGGAGGGAACGTTCACCCACTTTGCCGCCGTTTCCAAATTCGGACACAGTGTTTCCTACCTTTCCAAGAGCACGATCGACGACATCTTCACGGACGTCCGGAACGGTCGTGCGGATTACGGCTGCGTTCCCGTGGAAAACTCCACCGAGGGCGCGGTGAACCACACGCTCGATATTTTTGTGCAGTCGGATGTGAAAATCTGTGCGGAAATCAATCTCCGCGTCCACCACAGTCTGCTTTCCAATACTCCGATGAAGTCGATCAAGAAGCTCTACAGCCACGCGCAGTCGATCGGACAGTGCCGGAGCTGGATCAGCGAATATCTGCCGGAGGTGGAGATCCAGGAGTGTGCGAGCAATTCCCGTGCGGCGTCTATGGCCGCGACCGAACCGCACGCCGCCGCGATCGCAAGCGCCTTCACGGGGGAACTTTACGGATTGGAAGTATTGGCGCAGAACATCGAGGACAACCCGAACAACACCACACGGTTTCTGGTGATCGGGGATCAGGTTCCGAAGCGGACGGGGAACGACAAGACCTCGATCTGCTTTGCGCTCAAGGACCGTGTCGGAGTCCTTTTCGATGCTCTTCTGCCGTTCAAGGAAGAGGGCATTACGCTGACCATGATCGAAAGCCGTCCGTCGCGGCAGCAGAATTGGGAATATTACTTCTTCATCGATCTTCTGGGTCATATCGAGGATGAAAATGTGGCCCGCGCGCTTGAAAAGCTGTATCCGCTCACGCAAGCCATGAGGGTGCTTGGCAGCTATCCCCGCGGAGACGAGGCGAAATGAAGGAAGAACCGACTCCCGCGCTGCTGATCCGGAACGCGACCCTGAAACTGGAAGGCAATCCGATTCTCCACGACTTCAACTGGCGCGTCGAACAGGGCGAACGCTGGTTCATCCTCGGCCCGAACGGGGCGGGGAAAACAACGCTCGTCAAAATGATTCTCGGGATGGCGTGGCCGCTCTACGGGGCGGAAGTGAGCGTCCTCGGGAACCGTTACGGCTCCTGCGACATCTCGGAGGTCCGCAAGAAAGTCGCGTGGGCCAGCCCGTTCCTTTCCACCTGGACCGCGGAATCCACGACCCGCTGGACGACGCTCGACGTGGCTCTTTCGGGGTTGGATTCGACCGTCGGATTCTACCGGAAAGCGACGAAAACAGAGATCGAACACGCCTATCAAGCGCTGGAGCGGATCGGCGCGAAACATCTGGCGGAACGCTATTTCGACCGCCTCTCCTCCGGCGAACAGATCAAAGCACTGATCGCCCGTGCTTTGATCGGGCATCCGGCGCTGGTGATTCTGGACGAGACGTGTGTCTATCTGGATCTCTGCAGCCGCGAAGCCCTTCTGGAAGCCATCGACGATCTGGCGAACGGTCTGGAATCCCCCACCATGATTTTCATCACCCAGCGGATCGA
>CAZORN010000449.1:0-2197 GCA_964581935.1 uncultured Victivallales bacterium
GAACAAAATAACCCTTCCGTTCCGCTATGAGAATATCCGCCTCACGCAAAATCCGAAAATGCTGCGAAACCGCGGAGGAAGCAATAGCCGGGAACCGCGCTACGCGTTCACTTACAATGAGCATTCCTTGAGCAGTTTCAGCATGCATACACGCGTTTCAACATTCCGCAAAATGGCCTAATGTCGGAATAACAAAAACTCTATTCTCTCTTGAAATATTTTTTTCTTTCACCTGATTAATTATGTGGAGGTATTTTAAGAGACACTACATTGGGAGATGGCTGTGATTCTTTTTGAAAGAATTCAAGTGCCCCGCGCCTTACGGAAAGAAAACCGCCGAAGCCGTCCATCAGACCGCCCGGCGGCGTTTTGAACTCAGCGTCCTTCCATCATTGCGGCGACGTCGGCGGCTACTTCGCCGGTCGGCTTGATGTTGAACTTCTCGACCAGAACCTTGGCGACTCCGGGGGAGAGGAACGCGGGAAGCGTCGGGCCGAGCCGGATGCCTTTGACTCCGAGCGATAGCAGGGCCAGAAGGACGGCTACCGCCTTCTGTTCATACCAGGCGATGTCGAAGGAGATGGGCAGTTCGTTGACATCCTTCAGTCCGAAGGCTTCCTTGAGCTTCAGGGCGATTACCGCCAGGCTGTAGGAGTCGTTGCACTGCCCGGCGTCCAGCACGCGCGGGATTCCGCCGATGTCGCCCAGATTGAGCTTGTTGTAGCGATATTTCGCACAGCCCGCCGTCAGGATGATGGCATCCTTCGGAAGGGCTTCGGCGACCTGCGTGAAGTATTCGCGGTTCTTGTGGCGTCCGTCGCACCCGGCCATCACGATGAAGCGTTTGACCGCGCCCGACTTCACTGCCGCGATTACCTTGTCGGCCAGCGCGAGCACCTGATTGTGGGCGAATCCGCCGATGACGGTTCCATTCTCCAGTGCGGTCGGAGGCGGACAGGTCTTCGCCAGCGCGATGATGGCGGAGAAGTCCTTTGCGCCGCCCGCCGGACGGTCCGGAATGTGAGGAACGCCGGGGTATCCGGCCATGCCGGTGGTGAAGATCCGGTCGCGGTAGCTGTCCTGAACCGGCGTGATGCAGTTGGTCGTCATCAGGATGGGACCGTTGAAGGAGGCGAACTCCACATTCTGGCGGTGCCACGCGTTGCCGTAGTTGCCGAACAGGTGCGGATATTTCTTGAACTCCGGATAGGAATGCGCGGGAAGCATCTCGCTGTGCGTGTAGATGTCGATCCCGGCATCTTTGGTCTGCTCCAGAAGGTCCTTGAGGTCGCGGAGGTCGTGTCCGGAGATCAGGATGCCCGGACGGGTTCCGACGCCGGTTTTCACCGAGGTGATTTCGGGATTTCCGTAAGCGCCGGTGTTGGCCGCGTCCAGAAGGGCCATGGTCTTGACGGCGACCTCGCCGCACTCCATGTTCAGGGCGATGAGCTCTTCGGCCTTCAGGTCGACCGCGGTCGCGGCAAGGGCTTTCAGAACGAATTGATAGATGCTTTCGTCCTCCTTGCCCAGCACGGCCGCGTGGTCGGCGTAGGCGGCGATCCCCTTGACGCCGTAGGTCAGGAGTTCGCGGAGGGAACGGATGTCCTCATTCTCGCAGGAGAGCACTCCCAGCGGGGCCTGGACATCCGCGCCGGCGAGCATTGCTTTTGCCCGGGCGATCCGGCCGAGGATGCGGTCGTCGTCGAAGTTCGCGTTGGTGATGGTCATGAAAAGGGACTGAATCGTGAACAGCCCCAGTTCCTTGTCATGCTTACGCGCAAGCGCAAGTTTTTTCAGCGTCTGGATGAGTTCATCCTGAAGGTTGGCCGTGTCGGCCTTCTTTCCGCACATCCCCTGAAGGGTGCAGCCGGTGTTTTTGCAGGTCTCCTGGCATTGAAAACAGAACATGCTCATGGTTCTCTCTCCTCTTGTTATTGGTTACGGGTGATATTGCCATCGATTCCGATGATTTTAACTTCAACAGGGATATTCTTTCCGGACATCTCCATCGCTTTTTCGACGATGGCGACGGTTCCTCCGCAGCACGGGACTTCCATTCTTGCGACCGTGACGCTCCGGATGTTGTGCGTCGTGAAAATGTCCGCCAACTTTTCGGCATACTCGTCGAAGCTGTGGTCCAGTTTCGGACAGAAGATGATCAGGATTTTTCCCGGCAGCAGCTTCGTGTGGAAATCGC
>CAZORN010000450.1:0-2174 GCA_964581935.1 uncultured Victivallales bacterium
CAATGGAGGAACGCCGTTCGGCAAGCAGCAGATGAAAGGCCCGTCTCAACGTCTGTCGGTCGGCTTCTGACAATTTCTTTCCCGGCGTTGCTGGCGTTGCGGTCTTTTCCTCCGGGGCATTGCAGGGCTGGACGGGACTTTTTGCATTGGCGGTCCCTTTCCCGGCGTTTTCCGGGGCGTTGGCGGTGTCGTGGTCTGTTCCGGCTTTGCGGTCGGCGGTCTGGTTCGAGCGGGTAATGCTCTTTCTCATGGGTTGACTCCCTCCTTGACGTAAAAAGCCGTTTCGCGGTCGGTGGTCGTAACACCTTGCCACGGGTAGTTATTCCGTGACTTCACGCAAAACGGCAAATCATCAAGGCACAAAAAAAGTTTTCATTATAACGCCGACACCGGGAACTACTCCGGTTTGAAAACTGCGGCGGTTACGTTTACGACACGCAACAAGAATGAATATAGCGGGATACCCTGGCATTGTCAAACGCCGGAAACAAAAAAGCCGGGATTTTCTCCCGGCCTCCTCGTTTCAGCGGGGTAAAAATCAACTTGCAATCCCGGCGCACCGTGATTTTGCAAGTCTCTCCTCGATTCCTTTGAAGCAATCCCGGAAGGTCTGCCCTTCATCCACGATCAGCTCCCAGCCGACATACCGCAAGGTGGTGTCAAGCGACTTGTGACATGCGATCTCCTGCACATACCGCAATGCCGCCATGCTGTCCCCGGTTTTCTTCTGGCGTTCGTAAAATACCATCGTCAGGAGGCTTTTCCGGAGACCGTGAAACGCAACCCCGCGAACAGGCAGACCCGCTTCCCGGAGAAGTTCGCGCTGAATATCATAGCAGTGATCGTATGTCAATTTCTTTCCGCTGTATCGGGCCGAAAACAGGTAGTCGTCCTCCTTCTGGAAGAACCGCCGCCGTTCGTCGCTGTCAAGATACCTTTGGACCATCTCCCTCAATACTTCAATCGGGAAAATCCGCTCACTGTAGACCACCTTCCCGCGCTTCTTCTCAAGCTTCCGGGTCAGCTTCTCTCTCACCTTTCCGGTTTCGTCCATTACATCCTTGACGCGCATCTGGAGAACCTCTCCGATCCGCGCCCCGGTCCCGATGGCGACAGCCGCCGCGGCGGCGTAGACGGGCCGTCTTTCCGATTCTTTCCGGAGGACCTCCAGATACCGTGTCAATTCCTCTTCTTTCAGTGGACGCATTGCATAACCCATTTTCATTCTCCTGTTTTGGATTGTTCAATTCACAAAAACTATTGCCTATTTCGTTCCATGCCTGATCCCGGCTTCACTCGTGCGTAACAGGTTTTCCATCTTTTTTTCATTTCCGTTTTTCCTGTTACATTTCAACTCAATATCCATTATTGGCGGTCATTCTCAGGCGTCAGTTCCCTCCTCAAGGTCGGCGGCTGTCATCGGATCGACGGACTTGTCCTTAATATCCGCAAGATACCCGTTCGTTTTGTCTGCCTTACTGCTGATCGCAAGCAGTGTGTCCAGCTGTCTCTGGTTGACGTTCCCGAGGCTTCCGGTCCGGAGCTGGTATTCCTCAAGCGATCCTTGTATTGCGGCGGTCGCTCTGTATTTTGCCTCGATGTCCGGCTGCTGAAGGCGGAAAAGTTCCTCCCATCTTGACTTGTAGGCGTCGATCTCCTTCTCTCCGTATCCTTCCAGCCTCATATCCTGCTGTTTCTTATACCACTCCGCCTCCTTTTTGCTTCCTGTCCGGAGCATCTTCTGATACTGGATTTCCGTTTCTGTGGAACGCGTCTGATCGGACATGTTCGCCTTGAGTTTCGAGTCATATTCCGTGTCGAATTCCTTACGGCGTTTGGCGATGTCGTCCGCCGATAAGCCACGATTTTTGAGGGCGTCTTGCTCCTTCGACCATTCGGCCTCGCGCCGCTTCCCCATTGACATGAGCTCGTTATATCGGATTTCGGAAAGAGAGGAACGGGACTTTTCCGCCATTTCGGAAGCAAGAGACCCGGAGAATTTCTTCTCCCATTCAACGCGGAGTTGATCGATTTCCTCCTGTTTGCGTCCCTGCTTGCGGTATTCGCCTTCCTGCTTGAGCCATTCCGCCTCGCGCCGCTTCCCCTGTGCCACAAGGATCTGATACTGGACTTCAGACCGCATCGCGGCCATGGTATCTACAAAATCGGAACTG
>CAZORN010000451.1:0-2173 GCA_964581935.1 uncultured Victivallales bacterium
CCCGAATATATCCGCATCGTTCCCGCCATGGACATGATCGACTGCGGCATCAGCTCCACCCTCGTCGCTGTCAATACCGTCCTCCGGCTCCTCGAAACGGGTACCATGCGCGTCGACGCTCAACTCCAGATGGTCCACGCACAGCTGACCGAATTCCGCGTCTCCAATTCCTCCCCGCTCTGCGGTCGCCCCCTCTCCTCGTGCAAACTTCCGGCCTCCACGCTCTTCGCCCTCCTGTTCCGGAACAACGAGGTCATCCCGCCGTCGGGCGGAACCATCCTGAACCCCGGCGACGTTGTCGTCGCGATCGTCACCCCGGAATCCGAAAAAGAACTCGAACCTCTTTTCCCGAAGAGATAACATGAACCTACGGGTCGTCTTCTATCTGGTCTCCTATCTCGTCTTCCTGGAGGGAATCGCCATGGCATTCTCCTCCCTCGTCGCGCTTGTCATGGACGATCCTTTCCGCGATGTCCTCGGAATACTCGCCTGCGGCCTCTTCACAACCGCCGCAGGAGGCGCCGGCGCTCTTCTCGTCCGCAGAAAGACCACCGGTCTCAAGACAGGCTTGCGCGAAGGCTTTGCGGTCGTCTCCCTCGGATGGCTCATGATCTCCCTCTTCGGCACCCTCCCCTTCATCGCCGTCACTGAAATGCAATGGTACGACGCCGTCTTCGAAACCATTTCCGGTTTTTCCACCACCGGCGCCACCCTTGTCGACAAGTCTCTCCGGCTGATGGACGGCTCCTTCCTCCCGAACGGAGTGGAAAGCCTCTCTTACGGAATCCTCTTCTGGCGCAGCCTCACTCACTGGATCGGCGGCCTCGGAATCGTGATGTTTTCCCTCGCAATCCTGCCCATGCTCGGCATCGGCGGACAGGCCCTCTACAACGCGGAAGTGCCGGGCATCAAGACCGTAGGCGACCAGTTCACTCCGAGAATCGCCAGCACGGCAAAAATCCTCTGTATCGTATACGTCGCCCTGACCCTTGTGGAAACACTGCTCCTCTACTTCGGAGGCATGTCTCTCTTCGACTCCGTATGCCATTCCTTCGGGACCATCTCCACCGGCGGTTTTTCCACCAAAAACGCAAGCATCGCATACTACCGGAGTTCCTACATCCAGTCGGTGATCATCCTGTTCATGTTCCTCGGCGGATGCAACTTCCTCCTCCTCTTCCGCATCATTACCGGACTCTCCCTCAAGGAATGCCTCAATGAAGAGTTCAGGACCTACTCCTTCATCCTTTTTTTCTCCACACTGATCGTCGGCGCCTACCTCTTCTTCTCCGGCATCGTCGATCCCATCAGCGGGGAAAAATACCATCACGATTTCTGGCTTTCCTCCCGCGCCGCATTCTTCCAGGTGGTCTCCCTTTCCACCACCACGGGCTTCACAACGGCGAACTTCGCGATCTGGCCCGCCGCCGCATGCATCATCCTGCTCGGACTCATGTTCATGGGCGGATGCGGCGGTTCCACCGCGGGCGGACTCAAATGCGTCCGGCTCATTCTGCTCTGCAAATTCTCGGTTTCGGAACTGCGCAAAAATATCTTTCCGCGTTCCCTTCCGAATATCCGCCTCAACGGAAAACGTTTCGACCTGACGGCGACCAACCGGGTAATTGCCTTCTTCCTGATCTACATCTTCACGGGGTTTGCATTTATTCTGCTTCTGACCTTCGCCTGCGATATGAGTCCGCTGACCGCGATCACCGCCTCGATTTCCTGCCTGAGCAATGTCGGTCCGGCTCTGGGCGCGCTGTCGCCGGACTGTTCTTACGCATGGATGACTCCGTCCGCCAAAATACTTCTTTCCGCCGAGATGCTGATCGGACGTCTTGAACTCTATACGGTCCTGATTTTCTTTCTTCCCTCCTTCTGGAAGAAATAATCGCGATTATTTCTGATTTCCTGCTTGATTTTTGGAAAAAATGGGGTAAATTAATGCCTCATTGACCAATACGGGGTATTAGCTCAGTTGGCTAGAGCACCACACTGGCAGTGTGGGGGTCAGGAGTTCAAGTCTCCTATACTCCACCATTTTCTTCCTATCTTATTTTATTTCAAGCACTTATAAAACACGATTTTTTTGCCGTTTTTCCAGAACTGTGACATGTTTTGTGACACAATGTCCCAATCGGACAGAGGTGAAACAATGGAACTTGCGGTA
>CAZORN010000452.1:0-2168 GCA_964581935.1 uncultured Victivallales bacterium
GGAATCAATGTTGTTTCGCGGCCTTCTGTTCCGCCAGAAATTCGAGGGTCCGCCAGAAACGGATGGCGTGGCGGTAGCCCTCCTCCGATTCGCAGTCGGGCCATGCGCCGGACTCGAAATTGACCGTGTTTTCGTATCCGACGGCATCGAGCGTCTGGATTACGTCGATCCAAGGGATGGTGCCGAATCCGGGCGGAAGGTGCTCGTCGATGCCGGTGGGCCTGATCCATTTCTTATCGGTGAGGGCGTCCAGACGCGCGCCCCGGTTGTCGTGGAAATGGGTCGTGAAAAGTTTGTTTCCCATGAGGGGAATCCAGTCTGCGACGGAAGTCTGCCCGCAGCAGTGGGCGTGTCCGGAATCGAGGCAGAATCCGACGGCGGGAGAGTTCGCCGCGGCGACCAGACGCGGAAGCAGTGCCGCACCTCCCATGGGTTCGAAGCGGTCCACGTTTTCAATCGCGATTTTCACTCCGAGCTTCTCCGCTTCCAGCGCGGCCTCGTGCAGGTTTTTTCCGGCTGTTTCGAGGACGGCTTCGGCTCCGTGTTTCGAGACTTCCGCATCGTAAAATTCATTGAGGGTGATTTTATTCCAGCTCGCCGGATTGTAGTAGTGGCCGGGATGGATCACCAGCGCGGGCGAATGGAGGTTCGCCGTGTAGCGGACGGAACGGATCAGCCGTTCTATTACCGGTTCCTGCGGGGCGCCGAGCGGAGCATAGACGGAAGACAGTCCGTGGTGCTGTGCGGGACGCATTCCCATGGAGTCGAGCAAGTCTCCCATCCGGAGCGTTTCCGCATCCATGTTGAAATCGGCCTCTTCGAGCGTCACGTAGCCGGACAGCATGACTTCGCGGATCTCCAGCGACTTCAAGATTTTGAACTGAGGCAGATACGATTCTTCCGGCAGGCGAGAGACAAACTTCCCATCCCACCGGACGGTGTTGACCTGATATGAAAGTTCTCGGTTCCGTTTCATTTGCTCATTGTCCTTCCTGAAGATTTTATTTCGGCCGATGTTACGTAGGATAGGGAGGTGTCATGGATTCCGGCTGTTTTTCCTCTCTTCTATTATATCCTCTTTTCGGGAAAGAGTCAATTGAAAAAAACGCCAAATATAGTTATAATCCGGTCAAAATGACAGGAGGGGATTTCAAGGGCAAGGATGTGAGTGCGGGACGGGAGTTCTTTTCCGGCTGAAATTCTTTGGAGCCGACGGAAACCCCGTGTCCCGGAAATAGGGAGGCGTATCCGAATCTTTTTCGTCGGCGCGGCCATGGTTTATGCTCCGGAAAAGGATTGTTTTCCGTGCTTCACGTTTCCGAGGCGTTTTTTCAGGAGCTTCATGAAGGTGGCGAGCGGAGGGGACGGATTGTCTGCCGCGTGAACGGCGAACATCGGGATGCGCGGCTGAAAATCGCTGAACCGCCGATAGCAGAGACGGTTTCCGAACATCCCCTCGTAGGCGGTGGAGACGATCGTGACTCCGAGTCCGGCCGCGGTCAGGCGCAGGGCGGTGTAGGAGTTGCTGATTTCCTTGGAGACATTCGGTGTGAATCCGCCTTGCGTTTCGCAAAAGCTCACGATATAGCCGCGGAAGACGGCGGAGGTCCGTTCCGGCACCAGAATGAAACGTTCATTGGCCAGCGCGGAAACCGGGAAGTCGGCCTTCTTCGCCAGACGGTGATTCCGGGGCAGGACTACGGCCAGGTCGTCGTCATACAGTTTTTCGCAGACCAGGTCGTCGTCGCCGGACAGTTCCTCGGAAAGACGCATCAGCGCCAGATCCGTGGTCCGCTCCCGGATCTGTCCGGTAAGCCCCGCCGAGTTCGAATCGATCACTTCCACGGTGACTTTCGGGAACTGTTTCTGCATGTCTCCGAGCGTGTCGATGAACGCCGGGTTCCCGAGCATCGAGGAGATTGCTCCGATGGTCAGGCGCCCGTATTCCCCTTTTCCCGCGGCCCTCGCGAGATTTTCCGCATACCGGAGCTGACGGATCAGTCTTTCCGCTTCCGGCAGAAACGACTTCCCCGCCGCGGTCAGGGAGACCTTCCACTTGTTTGAACGGGAAAACAGCGGGACTCCGAGCTCTTTTTCCAGCGACTGAATGCTCCGGCTCAGCGGCGGCTGCGTGATGCCGAGCCGTGCGGCGGCCCGTGCGAAATGAA
>CAZORN010000453.1:0-2168 GCA_964581935.1 uncultured Victivallales bacterium
TAACATGAGTTGCTATCTTCGATACCCCGTATGCTCTGCATCGGGGTAGTTCATTGATTGCAAAGTCTCGAAAAAGCAATATAATACCGGAGGCACAGCATCGGAGTCCTGATTGATTTCATACACTGGAAAGGGATGTCTGACTCATGAAAAAGCTAAAGATCGATTTCGGGAAAAAGACGGTGCGGATCAAACCGCTTCACGGGATCAACAACAGTCCGGTTACCTACGGCGAGGCTTTGCCCGAATTGACGGCGGCCGGGATCCCTTTTGTCCGGACGCACGACACTGCGGGGGCGTATGGCGGGACGCATTTCATCGACATTCCGAACATTTTTCCTGATTTCGACGCGGATCCCTCCGATCCCGCCGCTTACGATTTCGCCTTTACGGATGCTTACCTGAAAGGACTGAAGGCGTCCGGGTGCGACATCTTCTACCGTCTGGGGGTCACCATTGAAAATCATTACAGGATCAAGGCCTACCGCATCCACCCTCCGGCGGATTTTCTGAAATGGGCGAAAATATGCGAAGGCGTGATCCGTCACTTTAACGAGGGCTGGAACAACGGTTTCCATTACAACATCACCTACTGGGAAATCTGGAACGAGCCCGAAAATCCCCCGATGTGGTCGGGAACCCTGAAGGATTTCCTGCGCTTTTACGGCACGGTGTCCAATCATCTCAAGTCCTGTTTTCCCAGCCTGAGAATCGGGGGATACGGGCATTGCGGCTTCTATGCGCTTACCCGGGAAAACCAGTCCGATTTCTTCAAGAGCTTCCTCACCTTTTTCGACGATTTCCTGAAATATGTGACCGCCCCGGAAACCCGCGCACCGGTGGATTTCTTTTCCTGGCACCATTACTCCAGCGGAGATGCCTTGGAGATCGTCGCCCATGCGGAATACGTTGACCGAAAACTGAAGGAATACGGGCTCACGAAGACGGAAAACATCTTCGATGAATGGAACTATTTCGACTGGACCCTGCCCGCACAGAGAGTCTGGGACTATGCCAAGGAAATGCCGTCCGCCGCCTATATCGCAAAAGTTTTCTGCCACATGCAGAACTCCCCCATCGACAAGGCTCTTTACTACGACGGTCTTCCCACCCGCACCTATTGCGGACTTTACTATTTTCCGAGCTTGCGCGTGACAAAGGTCTATTATGCTTTCAAGGCATTCAACCTTCTCTATTCTCTAGGGGACCAGATCGCCGTCCGTGGCGTCACACGGAAAGACCGTTTTCAGGCACTGGCGGCGGGGAACGGAGAGCAGGGCGCGATCCTGCTGGTGAACTGGAGTCCGCGCCGTCAGGAAGTCCGGCTGGAAATCGAAAACGGTGCGCCTGTTTCGGAGACCCTTCTTCTTGACGAGACGCACGACCTCGTGAAGGTCAGGGGGGCGAAGAATCGCTTGACTGTCCTGCCGCCGATGTCGGTTCAGGTCGTCTTGTGCGGAACCGTGAAAACGGAAAAAGCGCACGGAACGGGTGCATCCGTAAAAATCGTGCAGGCCGGGCTGGACGGTCAGTGACCGATTGCCGGAGTTACAGCGGCGAAATGATGGTTTTCGGCGCGAAGAGGACCGTTTTCCGGGGGACGGATGCGGTCCCTTCGATCATTTCGAGGAGCAATCTAGCGGCATATTCGGCCTCGGCTTCCGTGTCCTGAATGCAAAGGAAAATCCGGTCGAAGAAATCCGGTTTCTTGAATTTCCATGAGTCGAACATGGCTCCGAAGCATTTTTCCGGAGAATGTCCGCTGAAGGATTCGGCAAGGTTCGGAATGAAAGTGGGGGAGTCGGCGAAAACCCCCAGTCGGCGCGGCTTCTTTTCCCGGAGGAGCGCAGGAAGTTGCTCGACCGCTGACACGAACGGAATTCCCGCATTCGCGAGTCGTTTTTCTGCCGAACTTTTGCGGAAGGCGGCGACCGTGTTCTTTGCCGGGAAGAAGACCAGTGCGGCGTCCATGCCGATTCCGAGAAGTTCGTCGGCGAGCAGTCCTATGCTTTGTTCCGCGTTGTTGCTGATTGCGGGGACGGGAAGATTCGGAAACCACTGGTCGAGACAAAGAAGCGGGAATTTTGTTTTTTTCAGCGCGAGATATTCCGGGGCGTCCTCCGAAAGCGGAGGGGGCGAATACAGCACGGCCGCATCGCAGAGTTTCT
>CAZORN010000454.1:0-2160 GCA_964581935.1 uncultured Victivallales bacterium
TCGCCGGGCGGGAGATCGCCGAATTCGGTGGCGCCGTCGGTCGGATCGAGCCATAGACCATCCGGAAAACCTTCCAGTGCAGGAATATAAACCATCATGTGGTTGAACTGCCACGCGGGAAAATCGGGCTCGACCGTTCCGCCGCGTTTGAGAAGGACGCGCCACGCCTGAATGCCGAGCCCGTTGCAGAACGCGGTCAGCGCGGTCGCCTTGTCCTTGCAGTCGCCGGACGCCTGAAAAATGATCTGGTCGATTTTCTGAGGACGGAAGGCCGCAGCTCCGACCGGAACCGTGGTATAGCGCAGGGAATTGAGATAGTCATACACGGCTTTGATTTTTTCGGACGGGGTGCGGGCATCCTTGACAAGGCCCGCAAGATACTGTTTCGATTCGGGCGTGAGTTCAAGGGCGCGGTCGCTCATCCGCGTGGCCCAGCGGTGGAAGTCATTCCAGCCGCCGAGCGTGGTCGCCACCCACCGGACGGGCCGGTCCGCTTCTCCGGGAAGAAACGGAAATGCCGGCAGAAATCCGATTTTCAGCCCGTCTTTCAGAACCTGTTCTTTTCCGGATGGCTTCGGAAAAAGGCGCTGTTTCATCCTGAGGGCGGTGTTTTGCGGGAATGTGATTTCCGTTTCGAGAACGGGAACCGGAAGCTGGACCGGCCATTCAAAGTGGAATTCAGGCAGGTGCGAGGGCGGCGGAAGGACGGCTGAATCCTGCACGGTGACCAGAGAACCGGGAATCAGGGGCAGTTCGCCGGGGGCGCATTCCATGTCGGCGAACGTGTTGTCCGGGAACAGAATCTGCGCCTTGACCTGTCCGCCGGCGTTCAGAAAGTTGCGCGATTCGTTCAGATAACAGGTTTCCCTGATTTCCGCAAACGCCGATTTGTCCGGATTCAGGGTCAGGCACAGACTCCGTTTCAGCATGACGTAAGGATAATCGGAGTAGAGCGCCGCTGCCGTCCGTGCTTCCGCAAGCTGTTTTTTCTGCGCCTCGGAGCAGGGGAGCGCTTTCCATTTCTTTGAGAGCCCTTTACGGAGCTCCGAGACTTTCAAATCGTCTTTTTCCGGCGCGACGATGGACGCTGACGGCGTTTTTCCGCCGCCGAACGGATAGGAGTCGCGCTTTCCGTCCTGAAACATCTGTGCATTTTCGGAAAGCGCGAACTGGTTTTTCTGATAAAATGCGGAAGTGAGTTCGCCGGCGCGGGCGGCCAGCTGCTCGAAGGAGGCTTTCGGCCCCAGTTCCTTCTTGGCGGCGATGAAGAAGGTTCCGTAACGCGGAGGGTTGAGTTGTCCGGGATCGTCCGTTGCGCTCAGTATCCGGACATCTCCCGTTGCGAGGAGATCGAAGAGGGACACCCCCTGGGTGCAGAAGAGGAAGAGGCTCTTTTTTGCCTTGACCGCCAGAACCGCTTCGGCGAAATCATTTCCGCTGAGACGTCCCTCGCGGGTTGCCAGCGTGATTCGTTTCGGTCCCGCCGAGACATGTCCGAAAAGATAAACGGACAGTCCGTCCGAATCTTTGGCCTTGGCGGAAAAGTCCTTCAGAAAATGGAGAATACCGGCTGCGGAGGATTCCGTGCAGACGCGGACTCCTTCCTTATTAAGAAGGGTTTCCAGCTCGCCGCAGTTCTGCTGAATTTCCTTGTCCAGTTCCGCCGCTCCGCCGCGAAGAGGAATCAGCAGTGCCGACTCTTCCGCATACAGAAACGGAATCGCCAGAAAAAACAGCAGCGGTAAGACAAATCCCCCCTTCACCATCTTCCTTATCCTTACATGTCAGTGCGGGTTGCAGTTCCCGGATTACCCCAATAGATGCAATGTAATTTTGCTTTCAGAAAATGCAACCGGTATTTTGGAGAACGTTCATGATTCTTTTGTAATTTTTTGGACGAATGAAAAAAGACGGAACAAGGTGCCGATCAATTTTTTTCCTGAAATGAGCCCGGAAATATATTCCGGCAGGTTTTGCTCGAGGGAATGATGGAAAATCCAATTCATGTTAAACGATATTTTCCGTATGTAAATATCCGCTGACTCAGATGAAAACGGATTCTGTTCCGCTTTGGGAATTCCCCGTCGGGAGAATCCGTTGTTTTTTTTCGATGGAATAAATACTGATTTTTATATTGACACGTGACAATGTGTGGTTGTA
>CAZORN010000455.1:0-2149 GCA_964581935.1 uncultured Victivallales bacterium
TCCGAGGGTCCTGCAGCCAGCCTTAACGGAAGGCCATGTTGCGGACGGGAGATTCTTTGTGGAGTTCATGATGTCATCGATTCAATCCTTTCTTTTCTTTTTCTGTTTTTGCGCTGAAACGTCTCGCCCGTTTCATTTATGATCCATCGGGGGAAACTCCACCCGTGGCCGATAATATTTCCAAAGGTCCATAGCGGAAATTCCGTAGCCATTTTTTTCTTCCACCGGGATTCCCAAGCCGAAGAGGAACTCAGCGCATTCCCTTTGAATCGGTTCCCGGAAATACACATACCAGAACAATGAATTCCCCCAGGAATCCCGCCACAGGTGCATGAAATCCGCATTCTTTATGGCGAACGACTTCAAAAGCGGCAGCGGTTCCTGCCAGTGTTCCATGCAGCGGATCAGACATCTCGCTTTTTCGGTCTCCGATACACCGTGGAGTAGGTCCGATACGGTATTCGTTTTTTCCAAGGTCATCGCACGCGCCAGCACTGAAGGAGGGTCTGCATGACAGATGCTCCGGTAAAGCATAACCTTCCCTGGTGAATCGGACTGAATGGCCTCTTCGAGATTCGGATAAGGAATCGGATCAGTCCCTTTTGTTTTTGCCATGGCCTCGTCATGGAGTTCAACGATTTGACGGATTCGATGATCCGGCACTGTTTGCAGAAAAGGCCAGAGGGCGTTCCGACCCGCCATCAATTGACATGCGTCCTCCGGAGAAAGGTTTGGATGCCGATGTCCGAGATTCGCATAAAGCCAGAGCCATTCATCGAAAGTAGGGTCCGGGCGCCGATTGCATACGATCTCTGCGAAATCGTCGAATCTGGACAACGCCCCCTCCCACGCGAGGTCAAAATCCTCATGCCGACGAATCCACTCGCAAAGGACAATCTTTTCTCCCGTGGTCATTGACGGCGGAAGCAGTAGGCCGTCATCACTCTGCCCGGCCCCGCCGTACAGCGCGGCAACGGCCTTCTTAATGAAGCCCGGTCCTTTGATCTCTTCTTCAGAAAACATTGCCATCAGGATTCTCCTTGGTTGAATTTGATTTGTGCTCCCCAGGGAACGGGGGCTTCTCCATCGTCGGTCAGCAGCCAGATCACCGGATAATGAGGCGGTGTCTCATAACAGGTTCCATCTCCATCCGTAAAAAACAGGAGAACGTTGGGATACAGCCTCTCTTCCCGGATATACTGGAATACCGGCCGGAAATCGGTTCCGCCCCCGCCCTTAACCACAAACTCTTTAAAATCAATCTGTTCCCCTGTGCGGAATTTCTCGACGCATTGAAGCTCGGCGTCACATTCAATCACGGTGACCTCATATTTTATGAATGCCTTCATCAGGGCGTTTAATTCCGTGAGAAATTCGGGAATGGCTTCGATGGTGCTGCCGGAGGTATCCAGGGCAACGACTCCACGGAAACATTGTGCCCTGCGTCCGGGCAAATATAACCCGCGGGCGACAAACCGACGATTGGGCGGCAGCCAATGGTAACTGCCTCCCCGGCATTCCTTCAGATACCGCCGGAGAAGATTTTTCCAGTTGATTTTCGGGGTCAACAATTCCTCGACGGATTGAACCAATCCGGCAGGGAAGGCTCCTCGCCCCTCCGCCTTATTCATCCGGGCGTCCAGAAGCAGTTCTTTGCAATGCATTTCCGTGTCCTCATCGAATTCCGGTGCGAAATCCGGATCCTCGCAGGAATCACTCATGCGCTGTCCCGACGTGCCCTGGTTGTGAGACGTATTCTGATGCGGTTCGGATTCACATGGAGTTTCAGTTTCACCTGCACCCGGGTCCTGTCCTTCCTGGCCTTCATCCGCAGAAGCGGGGATGCTCGCATTGAGTTGATTCCCGTCATCGAAACTTGGCGAAGTATCCGCCTTTTCACCTTGGCGGTCGGATTCCCCTGTTTTCTGCTGTTCACCTGATCGTGAGGCATCCGGAGAAATATTCGTTTTTTCACCTTGATGGGCAGAGTTCTCGACTTTTTGCTGTCCATTGGAGTCCAGAGCATTCGATGAAGCGTCTGTCTTCTCTCCCTGGCGGTCGGATTCCTCGGTTTTCTGCTGCCCCTCGGCGGCGTCCTGCTGCCCCTCGGCGGCGTCCTGCTGCCCCTCGGCGGCGTCCTGCTGCCCCT
>CAZORN010000456.1:0-2146 GCA_964581935.1 uncultured Victivallales bacterium
AGTTCGTTTCTTTCGTCGAAAAGCTGCGGATCGGATTTGCGGAAAAGAAGATTGCGGATTTGCTTGGGGAAGTGCTGGAACAGTCCGGGTATACGGAATCTCTGCAACAAGCAGGGGCCGAGGAAGAGTTGAAAAATATACAGATTCTCCAGCGCGGAATCTATGAACAAGAACGTACGGAAACACTTTCGCTCAAGGATTACATTCAAAATGTCCTGCTTTATGCGGAAGTCGGACGGTGCGACGAGAAAAATTGTGTCCATCTGATGACGATGCATGCGGCCAAGGGATTGGAATACGACAATGTCTATCTGATCGGGTTCAACGAGGGTAATATTCCTTCTTCCCGAGCCAAGACGCCATCCGCAATTGAAGAGGAACGGAGACTGGTTTACGTGGCGTTGTCACGAGCGAAAAACAATCTCTGCATCACATACCCGAAATACTCGCTGTCCCTTTCGGAAAACGTTCATCCGTCCCGCTTTTTGGAAATGATCTGGAATGAGCGTGATTTCCGCTTCAGCCGCTCCACCCCCGATCCCGCTGTCTTCCGTAAACGATACTGTCCACAGATACTTTCCTCTCGAAAATACAGTGAACGCCCTATTGTGTGAAATATGAGCTCGCTCGAAATGAAACAACGGGCAAGCCTGTTATTTTTTATGGAACGTTGCCATTGAATAGGAGATTTACCCGGACGCCTGTTTATAAAGGCGTCTCTCCTCCTACCTTTGAATGAGTTCAAAAAATTTTCACACATCAAACCACCAACCACCTTTCGAGAATCACTTCTCAGTCCATGGACACACCATGTGTCCACGGGCTGAGAAGACTCGGAAACAGCTTCCTTGATGGATAGTCTTTAGCGTGATTTTCTTCATGCTTTTATCGTGATCTTCCCTTGAAACCAAGGGGGCTTTTGAGCCTATTTGGAGGAGGTCGCTGTCTCGTCTCAAAATGACGAGGCAGCAACTTTCCATTGGCTCGGTCTAACGTCTGGGATAGGGCGGGGGACAAGGCCGCCAGCGGGGTGGAACAGGAGGCGGACCAGACCGTCCCCAACACCAGCGGTTTCCGTAGAAATACCAGCCGCAATAATACGGCACGTAAACGTTGTTGTAATAACTGTAGTAAAAAAAATGTTGATTTGAAAAAGATGAAACTGTGGCTGTTTGAAAAGGGGTTTTGTATTGAACAACTCCCAGATGGTTTTCCTGGTCGTATTTTGAGGGTAATTAATAACATTTACGATGTATATGACCTCGATAAACTGAGAACCTTTGTTTCGAACTATGTCTCAACCAATGCTCCAGATGATTTTGACGCGGTTTCTCGGAATAATCATTTAATTGATGCTTTTTTTGCATCGGGATTGCCCCTCCGTCAAATCAACGCCGTGAGAGATACGGCCACAATGGTTTATCTGCCTTACAAAAACGGCATGGGTTCCGTGACTGCCGGAGAAGTCAAAATCACCCCATACGACCCTATGGATGGACTGATTGCCCGGAGTGCAATCATTGACCGTAATTATGTTTCCGGTGTTTCCCCCATTGGGAGCGACTTTGACCGCTTCCTCGAGTTAATCATGAACAGGAATAAAGACAGGAAGGATGCTTTTTGTTCCGTGTTTGCATACCTGATTTCCCGGCACAAAAACAGAGCGACCACCAAAGCAATCATTCTGACAGATGCTTCTCGGGAGGTGGAATAGTTCCCGTCCTGCAACTTCTTAATGTGGTAATGCTCACCGTTTGCCGAGGTGTGCATTACGCATAAGCGGCAAAAAATACTACGGAAAATTTCAAGGAAGTAATGCAATTCCGGACGATACGATTTTCTCCCCCAATTGAATTTCAAGATTTTCCCATTTCAGAAAGGAGTGTCATGCAAGGCTCTCCGCCTTGCCGCGGTCCAGCGCCGATGCGCTGGTCGTGCAAAGCACGAAATCCCGATACCCCGCATGCTCTCGGGGCAGTTCATTGAACGAAGCTTCAGCGTAATCGGCGCGTTGGAGCCTTGAAATTCCCTATCGGGACCGGAATGAGATGTGAATTTGAAAAGGGAGAAATAAGGCCGGATGTCCGACAATATTTCTCCCCGGTTTTTTATTCGATCTCCTCTTCCACTTTCCGCACTTCCTCTT
>CAZORN010000457.1:0-2132 GCA_964581935.1 uncultured Victivallales bacterium
CCGCAGATGAAGAAGGTCGACACCTCGCCGAGCGGTCCGATGTGGGGCCCCGACGCGGTTGAGCTGTTTCTTCTGCCCTCCGGTCAGCCGGACGAATTTTATCAGTTCGCCGTGACGGCGGGCAACAACCGTTACAGCATGTTCTACGGCGAATCGGGCGCGATCCGGCCCGATCCCTATCTTCCGTTCTGGGAATCGAAGGTGTTTTACGGTCCCGATTTCTGGTCGGCCGAACTCAAAATCCCCTTCAGTGCGCTGTATATGACCCGAGGCGAGAAATGGAAGCCGGAATGGCTTTTCAATGTATCCCGTTCCCGTACGCCAGTATCGGAAACGACCAGTTGGAGTCCGCTCAAAAACAGTTTCCACGAGACCGCGAACTTCAACAAGGTGAAGGGACTCCCTGTAAGAAATCCGGCCGAGGATATCTATATCAGGAATATTGTGCCGGACATCCAATCGTATAAGGATGGTGTGTACCGCGGAACGGCCACGCTTTCGGTTCTGGCCTCCGCGGGCGCGGCGGGTGAATATACACTGACCTGCGAGGAACCGGGTGGAAAATCCTGCAAGGAAAAAATCACCCTCAAAAGCGGGTTGAACTCCTTGGTGCTTCCGAAGGTGGAATTCTTGAAGAAGACGCAGGGAAAAGTTCCGCTCAAACTGACCCTGACTTCCGAAAAGACGGGTATTTCCGTCGGGCGTTATTATCCGACGGAAATCCAGTATCATCCGGCGAGCCTGACATTCAGTCGTCCGTCCTACCGGGCGACTTTCTATCCGGGGCAGAATGCGGATCTCGTGCAGGGCGTCCTGAAGTTGAAACTGACCCCGGAGCAGCGCAAGGACGCCGTTGTGACCCTCTCGATTCAGGGGGCGGGCGTGAAGGAACAGGCAAAGACGTTCAAGCCGAGCTCGGACGCCGTCGATTTCTCGTTTGACACAAAAGGTTTCAAGGTCAGCGAAAAGGCGGTCGTGAAAGCAACGGTCGTGTGCGGAAAAGAAACGGTATCCGAGATTTCAAGCGTAATCAGCCGTCCGGCTCCGACGAAAACCGAAATGATCTGGATCGAAGACGGCATTCTTATGCAGAATGGGAACCCGTGGTATCCGCGCAACATTTATGCGCTCTACTACATGGGCGGGACCGCCTTCCAGAAGCGTTACGACGCCGATTCGCTGGAGACCACGCCGATAAAGGTCATCAATCTGGAGCCTTTCCGGCTCATCAAAGGGATTGAGACGAAGGAAGCGACCAAAGACGTAAAACCCTGTCAGGAAATCTTCGAGAAAGTCCGTCAGGCCGTCGAGTCGAACCGGGACAAGGATTTCCAGTTCTACTACATCAGCGACGAGCCCGAATGCCGGAACGTTTCGCCGGTCTACCTCAAATATATCTATGATTATGTGAAGGAACTCGATCCGTTCCATCCTGTCTTGACAGCCACCCGCGCGGCGGACCAGTATATCGATTGTGCCGATACATTCACGGTTCATCCCTACATCAATCCGATCGAGTCCGGCGGACAGCGCATCCTCAGCATACCCATCCATCAGGTCCGCGAATACGTTCGCGACGTGACGAAGTTCAACCGTCCAGACAAGGTTCCAGGATTTACTGGACAGTTTTTTACCTACAAATTCAATAATCTCAATGCTGATTATCCCTCTTGGGATGAACTAGAATGCATGAGCTGGAGCGCCATCGCCAACGGTTCTCGCTTCCAGTATCCCTACGCCTATCACGACCTCGGCGACCGTCCGCAGATGTACGAGGGCTACCGCTACTTCAACACCTCCATCAAGGCGTTGGAAAAGCAGCTCCTTTCCAACCGGAAATATGAGGTGAAGGCGGACGATCCGGAAAATAAGATCGACATCCTTCTTGTTGAAGGCGACGGCGTCACCCTCCTGATCGTAGTCAACCTCAAAAACGCTCCGCTTTCCACCACGGTTTCCGCGGATCATCTCAAAAAATTTAAACAAATGTATGAATTCCGGTCCGACAAGGTCTGGAAGGTCGAAGACGGAAAGATTTCCTTCGATCTGCGCCCCTATCAGAGCGTCGTTCTGACCTCGAAAAAGATGGATGAAGGGCTGAAAATGCGCGACCAGATCGTAAAAGAGGTCCT
>CAZORN010000458.1:0-2127 GCA_964581935.1 uncultured Victivallales bacterium
GGGCATTACGGCGAAGCCTACGCGGTATCCGACAGCATTTATGGTCCTTATGTCAAATATCCTTTCAATCCCATCCTCCACCATAATTTTCAGGTGAATGGGGTCGGCGACGGTGTTTTCGTTTACAGTAAAGACCGCACCCGGATTTATATGGCTTACCACTGCCATGTCTCGCTGCAGAATATCGAGCCGCGCATGACCTGCCTGGACCGGCTGAAATTTGTGCCGGATCCGAAGGGCGGCCCGGACATTCTGACAGTATACGGACCGACCACCACGCCTCAGCCGATGCCTTTTTCCGGCTGCTGAGAGCATATTCAATGGAGTAAGCACCATGTATATTGAAAACGACCAGGATCAATTCCGGTTATCCGGTGAAAAGACACCAGGCAGTATGGCCTTCATCGCTTGTCCGGTCATTGTGGAAGCCGGCGCCGAGTTCATCCTGAACCCGGCCGGCGGTAACGCGTTGGCAACCGGCGCCCGATACAGCGGCGGCGGGTTAACCGTTGCGGACGAATACGCCGATCTGGGCGGCGGACTGTTCAGCGTGGAACGCACGCTGCGGAATGACGGCGTCGAACCCCGCAGGATTAAGCTGATGTTGGAAGCCGGCACCTGCTATACTCCGAAAAAATACCTGATTCCCTGTATCAATTATAATGGCAACCAATGGGGCGACGGTCTGGAGCCGAAGGGACTCACCTGCGAAGGCGAACCGTGGGTGTTCGCCTATGACCGCGTGGGGATCCCGTCCTGCTCGATCACGGAAACGGGAGATGTCGCGCTGTCGCTTTTCGCCTCCAACCGTGACGCGGCCAGCCTGCGTTCTTCCTGTTCCCTGCTCCGCGCCGCTGACGGAACGTTCCGCCAGCGCATCATCTGGCCGGTGACCGAAGCGCCCTATACTTATTCCGATAACGACACGATGGTCGAGCGATACGAAGAGTATATGACGCTGGAAGCCGGCGGGACTTTCCAGGCTCAGGCCTATCTGCTTGCGTCCGTGCCGCGCTGGGAGAATTACGGTATTGTGGCGACGCTCGATCGGGCTCTCGAGATTTTTCCCTTCGACAAGCAAGCGAATTTGCCGCCCGACGAGATCTGGCGCCTCGGCATCGCCTTCAGCCGAATCCTGATCCAAGACTACCGCGGACAAAAGATGATCAGTGCCGGATTAAGCCCTGATCCGGCCAGCGGCGAATTCTTATGCAGAAAAACCTCTGAGATCGGCTGGGCCGGGCAATCTCTCCTGTGCTGCCGGATGTTCATTCTCGAGTTCATCCGGTCGGGAGACCGCAAACTGCTGGAAGACGCAATCGAGATCGTCGGCAACTGGACCGCGAAGCAGGCGGACAATGGCCTGCTGCTCGCCCATTATGAATGGTACACGAACGGTCGCGAATGGCATTATGTGCCGCGCGATCACTCGATGCCCTATATCGCCTGGCGGACCTCGATCAAGCAGTACGGCTGGCTGCCCGAAACGTGCAATCTGGGTTGGGCTGCCGCCGAAATGATCAAGATCTATACGCTGCTCAAGGGCATCGGCATCGACAAGCCGGAGTTCCGGGAATTCGCGCTGCGAATCGGCGATTTCTTTGTCGCGCATTACAGCGAGGAATTCGCTTTCGGCAAGTCCTGGACCTTTGAGGGCGAATGCGAAGACAAGCAGGGGTCCATCGGCGGCTTCGTCACGATGGCCCTGATTGAACTCTACAAGATCGTCGGCGACCAGCGTTACCTTGAATGCGCCAGAAAGTCGCTGGATTTCTACTTCGCCCGGGATTTGAACAACCTCGTCTGCACGGCGGGGGCGATCGACTGTTCCTGCGTCGACAAGGAAACGAGCGGACCCTTCGTCATCGCGGCTTTGGATCTATACGAGATAACCGGCGAAAAAAAATACTTGGAATATGCCGAAAAAGCAGCGTATTACTTCTGTTCCTGGCTATTCCATTATGATGCCGTTTACGGCCCGGAAGCCGAATTCCCGCAATATGGCTATACGACAACCGGCGGCACGTCGGTATCCACCCAGCATCCGGCCCTGGATCCCTGGGGCGAATTGCTGTGTCCGGAATTCCTGCGCCTGTACAAGATCACCGGTGACGAGAAATGGCGGAC
>CAZORN010000459.1:0-2124 GCA_964581935.1 uncultured Victivallales bacterium
TCCCCCCGATCTGGAAAATGAACCGCAAAGCCATCGTCATTTTCCCCGGAGGCGGTTACGGATGCCTCGCTCCCTACGAAGGGGAAGGCTACGCGGAATATTTCGCACAGCAGGGGTTTTTCTGTTTTGTGGTCAAATACCGACTCGGCAGGGATCACGGCTACCATCATCCCGTCCAGATTTCCGATGCCGCGCGGGCGGTCCGTTTCGTCCGCAGCCTTGCGCCCGACCTTGGAATCCGTCCCGAATGCGTCGGGGTCATGGGTTCTTCCGCCGGCGGACACCTGGCCGCGTCCGTCGCGACAGTGCCCCAGCTGGCCCGCACCGGGGAAGGGGAGGGGGAAGTCGCCGCCCTTTCATCGCGTCCCTCCTTTTCCATTCTCTGCTACCCGGTCATCACCATGGAAGAACCTTTTCTTCACAAGGGATCGCGCGAAGCCCTCCTCGGTGCCGATTTTTCCGCGGAAGACATACAGCATCTTTCACTGGAAAAAAGCGTGACCTCCGAAACCTCTCCGACTTTTCTCTTCCACAAACTGGGCGACACCGTCGTTCCCGTCGAAAACAGTCTCCTGTATGCGAGCGCGCTCCGGAAGCACGGCGTCCGGTTTGAACTTCATATCTATGAATGCGGCAACCATGGCGGCGGCCTTGACGGCAATCATCCGTGGATAGCCGAATCCATCCGCTGGATGAACACTTTTTAGACTCAAAAATCTGGAGAATAAAATGTTATTTGAAAACAAAAAGACAATTCCTCTCTGGCCGGCGGTTCCTCCCCTTTCCCGGGGAACCGCCGAATGCGACATCCCGACGATCACCCCGTATTTTCCGCCGGTCTGGAAGGCCTGCGGGAAGGCCATCATCGTTTATCCAGGTGGCGCCTACTCGCATCTGGCCGATCACGAGGGCAGGGGCTATGCGGAATATTTCGCGGAACAGGGATACCACTGCTTCGTGGTGAAATACCGTCTGGGCTCCAGCCAATACCGCCATCCCGCCGAACTTTCGGATGCCGCTCGCGCCGTCCGTTTTGTCCGGAGCCTGGCGTCCGAACTGAAAATACGTCCCGAGTGCATCGGCGTCATGGGGTCCTCCGCGGGCGGACACCTGGCCGCGACCGTGGGCAGTCTTTTCGCCCAGGGACTGATCGGGGAAGGGGAGGGCGAGGCCGCTTCCGTTTCCTCGCGTCCTTCCTGGACGGTCCTCTGCTATCCGGTCATCACCGCCGATCCGAGGTTCTCGAACAAGTATTCTTTCGAGATGCTCGTCGGCCCCGGCTGCAAGCCGGAAGAGGTAGGCCCGCTCAGCCTCGAAACCAGCGTTACCCCGGACACTTCGCCGTCGTTCATCTGGCATACGATGGAAGACACCTCGGTACCGATTGAAAACAGCCTTTTTTACGTCAATGCGCTCCGGAAAAACGGAGTCCGTTTTGAACTGCACATCTATGAGCGCGGCGGTCACGGAACAGGTCTTTTCCAGGGACATCCCTGGGCCGAGGAATGCGTCCGCTGGCTCAACACTTTTTAACAACAGGGCGTCTGCCCCACGGAGAAAACTCATCATGTCGGAAGAACAACAGCTCCTTGAAACCCCGCTCGCGGCCGAACATGTCGCGCTGGGTGCGAAAATGGTTCCGTTCGCCGGATGGAACATGCCGGTTCAATACGGGGAAGGAATTCTGGCGGAACACCTGCACACCCGCAACGCCGTCTCGCTTTTCGATATCTGCCACATGGGCGAATTCCGCCTGAAAGGGGAGGGGAGCGCCGAGCTTCTCGACCGAGCCCTGGCACGTTCCGTCGCGGACCAGAAAGAGGGTTCCTGCCGCTACAATTTTCTCCTCAACGAACAGGGCGGAGCCATTGACGACCTCATCGTCTACCGGATTTCCGCGAACGAGTTTTTCATCGTGGTCAACGCCTCCCGCCGCGAACTCGACTTCAAGACGCTCTCAGGACGCCTCGGCTCATCCGTCGTCCTGACCGACGAATCCGACCGCACCGCAAAGCTCGATCTTCAGGGCCCGCTCGCGTCGGAAGTCCTTGTCCGCCTCGGAATTCCGGCCGAAGTCCTTCCGAAATACTACCATTTCACCCGCGTGAAACTCTTCGGAACCGA
>CAZORN010000460.1:0-2123 GCA_964581935.1 uncultured Victivallales bacterium
ACGGTGATGAAGTGCGAGGAGGTCCCGGCAAGGACAAAGAGATGCCAGATCGCATGACGGTAAGGACGTTCGTCCAGGAAAAAGAGAATTCCGGCCATGTAAAACACGCCTCCGGCAATCATGCAGACGAGGCCGAGAGTCGTCAGTCCCGAAAAAAGAGACCGGATGCACAACAGGCAGAGCCATCCCATCAGCAGATGGAGATAAAGAGAAAGTCCGCCGCATTCCTTCATGGTGAAACATTTGACGGCAATCCCGATTCCGGCCAGCGTCCACACGGCAATCAGGATTCCCCAGCCCCACGCGCCACCGACGGCGAGAAGCATCAGAGGCGTATATGTCCCCGCGATCAGCAGATAGATGGAACAGTAGTCAAGACGCCGGAAAAAAAGCTTCGCCCGGTCGTTTGTCGCCGCATGGTAAAGGGTCGATGCAACATACATGGTCAGCAGGGAAAATCCGTAGATCATCACGGATATGAGCATCAGGGTTCCGGAAGCGAGCGCGGACATCCCCAGCAGGACAATTCCCGTAAGGACGACAACGGCCCCGAGTCCGTGCGTGACCGTATTGATGAGTTCTTCCCGGGGGGAATAGAAATTGATCAGAGTTTCCTCTGTTGGAGTTTCGTTCATATCTTCACGCCTCCGGCGGCTTGACTCCAGCGGTTGCAGCGGTCTTCGATGAACTTGACGATTTCCGTGTGTTCATCCCGGCCGGTTCCCGTAATGGACACGGGTGCGCCGAACTCGATGTGAATAGTGTTTTCAGGCGCGACCGGACCGCATTCCCGGATCAGGCGTCCGAATTTGATGAAGTCGGTCTTCAATGCGAAAGGAATGATTTTCACGTTCGCCTTCCGCGCCAGCTTCACCGCGATCGTGTTGAACCGTTCGGGAATGAACTCAGGACAGCGGGACGCCTCCGGAAAGATCAGGACGGATTTTCCCGATTTCAGACACTCTTCCCCGCGCTCCATGACAACCTTGAAGTCGTCCCTCGGATTCACCTGGCTGATTCCGATCGCGCCCACGGCACGCATGGCATGACGCATGAACGGAACGGAAAAAAGCCCCCGCTTGATGACAAAAGTGAAGTCGAACCGGGGAGAAATGATCGCATTCAGGATCATCGTCTCGACCGCGCTCATGTGGTTTCCCGCGAGAACAAACGGTCCGGATTCGGAGGAAAGGTGTTCCATGCCGCGCAGATGGATCCGGGCGCCGCAACGCTCAAGGATGTCGGCATTTCTCGCGCTGTAATAGGATTGGTTGGATCGGTCGAATTTTCCCTGCCGCGAACACTTTCCAATAAGATAAAAGTTGTAGTATACCCTGAAATAAAAATTGAAACGCCAGTTGAATGAGAGCCTGGAAACAAAATCCCGCCTGTCGCAAGGCGTATCATACTTATCCCCACAGAAATCGGGTATCATGTAGTTCCTTTCTGAAGGGGTCCTTCAAAAATTAGCAGTGAATCGGTCTCCGGTCCGGACTGAAACCCTCGAAGAAACGCGCAGAACACTCATACGGTCCGTCGGCAGAAAAAACGGATAGAGTGAATGGATTGGATTCAAGGGACGGAAAGAAAAAAACAGCCGGAGACAAAAAACGGAGCCTTTTGATTGGCTCCGTCTTTTTTCGCGCGGAATTACCAGCGGCGTCCGCCGCGGCCTCCGCCGAAACCGCCGCGAGCCGGGCGTTCTTCTCTCGGACGCGCTTCGTTGACAACGAGAGCGCGATTTCCCATCGAGGTTCCGTTAAGGCCTTCAATCGCGGCCTGAGCCTCAGCATCATTGCCCATTTCGACAAAGCCGAAACCTTTCGCACGGCCGGTCTCACGGTCGGTGATCAGGTTGACGGTGTCGACGGTGCCAAATCTGCTGAAAGCATCTTTGACTTCAGATTCTGTGGCCGAAAACGACAGATTTCCCACGTAAAGCTTCATAGTGGTTTTCCTTTCGCGGCTGTGCCGCATGATTCAAGCAGGACAAACGTCTTCGATCTATGGTCTGAGTTTTACGGGAAAGGATGTGGAGAAATCTCCATCACGTCTATCTGGAAAATAATCAAACTTCGTTGCTTGCGCAACATCAACCGACTCTATCTATCCAACGAAACAGC
>CAZORN010000461.1:0-2114 GCA_964581935.1 uncultured Victivallales bacterium
AAGAACTTTCGCCGCCGCGTCGAGAAGCGAGAGCTTTTTCGCCGGAGCCGGGACTGCCGGTTCCGGCATGGCAGGTTCATTCGGCGGTTCGACTGCCGGAGCGGCCGGTTCCGGCGTTGCTTCCCCGGCAGGAACGGCGATGATGCGTTCAAACTTCATCGTCGTGAACACCCTGCCGTTGGCGCGGCTTCTGACCCGCCATCTTCCATTTTCGGTTCCGATCACTTCTACTTCGATCTCGTTGCGTCCGACCTTGACGATGGCGGCGCTTCCGACCGCGATTCCGTTCACTGTGTCCATTTCGACCTCCTTGCGGTTGTTTTCGGCACTGCGCATATACAAGCGTGAACCTGCGGACATAGCAAGGCAATACCATGGAGACAAGCGACTTATATGGAAAACTCTTTAAAAATGACGGCGCTTTCGCCGGAGAACGTCGTTCAACTGCTGAAGCGGGCGGGCTGCCGCGGCATGACGATGGAACTCCTCGAAAGGGACATCGACGCCGGACTTCCGGTGAACGGGGACGGAACGATCAATCTCATCGAATACACGGCCTGGATGATAAGGGAGGTGAACCGCGATGGCAATGAATCCGAGCAAACTCAAACCGATTGACATCGTCCGGCTGGTCAACTCGACGCAGTTGCAGGCGGTGCTGAACGACCGCCAGCTCCGGCGGCACCGGGACCGGGCCGGATTCCGCATCACGGACGATGGAGGCCAGTCGCTCAATCTGTTCAAATACGCGGCGTGGCTCCGGGAGCAGCTGCTTGTCCGCGAGACCGCGCCGGTTCAGACATACGAGAGCAAAAAGGCCGCCGTCCGCAACCGCAACATCGCTCTCGCCATCGCCGGACGCGACATCGGCGAGTTGCCGGAGGTGGTCGATCCGGAACGGAAAAAACTGGCGGAACGCAGCTTCCGGCTGTTTTGCGAAAGCTACTTTCCGGAGACCTTCCGGCTTGGCTGGTCGAAGGATCACCTGAAGGCGATCAATAAAATCGAGACGGCGGTTTTGCGTGGCGGACTCTTCGCCCTGGCGATGCCGCGCGGTTCGGGAAAAAGTTCGCTGGCCGAGGCGGCATGCCTGTGGTCGATGCTGTACGGACACCGGGAGTTCGTCATGCTGATCGGCGCGACCGAATCGGCGGCGCTGGAAACGCTCGAAAGCATCAAAACGGAACTCGACGTCAACGAACTGCTCGGCGAGGACTTCCCGGAAGCCGTGTTCCCGATCCAATCTCTGGACGGCATCGCGAACCGTTGCGCCGGTCAGCTCTACAAGGGCGAACGCACCCGCATCGTCTGGACGAGCAACGAGATCGTGCTGCCGACCATCGCCGGAAGCAAGGCGTCGGGGGCGGTCATCCGGGTGTCCGGGATCACCGGACGCATCCGCGGCATGAAGTTCAAAAAGCCGAACGGACGCTCCATCCGTCCGGGGCTGGTCGTCATCGACGATCCGCAGACCTCGGAAAGCGCGGGTTCCCTGGAGCAGACCCGGAAGCGCGTCCGCGTCCTGGCCGGGGACATTCTCGGCCTCGCCGGGCCGGGCGAAAAGATCTCCGGCATCATGCCGTGCACCATCATCCGTCCGGGCGACATGGCAGAGCAGATACTCTCCAAGGAAAAACACCCGGAGTGGAACGGCGAGCGGACGAAGATGCTCTACAAGTTCCCGAGCAACACAAAGCTGTGGGACGAGTACGCCGACCTCCGGGCCGAGGGGCTGCGCTGCTCCGGCGACATCCATGAAGCCACCGAATTCTATGAAGCCCACCGGGCGGAGATGGACGAAGGCGCGGAGGTAGCGTGGGCAGACCGCTATAACCATGACGAGATTTCGGCGATCCAGCACGCGATGAACCTCAAGCTACAGGACGAAGTGGCGTTCTGGGCGGAATACCAGAACGAGCCGTTGCCGGAAGACCTGGGCAGCGAGGAGCAGCTCTCCATCGACGGCGTCATCCACAAGCTCAACGGGCGCGGACATCTGGACGTTCCGGTCGGCTGCAACCGCATCACGATGTTCGTCGACATCCAGAAGGCCTTGCTCTTCTATGTGGTTTGCGCCTGGGAGGACGACTTCACCGGCTACGTGATCGACTACG
>CAZORN010000462.1:0-2114 GCA_964581935.1 uncultured Victivallales bacterium
CAATGGAGGAACGCCGTTCGGCAAGCAGCAGATGAAAGGCCCGTCTCAACGTCTGCCGGTCGGATTCTGAAAGTTGCCTCCCCGGCGTTGCTGGCGTTGCGGTCTTTTCCTCCGGGACATTGCAGGGCTGGACGGGACTTTTTGCAATGGCGGCCCCTTTCCCGGCGTGTTTCGTGGCTTTGGCGGTGTCGCGGACGGTTCCGGCTTTGCGGTCGGCGGTCTGGTTCGAGCTGGTGAAACTCATGGTCTTTTACTCCCATTCGACAAAAAAGCCGTCCCCGGTCGGGGGTAAAAGCCCCTTGCAAGTCGGCACCACCCGTTACTTGTTTCACGGAAACGGCAATTCGTCTATAAAAAAAATCGTTCCTCTTTACGCCGTGCGGGTTGGTGGCCCTTGAACGGTCGGCGGTCGCGTCTTTTACACGCAACGAGAATGAATATAGCGGGATGTTTTTTCCTTTTCAAGCGCTGGAACGAAAAAAAAGCCGGGATTTTCTCCCGGTAAACCTGAAAATACAAAAGAATACAAATCGGAAGTGATAATGATAATGATAATGATTTTAAAAATAAAGTATCTAAAGATACTCAAGAAAAAGTCCTTTTTTCTACTCTTTTCTTCTTGAATCCTGAAAAAATCGAATTTATTCTTGTGTTTCTTGAAGCTTGAAACCGCGATTCATCTGACTTTTGCTGAGGCAGGCGACGGCGGCAAGTTTTCCGGAATCGAAGTGTTCAAAATCCAGCTTGTCAAGAAACGATTTGACACGGAGCATACGCGGATCGGCGGTCGGCACGGCGGTTTCACGAAGAGGGGTTCTCGTGAAGTGCATCAGCACCAGTTCATGGAGTTGCGGGTCCGCGGGAAGATTTTGATTCTGCATCTCAAGAATCTCTGCAAGCAGAGTCCGGCACGTATCGAAATACGAGGGGGCAAAAACGACCGGCAGTTTCCTGAAAGAATCCAGCGGAGTATCATCTTCAAGCCACATTTTATAATGGACATTCATCATTTCAAAATCGGCGGCGACATTCAGTGTGAAAGGAGTGAACGGCGGGATGGAAACGACATCGCCGGACTTGATGGAGTAAGGACGTCCGTCAAGATGAATTACCGCCTTGCCCTTGACTATATGCAGGATGTGCGAATCGTTATTGATCTGGATTTTGTCGATATTGCGTTTCTCGGAATGGCATACGCGGATGAAGGAAATGAGCTGGAATTTATGTTTTCGCAGGAATTCCCGGTTCATGATCGGCAGCCCGCTTTTACTGCCGGAAGACGCCGGGGGGGAGCTGGCCCTTGAAGATGCCTGCGTCAACCTCGTTGAAACGAATCGCAGTAGACCAATCCTTGCCGCTCAGGAGAATCTTGCTGACAAACCAGAAGTCGCTCTCCTTCTTGAAGGCGGATGCCTCCAATGTCCGGACCGGAGTCTTGCCGGGGAGCCGGAACCACTCGGCGCGCATCGGGAAGAAATACTCGCAGTTGATCGCGACCCGCACTTGTTCCGAGCCATCCTTGTTTTCCAGCAGAAACACCCGGCAATCCTGTCCGCGGAGAGTTTCCATTTTCTGTTCTTCCTTGAACTTCCAATAGAGGAAGCTCATGGCCAGGTCTTCGGGCGTGATGCCGTAGACGCCGATCTGCGGGGTGACGCCCGCGGGGATCAGTTTTTCGACGCTGGTGGAGGCGTCCTTGCCGTAGGACTGTCCGATATTGTAGACTTCATTTCCGTTGAAGCGGATCTGCGCGACGGTGCGGACGGGGGTGAAGAAAATACCCATCTCGATCGGGGCCTGAATCGGGCGCGCACCTTCGCGGAGATGCTGGGCGCTGCCCTTCATCTTCGCCCAGGAGTCGCGTCCGGGAGGATTCCGGACTCTCGCGAGGAAATCTTCCGGGGACATTTTTTCCGCCGCGCTCTGTCCGATCATGGCGGAAGGCAGAAGAAACAGCAGAGCGCCCAGCATGGCGAGGAACTTCGTCATTTTTTTTCCGCCTTCCGGGTTCCGGCGCGTCCGGATGCCGTTTTCTTAGGGGCGGCGGCGGTTTTCCCGACCGGTTTCAGGAGCATGATGTCCAGGACTTCCCCGATGGTGGAGGCGAACTGGAA
>CAZORN010000463.1:0-2113 GCA_964581935.1 uncultured Victivallales bacterium
AAAGAGGAAGCGGAGAAAGAATGACAGAGGAGACCCTTGAAAGACTTTTCCCGTTCAAGCGCCGCTACATGGAGCTGGAAAAATGCCGGATCCATTACGTGGATGAAGGAGAAGGACGTCCTCTGGTTCTTTTCCATTCCTGTCCGATGTGGTCCTTCGCCTACCGTGAACTGATCCGGGAGTTTTCCGCCACACACCGCGTCATCGCCTTCGACCTTCCGGGGTTCGGGCTTTCCGACAAGCCCGCCAATTTCGACTATACGCTCAACGGATATATCAACATGGTGGAAGGTTTCCTGGGGACGCTGAACCTGACGGACATGGTTTTCGTGCTTCACGGCTGGGGCGGCACGGCTGCAATGGGATACGCTGTCAGGCATCCGAAACGGGTCGCCGGACTGGTCATCCTCAACAGCATGGCGTTTTCGGACTACACCATCCCGTTCCGTCTCCGCTTCTGCCGCATTCCGTGGCTGGGCGCCAAGCTGGTGATGGACATGCGCGTTTTTCTTTTCGGCAACCTTTCCTCCTACGGCAGGGCGGTCGCGGATGCCTATGAATATCCTCTCCACGACCGGAACTCGCGCCTGGCCGTCTACAGTTTCGTGAAGGACATTCCTCTGGTTCCGGAAGCCGATTCCGCGCTGGTCATGCTCGAGATCGAAACCGGACTCTGGATGTTCCGCATGAAGCCGGTCGTCCTGATCTGGGGAATGAAGGACTGGCTCTATACCGAACGCTCCCTCGACCTCTGGAGCCGCTATCTTCCGAACGCGGAAGTGAAGACCCTGCCGAAAGCCGGGCGTTATATTCAGGAAGACGCCTCGGACGAACTGATAGGAATCATACATGAATTTTTGGAACGCAACAACCTTTGAGAATCATCCATGAAACAATCCGGAATACAGCTGGAAATGAATTTTGACGGTCCCCGCGGGAACCGCTTCAAGGAAAAACTGGACAATGGCGTCTTTCAACTGCTGGTCGAGATCAATCCCCCGCAGAACAACGTTTCGCTCGACGACGCCGTGGCCCGCTTCTCCGAAATCGAATACGTGGTCTCCGCCAAGCAGGATTTTCCCGCCGCGCTGGCCTTTACCGACCGTCTCGCCGCGTCCGGCGACGGCATGGATACCGTCCGTTTCGCCTCCGCCCTCTGCAAGACCGACCGCGACAAGCACCTCCTCTGCGTCAGCGGACGCGACCGCAGTCTCGAAGAAATCGGAAAGGTTCTCGCCCACGCCTCCCATGAGGGGTTCCGGAACATTCTGGCCGTTTCCGGCGGGAGCCTTCCGGGCGATACGGCAAGAGAGGCGCAGTCCCGCCTCTATACGGAAAGCGTCCACACGATCCGCTCCGTCCACGACACTTTCAACTCCCTCCTGACCGCGGGGTGCGCCGTCAATCCCTATCGTTACACTCCCGGCACGGTATTTCCCCAATACTTCAAGCTGATGCGGAAAATCGGGGCGGGCGCCTCTTTCATCGTCACCCAGTTCGGCTGGGACATGCTCAAGCTTCAGGAGCTGAGATGGTCTCTGGCGAGACGTTCCATGCATCTTCCCTCGATCGCCCGGTTCCTCATGCTGACTCCCGACCGCGCCGAGGAAATCTGTTCCGGCAAAGTCCCGGGCGTTCATATTTCGCCCGATCTCGAGGCCATGCTCCGCCGGGAAATGACCCATTCCCTGGCGCAATTCGAGGCCGCCCAGTGGCGACGCCTCCAGATCCATGCCGCAGGCGCGCGCTTTCTGGGATACAGCGGAATTCAGATCGCCGGCGCGGAGCGGGCGGACCATGTGAATATTCTCCTGAACCGTATTTCCGAAGCCCTCGAGGAATTCAGCTCCTTCGAGGAATGGCGCAGCGCCTATTCCGATTATTACGCGCGGCTCGACATGGCTCCCTATCCCTATCGCTTCTACGAATTCGAGGGACTTTTCTCCTCCGCCATGCCTTCGGACTCTCCGGTGATGACGCCCGCCGAATTTCCTCCCTTCGAAGGATGGGAACTCTTCAAGCACCGTCTGGCCCGGCGTCTTTTCGCTCATGCCGACACCATGCCGGCCTCCGAAAAGAGACTGACCAAGAAACTGCTCGTTTCCTGCCGTTC
>CAZORN010000464.1:0-2112 GCA_964581935.1 uncultured Victivallales bacterium
GCCCCTTGACTTATAACATTCATTGATTATAATTATAACCAGATACTAGCACGTGACAGTAAAAAAGGTGGTGCGAATGACTCTGAAAGAGATTGCCGGGAAACTGAATCTAAGCTACTCGACGGTGTCGGCGGTCATGCGCGGCCGGAGCGAGGAGCTGCATATTGCCCCGGAAACAGCAGAACGCGTTCGCAAGGCGGCTGAAAAGTTTGACTACAAGCCGAATCTGGCCGCCCGCGCTTTGCGCAACAACCGCAGTTACAACATTGGAGTGCTCCTGCCCTCCCCTATCGATATTTCATACGCCGTGATGGTGGCGGACATTCAGCACCGTCTGCGGAATACGGAATACACCGCCCTCTTTTCTTTCTGGGAGGATGAGGATGGTATACGCGACGCCGCGGAGAATATTCTGAAGCACCGGATCGAAGGTTTGATCACCAACGAGCCGGATTATCTGCCGGAAGACTTGAAGATTCCGGTCGTTGCCTATTTTCACGAACATCCAGGATACGACTTCGTCGGCTACTCACAGCAGGAAGTCGCCGAGAAAACCCTTTCCTATCTGTATGACCTCGGACACCGGAAAATAGGATTCGTCTATGCGAAATACGCGGAACGGCTTTGGCATTTCCGGCGGATCGTCCGGGAACGGGGAATGACGGAGGTCGGAGGCTGGCAGATTTCCCTGAACAGCGAGAAATGCGCCGAACTGGAGAATGCGTTCGCCGGAGGAAACGTGCCCGATGCGGTGGTCGCACACAACGACGAAGGCGCCATGGTGGCGATCCAGTGCGCGGCGAAATACGGCATTTCCGTTCCCCGCGACATGAGCGTGATGAGCTGCAACGACAACTGGATCGCGCGTCTTTCCTCACCCCCGCTGACCACCATCCGCCGAACCGATGAGCCGTTCGGCAAACTTCTTGTTGAAACTCTGCTGAAACGTCTTGATAATCCTGAGATTCCAAGAATCAGATACATCACCAAACAAACGCTGATCGAGCGCGGTTCCTGCGCCCGATGCAAAGGAAGGTAAAATATGACGGAAAAGAAAATTTTTACTTTGATCGAACTGCTGATCGTGGTTGCCATCATCGCGATTCTGGCGTCGATGCTGCTGCCGGCCCTGAACAAGGCCCGGGAAACGGCGAAAAAAACGCAGTGCATATCCAACCTCAAACAGATTGCGACCACCATGCAGTCCTATGCCGACGATTTCAGGGACACCTTTCCGCCGGTGTATAAAAGCGCCGGAGTGGACTATTGGTACCAGGTGGTCGGCCCCCGCTACTTCGGGTTCAATATCGACAGTTTCGTCGCCCTGCCGATCGGTGCCGCCAAAAACATTGCGCTGCTGTGTCCCTCGTGCGTGAAAACCGGGGGTCAGGGCACCAACTACATCGTCAACGGTTCTTTCAGCTATGTCGTTTCCGGAACCACGCAGAACCTCCCGCTCCAGCGGATACGCCAGACCTCACAGACGGCGTTGTTCACGGAAGGCGGAGACAAGTTCCAGCGCAGCCCCGGCGAACTGCTTCAGGGCCAGGTCCCCTTCTTCAACTATCCGGGCCGCGTGACCGCCGGCAACTCTTACGGCTGCATCGCCTACCCGCACAATGTCACCCTCAATATTTCGTTTGCAGACGGTCATGTGGCGTCGCAGCGGCGTCCGGGCTTCGGGAGGACGCTGAATATCGCGATCTCGACGACCGATCCCATGGAATTGTGGAAAATGTACAAATAAGCAAGAAGAAAGGACTGTTGAATGGACGCAAAAACAATAGGGACGGCAATCCTGCTGCTGATCTCGGGAATCGTCCCGACATTCGCGGATTCTCCGCTGGACGCGCAAGGGGTCTCCCTGGAAATCAAGAGTGAAGCAACTCCGCAGAGCGCAACCGTCCGCTTCCCGGCATTGGCCAGGAAGGAAGGACAGAAGGCCTGTCTCTCTTTCCGTGCGTATCTGAAAACAGACAAACCCTCCGGCTGGAACAATTATCTGGGGCTCCGCCTGAATGGACAACTCCTGAAAAAGCATTGTCAGGACGGCGAGTTGCGGCTTCTCCGCCGGGGCCTCACGATGCAGACGAGCTTCAGCGGTCCGGTGGG
>CAZORN010000465.1:0-2111 GCA_964581935.1 uncultured Victivallales bacterium
GCGTCCTTGTTTTCGATCTTCGCCCAGGAATCCTTGAGCTGGACCGTCCGGTTGAAGGCGGGCTTGCCGTCGACCGTGTCCCTGGCGTCCGCGCAGAAGTAGCCGACGCGCTCGAACTGGAAACGTTCTCCGGGCTTCGCGTGTTTGAGGGAGGGCTCCAGCTTGCAGCCGGACACGAGCTTGAGGGAGTCCGGATTCAGGTATTTCTTGTAGTCTTCACCTTCGGGGATGTCACCGAGATTCTCCATCGTGAACAGACGGTCGTAAAGGCGGACTTCCGCCCCGAAGGCGTGTTCCGCGGAAACCCAGTGGATCGTCCCCTTGACCTTGCGTCCGTCAGGGGCGTTGCCGCCTTTCGTGGCGGGATCGTAGGTGCAATGGATCACGGATACGTTGCCTTGCGCGTCCTTTTCGACCGAGACGCATTTTACGAAATAGGCGTAGCGCAGACGCACTTCCGAGCCGGGCGTCAGACGGAAGAACTTCTTCGGGGCCTCTTCGCGGAAGTCGTCCTTTTCAATATAGAGGACTTTCGAGAAGGGGACCTTGCGGGTTCCCTGCGCGGGATCTTCCGGATTGTTGACGGCTTCCATTTCCTCGACGAGCCCTTCCGGGTAATTGTCGATGACCAGCTTGACCGGGTCCATGACCGCCATCACGCGTTGCGCGGATTTGTTCAGGTTTTCGCGGATGAAGAACTCCAGCAGGGAGATGTCCGTGAGACTGTTGTATTTGGTGATTCCGATCTCCTCGCAGAAGGCGCGGATCGCTTCCGGGGGCACGCCGCGGCGGCGGAATCCGCAGAGGGTCGGCATCCGGGGATCGTCCCAGCCGGAGACGTATTTTTCCTTGACGAGTTCCAGCAGTTTGCGTTTGCTCATGACCGTGTAGGAGAGGTTCAGACGGGCGAACTCGATCTGCTGCGGACGCGGCGGCTCGGAGACGTTTTCCAGGAGCCAGTCGTAGAACGGACGGTGAATCTCAAATTCAAGGGTGCAGATCGAATGGGTGATTCCTTCGACGAGATCCTCCAGCGGATGGGCGAAGTCATACATCGGATAGATGCACCATTTGTCGCCGGTCCGGTGGTGGCTGGCGTGACGGATGCGGTAGATGACCGGGTCGCGCATGTGGATGTTCGGGGAGGACATGTCGATTTTCGCCCGCAGGACGCGTGTGCCGTCCGGGAATTCCCCGTTGCGCATCCGTGCGAAAAGGTCGAGGTTTTCCTCGACGGAACGCGAACGGAAGGGGCTTTCCCTGCCGGGTTCGGTGAGGGTTCCGCGGTGTTCGCGCGTTTCCGATTCGGAGAGGTCGCAGACGTAAGCCTTGCCCTTTTTGATGAGGAGCACGGCGTATTCGTAGAACTGTTCAAAATAGTCCGAGGCATAGAAAAGGTTGTTTCCCCAGTCCGCGCCCAGCCAGCGGACGTCTTCCTGGATGGATTCGACGTATTCGACGTCTTCCTTGGTGGGGTTGGTGTCGTCGAAACGCAGATGGAAGGTCCCGTTGTATTTCCGGGCGGTGCCGTAGTCGATGGAGATGGCTTTGGCGTGTCCGATGTGAAGGTATCCGTTGGGTTCCGGCGGGAAACGGGTCACGATATTCTTTACGGCGCCGTTCTTGATTTCTTCATCGATTCGTTCGAAAATAAAATTGACTTTGGATGGGGTTTCCGGTTCGTTCATGACAGTATGCTCCTGATTGATTTATCGGTCGGATGTTTTTTCGAGCTTGACGCTGATGCGGGACGGATAGATGTTCCTGGTTTTGACGCCGTCCCGTTCGGAAGCGCATTTGACATCGATTTCATACAGACCGGGCTTGTCGAATTTGGATATGTCCACGTAAGGAAGGAAGTCTTCCTTGCGGAGGGTCTCGATGATGTTCTTCGCGCCGGAGACGGTGACGTCCACGGTGGGCGCGGAAACGATTTCGCAGGAGAACGCTTTCTCCTTGCCCGGGGCGGTCGCGGAGAGAATCCGGACGGGCAGCGCGTTGAAGGTCCGGGTCTGGACGGAGGGCAGGATTTCGACCTGGACCAGCACTTTCGCGGGGGAGAAGGTGAACTGCGGATAGTTTTTCTGGTCGAGCTCCTGGTCGCAGTCGAA
>CAZORN010000466.1:0-2111 GCA_964581935.1 uncultured Victivallales bacterium
GCCGCGCCGGAAGTGTCCCATCTGCTCCAGAAATATATGAATCTTCTCGCGGGACCGCTTCTGATTCTGGTGGCGATGGTTCTATTGAACCTGCTGGCGATTCCCCTCCCCTCCGCAGGCCTCGGGAAAGAGGTTCAGGACCGGATCAAAAATATGGGAATGCCCGGCGCCGCTCTGCTCGGTTTCTTTTTCGCGCTTTCATTCTGTCCGACCTCGGCGGCGCTCTTCTTCGGGAGTCTTCTGCCGCTTGCGGTCAAAATGGAGTCGGGGTTCCTGCTGCCGACCGTCTACGGAATTGCGACGGGACTGCCGGTGCTGGCGGCCGCCTTTCTGCTGGCCTTCGGAGCGAACAAGGCGGCACGGGCATATAACCTTGTCGCCGTTTTTGAAAAACGAGCCCGCCAGATTACCGGAATTCTGTTTCTCGCGGTCGGAATCTGGATGACAATCACCATCACACTGGGAGTCGGGATATGATCAGGATTTTGTTTTTGTGCACCGGAAACTCCTGCCGCAGCCAGATGGCGGAGGGCTGGTGTCGTTTTCTGAAGGGAGATGTCATCGAGGCTTATTCCGCCGGAATCGAAAAGCACGGACTGAATCCGTATGCGGTTCGCGTCATGAAGGAAAAAGGCGTGGACATCTCCGGACAGCGCTCGAAACTCCTCTCTGAACTGCCGGACATCGTGTTCGACTATGTGGTCACGGTCTGCGGCAACGCGAAGGAACGCTGTCCGTTTTTCCCGGCCCGGGTCAAAGTTGTCCATGTCGGGTTCGACGACCCGCCCCGGCTGGCGGGATCCGCCTCGGACGAGGAAGAAAAACTTGACTGCTACCGTCGCGTCCGCGACGAAATCCGGAAGTTTGTGGAAGGACTGCCTGAACCGTTAAAATAAAGGGTAAAAGATCATGGGCTGCTGTGAGAATGAAAACATGGAAAATCCAGAGGGGGCTCCCCTTTTCCGCTGTGGAAATATGCGGCTGTCTTTTGTGGAAGAAATATTGAACACGGCGTCCGGTCCTGTCGGCCGGGTCCGACCGGACTGGACATGGAAAGACTGGCTGGGAGCCGTGGCGATGCGTCTGGGGATCGGTCGCATGGATTATGCCGTTCCGCCCGGACTGTATGCCTCCGGAAATCCGACGAAGGAATCTCCGGTATTCGTCACCTCAAATTATAAACTGACCGTCGACCATGTGCGAAGGGCCGTCAAGGGGCTGGACGCCTGGCTGGTGATATTGGATACCCGCGGGGTAAATGTCTGGTGCGCCGCGGGAAAAGGCACGTTCGGAACGGCGGAGCTGGTGCGAAGGATCGCCTCATGCCGTCTTTCCGAACGGGTGTCGCACCGGATCCTGATTGTCCCTCAGCTGGGGGCGACTGGAGTTTCAGCGCACGAAGTGTTTGCCGCCAGCGGATTCAAGGTGCTTTACGGACCTGTCCGGGTTGCCGACCTGCCCCGGTTCATGGAGGATGGAATGAAAGCCTCGCAAAATATGCGCACCGTCACATTCCGTCTGGGGGAACGTCTTGCGGTGGTTCCGGTGGAAATCGTCCATTGGGCAAAATGGCTGGCCGTTCTGTTCATGGTCTGCTCGATTGCAGCGGCACTGGGTTCAGGGGATTACAGCCTCCCTTCCTTTCTCCGTTCAGCTTTTCGACTGGTTACGGCGTTTCTGGGCGGGGTTCTCCTCGGACCGATCCTGTTTCCGTGGCTTCCCGGACGCGCTTTCGCCGTGAAGGGAGCATGTTCCGGCATTCTGACCTTGCCCGTTCTGTTTTTCCTCGGGCTTCTTCCGGGAAGGAACGGAATGGAAATTCTTCAATCCGCCGGATGGATTCTGCTCACGCTGAGCATGTCCTCCTTCCTGATGCTCGCCTACACGGGATCGTCGCCCTATACGTCGCTTTCAGGGACTCGGATTGAAACCCGCCTCGGATTCCGGATTCAAAGCATGGCCGCCATACTTGGGATTCTGCTGTTGTTTTCCCCTTTACTTTTCTGGAAAGGATGAATCATGTTTCTTTATCTGAAAGATGTAGTTTCCCTGCGGATCGACGCGGAAAAATGCACGGGATGCGGCTTCTGCCTGAATGTATGTCCGCGCGG
>CAZORN010000467.1:0-2106 GCA_964581935.1 uncultured Victivallales bacterium
TGCCCGGTTCCGCGCCGTATTTGAGGAAATGATACAGGAAGAAGTCGTGGATTTCGTAGGGACCGATGATGTCTTCGGTTTTCTGGCGGATCGTGCCGTCCTCTGCAGCGGGCAGGAGTTCGGGGCTGACGGGCGTCTGGATGACGTCGTGAAGGATGGCCCGGACCGTTTCCTCCGAATGTTCCCCCACATAGGCGATGAGGTAGCGGATCAGCGTTTTCGGGATGGAGCAGTTGACCGCATACATGGAGATATGGTCGCCGTTGTAGGTGCACCAGCCCATCGCGATTTCGGAGAGGTCGCCGGTTCCGACGACGATGCCGTTTTCCTTGTTGGCAAGATCCATGAGGATTTGCGTGCGCTCGCGCGCCTGCGAGTTTTCATAGGTTACGTCATGGGTGGCTTCGTCGTGCCCGATGGAACGGAAATGCTCGCGGCAGGCGTCTTTGATGCTGATTTCGCGGAGGGTGGTTCCGAGCTCGCGGCAGAGGTTGACGGCGTTGTTGTAGGTGCGGTCGGTGGTGCCGAAGCCGGGCATGGTGACCGCGAGGATGTCGGAGGCCGGACGCTTGAGGAGCTTCATCGTGTTGGCGCAGACGAGGAGTGCGAGCGTGGAATCAAGCCCGCCGGAGATGCCGATGACCAAAGTCTTCGAGTGAGTGTGTTCGACCCGTTTTGCGAGTCCGGCCGACTGGATGGAAAAGATTTCCCGGCAGCGTTTTTCGCGGTCCGCGTCCGAAGAGGGGACGAAGGGGAACCGTGACAGGTTGCGGCGGACGTCGGAGGGAACCGCGGGGGCGGGAACCGGAATGAAGCGGATGTCGCGCACGGGATTCATGGCGGCGCTGTCCGCATAGGAACTTTCGGAAAGACGCGCGGCACGGATGCGGGCCAGATCGACATCGGTATAAAAGACTTTGCTTTTCCGTTCAAAACGTTCCGAGTCGAGGAGCGGCATTCCGTTTTCAGCGACAATGCAGTGACCGCCGCAGACGGTGTCCATGGTGGATTCGTGGACCCCTGCGGAGACGTAGGCGTAGACCGCGACGCACCGTGCGCTCTGTCCGCAGACGAGGTCGCGGCGGTAGTCGGCCTTTCCGACCAGTTCATTGCTGGCGGAGAGGTTTAGGAGGAGGGTGGCGGAGTTCAGCGCCAGATACGAGCTGGGAGGAATCGTGCACCACATGTCCTCGCAGATTTCAACGCCGATCCTGAGTTCGGTTCCGGCGTCGAAAATCAGGTCCGTGCCGAAGGGAATTCCCTTCTGACCGGCGAAGTCGACGGTCTCGCCCCGGATGCCGAAACCGGAGGAAAAATAACGTTTTTCATAGAATTCGCGATAGTTCGGCAGATGGGTCTTCGGGATGATTCCGGCGATTTTCCCCTGCGTGAGGATGAGCGCGGCGTTGTAAAGGCGGTCCTTGTGGCGGACCGGCGCGCCGACGGCGATCACGGAAGGGATGTCCTTTGTGGCTTCCGCCAGCTTCCGGGCGGCAAGCTCGACAGCCTCAAGCAGGGTTCCGTTGTGGAAGAGGTCCCCGCAGGAATAGGCGCTGAGGGAAAGTTCCGGAAAGAGGATCACGGAGGCGTTCTGCGAAGAGGCTTCCCCCGCGAGGGAAAGAATCCGATCCAGATTGAAGGGAACGTCCGCGACGCGGAGTTCCGGGACGCAAGAAGCAATCCTGTAGAATCCGAACATAACGCCTCCTTGGTTGACCCCGGAGCGGGGTTATTTCACAACGGAGCGGACCACTTTTCCGACTTTTTCGATGACGTCTTCTTCCAGATAGGGATGCATGGGGAGCGCGAACACGTTGCCGGCGACTTTTTCCGTGACAGGCATGTCGCCCTTCTTGTATCCGAGATAGTCCAGCGCCTTGAGAAGGTGCATGGGGATCGGATAATACCGGGCGGTGGGGATGTCGTTTTCACGGAGGGCCGCCTGAATGGCTTCGAAGCGGTCGGAGCAGACGCAGTACTGGGCCCAGACGGAAACGCTGTCTTTCGCGACGAACGGGGTTTTGACCAGTCCCTCGAGGACGCGGTTATAAGCGGCGGCGACTTTCTGGCGGAGTTGGATTTCCTCGGGGAAGATTTTGAGCTTCT
>CAZORN010000468.1:0-2095 GCA_964581935.1 uncultured Victivallales bacterium
CGACGGCCCGGCTGCTGCTTTCGGAAGTCCAGATTCCGCGCATGGAAACGGCCCTCCGCAAAGGGGATGCCGGAACACTCCTCCGGCTCTTCACGGAGTGCGACCGTCTGAGCTTGTTTTCCGCGGAGGCTCCGACGGAGTTCGGATACATTCAGGCGGTTGCGATGGAAGCCATGCGCTTCCGTATTTTCGCCGGGATGGTGAATTCCGGACGCTTCCCGGAAACCGTTCGGGATCAGGCTTACAGGAATCTTCTGGAAACCGGACGGAAGCTCAACGAGTCGCAGGCATACTGCGCGGCGGTTTCTTCGCTTTCCATGCCGGATGCCGTGGAGACGCTGATTCTCGACAGCCGGGGCGAAGGCTATCCGAATTTTTCCGACTACCGGTTCCTGTTTCCGCATGTCTATTATTTCCTGCGGATGAACATGTCCTACGGCATGGCGCTTCACCGTGACCCGGTCGTGAAGGCATCCGTTCCTGTCTATAAGAAAAGGGAAGAGGCGCTCCGTCTCCGGCGGCTGTGCGAATCGGGAGCGGTGCCTCCGTATTTTGCCTTCCTCCGGAACAACTCTCTGACGGCGGTCCTTGAAAACCGTTATCCCCAGACGCTGGATTGTCTGAGGATCGCTTATGCGGCGGAGCGTTTCCGACTCAAATACCAGATTTTCCCGAACGATCTGAAGAAACTGGTTCCGGAATTTCTGGAGTCTCTGCCCGCCGATTCCTGGACCGGCGGTTCCTATCAGTTCAAAAACGGAGAACTCAACACCTGGATCTTCAACGGGAAGGGCTCTTCCGAAAGAGTGAAGAACGGGTTCATGGTCTTTTCTCCGGCGGAACTGGAGCCGTCCGCCGTTTTCAGCGTTCCGGGTGTCTACAGTCCGCTCGGCTTTTACCGCATGAAGACATCCGAAGTCAACAGCCGGCTTCTGCCCGCGTTCGCCTTCTTTCCGGGCGACGCCGATTGAGAGCTCAAGCCGGGGAAGCTTCTCTTCAGAAAAGGAATCCTTCCGAGGGGAGGTTCCAGTCGATTTCCCGGCTCCCGAAATTCTTCAGATGCCGGTTGATCCGTGAAAACGGACGGCTGCCGAAGAAGCCGCGGTACGCTGACAGTGGAGACGGGTGCGGCGCCGTGATGACCGCGTGTTTCCGCTCGTCGATCAGTGAAAGCTTTTTCTGCGCGGGAGCACCCCAGAGAACGAAAATCAGCGGCTGTTCGCGTTCGTTCAGCGCCTGGATGACGGAATCCGTAAAATCCTCCCAGCCCCGGTTCTGGTGCGAGGCCGCGGCGTGGGCGCGGACGGTCAGGACGGTATTGAGGAGAAGAACCCCCTGTTCCGCCCACGGGATCAGCGATCCGTGAATCGGGACGGGAGCTCCGGTATCTGAGGACAGTTCCTTGAAGATGTTGCGGAGCGACGGGGGGAAAGAGACGCCCGGACGGACGGAAAACGCGAGTCCGTGGGCCTGTCCGTCGTCATGGTAGGGGTCCTGCCCGAGGACCACGACCTTGACGGAATTGAACGGCGTCAGGCGGAAGGCGCTGAAAAGATCTTCGCGGGGAGGAAAGACCGTCTGGTCGGCGTATTCTTCCGCAAGGAAAACGGAAAGAGCTTTGAAAGACGGCGTCGAGACGGCTTCGGTGAGCACGGACCGCCACCCCTCCGGAAGGAGGGCGGCAGGGTCGAAACAATGCGGATCGGAATCGGTCATTGCTTGCCGGCGGTGACTTTGCCTTTCGGCGCATTCAGGTCGATGTAGTCGCCCATGACATTGAGGGTTTCCGCCATATAGAGATCCTTGGAGGAATTCTTCTTGGCGTCATCCTGTTCCAGACGGAGGAGCTTGTCCTGTTCGTCCTGGAGTTTCTTCTCGGCAAGATATTCCGTCCACCGTTTTTCCAGATTGAGGGAAACGGTCTTGCGGTCGCGGATCTTGCGGAAGGTGTCGATGTCATGCTTGAGGGCGGTGAACTCCTTGTTGTTTTCCACGCGGGAGAGGGCCCGTTCGCGGAGGATCGGAATGACCGTCGGAAGCCGGGGATCGGCCACCTGGTATTCCACGGGCTGGATGGTATCCCATTTCATGGCGT
>CAZORN010000469.1:0-2085 GCA_964581935.1 uncultured Victivallales bacterium
GTTCGGTTTCCTTGGACATGCTGTCTCCTTCTATGGTTTTGGAAAGGTTGAATTTCGCGGTGACTTTCATGGCGGTTTTCGAGTCGGCTCCCACGGCGACGACCGACACTTCCCGGAGCGTCGATTTCTTCACGTGATAGAACGGCCCCTCGACGGTCTGTCCGTTCACTTCCCGTTTCGACTGCACCAGTTCGCAGTCCCTCACATCGGCCCCGATGGAGAGCTGCCAGTCGGCTCCGGCCTTCGACTGCGCAACGATGTCGTTGGCGTCCCTGCTGTCCGACACGATCTCCCCGCTGATTTCCAGCGTGTTGTTCTTGACGCTCGCCGACACCATCCCGACTCTCGCGTCGGTCTTGTTCTCGTGGTTCGTCAGCAGCGGCACGCTCTCCGGAATTTCCATCCCGGACAAATCCACCACGACCGGGTGCTTCCAGCCGGGCAGATTCATTTTTCCGCCCGAATACGCAAGGCCGACCACTTTCGGCTTCGCGCCCCCGGCGGCCTCGATCAGGGTAAATTCACTCATCCATGACTTCCTTTGGTTCTGAACCGTCATCATCCGGTTCTGTTTTTTCTTCTTGTTGCGGCGGATCGTTCTGAATCGGGATTCCAAGTTCCCGCATCAGCTTGATTTCCTTGGCCCGCTGATGTATGACGGAAAGATAATCTTTTCCGTCACGCGCACATTCCGCGGCAAGCGTCGTCGTGTTGTTTTCAAGCCGAACCCGTTGGGAATTTGATTCTTTCAGCGGATCGACATGGACAAACGAATCCCAATACCAAACGTGCCGGGTTTCTTCCGTGACGATCCGTTGTGTCAGCGAATATTCCCGGAACCACACCTCGAAAATCCGGTTCAGGACTTCGGATTCCCAGAAGCTCCGGTCCACCAGAATGCTCTTGTGGTAGATCTGGTTGTCCAGCCGCCCGGACGCGTAGTTGTGTCCGCTGAAATCCCCGGCGAGCGTCCCGTAGGTTGAACAGACGCACCGCGCGATTTCCGAGAGAATGATTTTCACGAATTCCGCATGGTTCGCCGCGGGCTGCTTCGGGTCGAGCTGTCCCATCTTCCACCCGGCGGGAACCGTCAGCATCATGTTCCGCTCCAGCGGAATGCTGTCCATCGGCTCGACTTCGTCGCTCTCTCCGTTCGGCGGCGCGTCCGTATACAGGATCGCGGCAAAATCGGCCGCCGCCTCCGCCGCGCTCAGCACCGCCAGATTGTAGCGCCGGAGCTGGGCAAAGAGAGGCAGCGCCGCCGTCAGTTCCGGAATGCCCCGGTGAAGCCCGGGCCGGTCCTGACGGAAGATGTGCAGCATGTATTCCGCCGGAACATGGATCGCCTCCTCGCCCGGCATGTACCGGACATCGCCCGGATGGTATTTCAGCACCCGGTAATCGGCCGGATTGCCCCATTCGTCGAACGTGATCCCGTCGACGGAGGCGTCGTCCTCCAGCCAGCGCAAATCGCCGGACACCCGGTCCGCTTCGAGAACCATGAGATCAAGTTTCACACTGTGCCGGATCTTCGGATTCGTCGCCAGCACCGCGAACGCCTCGCCGTCCTGGCAGCGCGCCATCCGCATGGTCCTGAGTTTCCCCGGCAGCCTGGCCGCGTCCGCCCACCGGGCAAATTCCCGTTCGACCCCGTCGTTGAATGCCTCGTCCCCGGAGAGCATCTGCAGTCTCGGACCCGTTCCGATGCAGTCGTTCGCCAGCATCTGCACGAGTCCCTTGGCGTAGGAGTTGTTCGCCACTTCATACCGCGACCGCATCCGCAGCGTCCGCCGAACCTCCGGTCTGGCTTCCTCGTCGGCGGAGAGATGATCGGCCGCCGCCCAATGTTTCGAGTTGTCCCTCGTGATCTGCGCGGCGTCGAAACGTCCGCGCACCGCCGGGAGCACCGTCTTCGGAGGCGTCCTACTACGGAAAATCGCTTTCAACGGATTGAACATCTTACGCCCCCGAATGGCAGAGCTTCGTGATCTTCAGACCACTGTTGCTGGATCGAATCGCCTTCTTCGACGCCAGATAAGAGTCCGCCGCGATCTGGTCCGGCAGCGAATGCTGTTCCACTTTCTG
>CAZORN010000470.1:0-2085 GCA_964581935.1 uncultured Victivallales bacterium
ATCCGGGCCTGTCTGGACGCCGCCGCGGGCGAACCGGAGCGGACGATCGTTTTTTCCGGGCGTGAGTTCCTCATTTCGCAGGCAATCGAACTGACGCCGCACACCACGGTCATTCTCGACGGCTGCGTCATCCGTCAGAAAAAGGAGACGTTCGACAACGTTTTCCGCGGCGACAACATGGCCGTCGATCCCGAAAATCCGTTCGGCTCCCCGCTTTCCGTGAAACCGACCTCCGACATCCGCATCCTCGGCCGGAACGGGGCCGAAATCATCGGACCCGACAAGCCACGCCGCATGTGGCACCCTCATTTCCGCGAGGAGCAGGACATGGTCGGCGACTACTGGGGCTGGCGCGGACACCAGATCAATCTCTCGCAGTGCGACCGTTTCGAGGTCGCCGGAATCCGCTTCACGAAGACCCGCTCCTGGGCCATGTCCTTCGACTTCTGCTCGAACGGTTTCCTCCACGACATCGATTTTGATACGCATGTAAAAAACGGAGACGGCATCGACTTCCGCGTCGGCTGCCACCACTGCCGGGTCTCGGACATCACCGGGTACAATTCCGACGACACCGTCGCCTGCACCGCGCTCAACAACCGGAATCCGCATCCACGCTATCTTTTTCCATTGGAGCCCTCAAAAAAATTCTTCAGGGACGGCGATCCGCGCAAAATGGACATTCATGACATCACCATCGAAAATCTCCATGTCTCCGGTCACTACCACGCGGTGATCTGCCTTGCGGCCGCCGGTCTTCAAGTGTACAATGTCGTCATCCGCAACGTCACGGAAGCGGACTCGACTCCGCGGCGGTGTCATCTCGTGGACCTCTATACCGGGTACGGCGACGGTTACAATCCCGGCGATCTCCATGACATCACGCTCGAAAACATCACGGGGAACTGCGGATTTTCCGATCCTGACGCCGAAGGAAAAATCACGCGTTATGCCGCCGCGTCCTGCCGCGCGGACGCCCGGAACATCGTCTTCCGGAATATCGTCCAGAACGGGCCCGGCGAAAAATACCATCTTCCCTTCCCCGACGGCGTGAAAATCGAGTGACCTTCTCCGCGTTTATTTTGGAAGAATGACGGCGGAATTGAGTTCCTCTGTTCCGGAACGGGTGAGGCAAAGAGGTTTTCCATCGGAACCGACGACGGAAATCAGGCCCCGTTCCGCCAGTTCGTCCAGCATGTTCCAGCACTGGGAATCTCCCATGAAAAGATATTTCTCATAGGCGTTCATGCCTTTGAAAACCTTGAACGGAGTATTTGCGCCCGTCCGGACAAGAAGCATCAGTTCGCGCTGGGTGCGTCCCAGGCCGGAGGCGTCCGGAGTCTCTTCGGCATAGCGGTCCAGAGCCTCGCGCAGGAACGAAAGGCGCGTAAAGTCGCCGTCCGGCATTCCGCCGCCTGAAACGAACCAGAGCCAGGCGTTCTTTCCGAGTTCAATGTCGGCTTCGGAAAGAGGCACGGAACTATCCCGGTATTTCCGGAACGATTCCGCATCCCAGGATAAATCATGGCAATTCAGAAAAACATCCGGACGTTCCGGCAGTAAGGAAATCAGGTAGAGGAGGCGCGCAACAATCGTCTGGTCGTACATGCACGCATCGAACCAAAGGACAACGCCGTCCGTCTTCCGAATGGACAGAACCCTTTCGTCGGCTTTCCGCAAAGCCGCCAGAATGCGGTCTTCCGGAACCGTCGGAACAAAGCGGCTCAGTTCCGACGCGCGGATTTCTTCAAACTCGGCAAGCGGGCACTCCGGCGGGGGAAGTTTGCCCATCAGGTAATTTTCGCGCCAGACCAGAATCTCCCCGGAGAAGTCGCACTTCTTCCAGGCTTCGGCGGCACAATCGCCGTTCAGAATATGAAGAGTCTCTTTCATTATTCACCGTTTCCATTCGGAGGTTTCATGAACACGGGACGGATTGAAGCGTGTCCTCGGCTCAGTGCGGACGGCCGGATATCCCAATGCGATCGCACCGAGCGGAATCACCTTTTCCGGAAAGCGGAAAATCTTTCCGAGCGCGGCGATCCGCTCCTCGCGCGGATGAATTCCGAGCCAGCATCCGCCGAG
>CAZORN010000471.1:0-2084 GCA_964581935.1 uncultured Victivallales bacterium
GCCCACTACCAGGATTCTATCTTCCGGCAGTTGGTGGTACCCGTCATACCCGTCCGCATGCAGATACCCTTTGAAGTGTTCCAGGAATCTCTCGGGATGTACGGGTTTTCGGTTCGGCTGGTACTCATAAATGACGATCGGACTGTCCGCCTCTCCGCTTGTCCGGTAAAGCCACATGTAACTCTTGGACTGCGGCGGTTTACCGGGTTCCTTGAGCACCTGCAAGGTTGTCTCATCCGCGTGAAGCACCTCATGCTCGCATAACCGGCGTTTCATTTCCTCGTAAATCGGGTCCAGCCACTCCTCACAGGCTCGCATCAGCCAGTTCGAAAGGGTCTGCCGGGAAAGCAGGATTCCGTTTTGTTTCCATTCCTGCTCCTGTCTGTACAGCGGGGACGCCATCATGAACTTCTGGACCGCGATATGCGCGATCGTCTCCGGCGCTGCAAACCCGCCTTTGATTACAGGCTGCGGCATGACCGCCTTGATCACCGGCACGTTTTCGGAGGTTGTTTCACAGGTCCTGCAGGCATACACATGCTGGATATGCCGGACGATAACCGCTTTCGCAGGGATGATTTTGAGCTCTTCGCGAATCTCACGGCCCATCGTATGCAGCGGACCGCCGCAGGCAGGGCAGATGCGCTCCTGTTCCGGCAGCTCATGTTCGATGATTTCTACCGGCAGGTCCTCGGACAGTTTATCGGTGGTAAGGCGCGTGCGCTTCCGGTAATGCGCCTTCACTTCCGAAAGCTCCGGCTCCTGCGCGATCGCGGTGTAATTGGCTTCTGCTTCATTGAACAGGGACAATTGCCAAGGATCGGTCTGTTCGCTCGATACGCCGAATTGCTTTTGTTTCGACAGTCGCATCTGGGACATGATCCATTGGATCTGCTGTTCCAATTCAGCGATCCTTTGGTCCTTTTCCTTGATGATTCCGAGAAGTTTTTCGGTGGGGATTTCTTGCGTCTGCATGATTTCATTATACCCCATAAACCGCGTAGAATCAAGGTTTTCGGCACTTTTCAGCAGTTGTTTTTACGCTTGTTTTTACGCGATTTGCCGCTCGGAAACCTCGTTCCGTTTGAGCTTTTTCTCCAGCTTCGCGCCCTCGATTAAGTACGATAATTCGGTGTTGTCCAACGTCATGATGCCGCTCTCTCCCTTTTCCGGCCAACGGAAATGGCCGCGTTCCAGTCGCTTGAAGTAAAGCCAGAATCCGTCTCCGTCCCATTCCAGGATCTTCAGTCGGTTCCTTCGCTGATTACAGAACACGAACAGCGATTCCGAAAACGGATCCAGTGAAAAACTTTCACGGACCACGACCGTCAGACCGTTGATCGACTTCCGCATATCCGTAGCTCCGCAGCACAGGTACACCGGTTTGTCGCTCCATTTCATCAAAGCGTCCTCAGAATCCGGCAGACATTTTTCAGCAGTTCAGGATCTGTCGTTTGATCGACCGTTATATGGCAGCCGCCTATTTCGAGCGTCAGGAATGTTTTTGTCACGCCGCTATCTTCCAGCTGCAGCCAGCCCGCTGGCGCCGCAGCTGTGATTTCTCCGGATTTGCTCAGACTCATGCTTGCCGCTTTCCGAAGTTTATGCTGCCAGTAAAAGTACGCGTCCCGGCTGATCCCTCTGGCCTTACAAAATTCTTTGACGGTATCCCCGCTGGCCTGGCGTTCCCGGATGATTTGCACCCACTGCGAAGCCCGGTATTCTGAGGTTGCGTTGCGTGTATCCATTCCTATCTCTCCATTTCCGGTTGAATTCGTGTGTCCAACTTTTTACGCTTTTTACACTTTTTACACTTTTTCAACCTTGATGGGATAAGTCTACTATTCTTTCCCCTTCGTTTCTAGGTGACCCACGCTTTGACGCTTACGTTCGAAAACGGCGAAAACATCCCGTATTGAATACCGCTTGTCGTTTTAAATGGCTTGCGATACAATGAAAAGAAAAATCATATGTGTCATCGTACGTCTTGTCGGATGTGTCATCGGAAAGGAGTCTTGTATGGAAAATATTCTTCAAGCCAGCCTATCGATTCTTGGCACGCTTGGTATTGCCGGAATGGTCAC
>CAZORN010000472.1:0-2083 GCA_964581935.1 uncultured Victivallales bacterium
TTCCGCATCCTGAACCGCCTGAAGGAGGAAGGCATTCTGGAAAAGTCCGGACGCTGTCACAGGATCGCCTCCCTGATGCCGCAGTCGCGTCCGGAAAACAGCCGGATGCTGCTCGGGTTCATGGCCACCTGTCTGGAGAGTCCTTATTTTGCGAAACTGGCCTGCCATGCGGAAGAGCTTGCCCACTCGGTGGGGGCCAGCCTCATCATCGCCTCCAGCAACTACGATTTCGAGACCGAGTGCGAACGTCTCCGCATGTTCTGCCGCCAGGGCGTCGCCGGAATCCTCATCTGTCCCTGGGCTTCCACGCCCGAACAGGAGGCCTTCTACTCGACGCTTCCCGTGCCGTATGTGATGCTGGGGCGCCGTCTGGAATCCGTGGAATGCGATGCGGTTCTCGTGAACAACCAGAAAGCGGCCCAGAAGATGGCCTCGCACATGATTTCGCAGGGGATCCGCGAATTCGCCTATGTCGGACAGTCCGGCAAGCTCAGCGACCAGCGCCTTCTCGGATTCCGCGCGGGGCTGATGGAACAGGGATTCTCACTTCCCGAAAACCGCATTGTACGCGCGGACTACAATTCTCCCGACAAATGCCGCAACGACATCCGGAAGCTCTTGAAAAGAAAAGGAAACGGTCCGTTGGGAATTTTCTGTTATCACGACCTTTTCGCCACCCGGACGATCAACCTCTGCCATGAACTTGGAATCGCTATTCCGGAGGAGGCGGCCGTGGCCGGGTTCGACGACCTTCCCGTCGCTTCGGAAGTCTATCCGACCCTCACCAGCGTTTCCTACCCGGTCAAGGACATGGCGCGTCTGGCGTTCGAGTCCCTGTACACTCGTATTAAATTCAAGACGCTGTCCGGGGGCGTCTGCCGTTATCTGGACTCGAAAATCATCGTGAGGAACAGCACGCTTCTTCAGAAATAAACGGGAGCTTCGCGGAGTATGAAAAACATTGAGGAACAGATTTCAAAAGGACTGATCGACGGCGCCGTCGTTCTGGCCGGCGACATGGAGAAAGACCTTTTTTCGGGCGCGTTCGGAATTGCCGACCGCGCGAAGAAAGTTCCCATGTCGATGGATACAATCTTCGACATCGCCAGCGTCACGAAAGTCGTCGGCACCACCTCCGGGCTTCTTCTTGCGCTTTCCGACGGACTGCTGGACATGGACCGTCCGCTGACCGATTATCTGAAGGACTTCACGGGGCCACTTCTTCATCCGGTGACTGTGCGGCAGGTGGCTCTGCATCTTTCGGGCGTCAATATCCAGTATGCGCATTCGGGACCGCCGGAGGAGATGCGGCGCGGCATCCTGAATGTCAATTTTCCGGTCTCGCCGTATGAACGTTATGAATACACTTGCACCGCTTACATTTTGCTCGCCTTTCTTGTTGAAGAGCTCTACTGCCGCCCGATCGATGAACTGGTCGAAGAACGGGTTTTCCGCAAACTGGGGATGTCCGACACCCGCTGGACGCGTCCGGTGGATGGCGGGTTGCCCCGGACGGTCCGCACGATCAACGCCGATCCCGGAACGATTTCCGATTTCGGCGCGCAAGCCTATTTTCCGAAGGCGCTCGGCAACGCGGGCATCTTCACGACGGCCGCCGATCTGGCGAAATACGCCCGGATGATGCTTTCCGGCGGAACCGGCATTTTCCGGGAAGGCGTCACGGAATGCTGTTTTACGAACTATTCCCCGTACGGACTTCACCCCCACGCCATCGGCTGGGATATGGCTCCCGACATGATCCCCATTGGGTGTTCTCCGAAGACGGTTCTTCATTCCGGATGGACCGGTCAGACCGTCTGGCTGGATCCAGTCCGGAAGTTTTTCATCATTGTGCTGACGAACCGGTTCAAGGAATGGGGCGAAGCCAAATACGGGCGGAAAAAAATTGCGGAAGAGATTCTTGAAAATATTGGATCATAATTCTGATTTGCAAAGAGGAGATCAAACATGGCGATCACAAGAACGGCTGTCAGCTACTACGGAATCAATTACGTGGAGCACGCGGAGAAGGATTTCGAGGAGATGCTCAATCACGGATGCACCACGGTGATTCTGGCGGTCA
>CAZORN010000473.1:0-2074 GCA_964581935.1 uncultured Victivallales bacterium
CGGATGTCGGAAGCGGTTTTGATCTGGCTGAATTTCTCATACATAAAGCAATGCATTCCCTGTATCTGGGGTAATGTAACACCAATTCGGGGAAAAGCAAACAGAAGGGCGTGTGCCCGTCGGAATCCGGAAGCCGGGAGCGGTTGCAACTTAAACATACGGGGTTCTTTCCGGCAGATTCCGGTAAAAAAAACATGAATATTTCGCCGGGTGATTTTTTTCCGCTTGTAATTTGCCAAAAGTGAATTAGTTTATAGGGTGCGTATACAGTTGCACAAAAGATCAAAAAAAACTTTCACAAGGAAAAAAAATGAGCGAGAACAAAGAAATCTTTGCCGACGGAATCGGTCAGATCCATTTTGCGGGCGGCATGGTCCGCTATGACTTTGTCACCCTCCAGCCCACCGAAGACGGCAAGGCTCCGGAGCCCAAATCCAACATCCGGATCATCATGCCTCCCCAGGGCTTCCTCGCTGCGTTCAACTCCATGCAGCAGCTGATTGACAAGCTTCTGGAAGCCGGCGTGCTTCAGAAGAACGAACGCGCTGCGAAGTAACGCGTTTTCAACCGGGCGCTCCGGCGTCCGGTGAATTTCGTCTCTCCCCCCGGGGAAGGACAAAATGCAGGGCCGGGAAGAATTCCGACCTGGCATTTTGTTTTTTCAGAGGTGAAGAATACAGGCATGAATGGAGCGGAATATGCTTAGATTTTGCGTTATATTATTCGGGATAGCGGGGGCGCTGGGACTCTTTCTCCTTTCCGGTTGCAAGACGGAAGACGACTACCGTCGGGAACGGGCGGAAAAAGCGATCCGGTATTTTGAAGTTTCCAAATTCCAGGTGCTGGATTCGGATGTGCGGCTGACTCTGCCGGAATGCATCGTCATCGCGATGAAGAACAACCTTGACATCAAAGTGTTCAATCTGGAAGAGGATGTGGCGTACGAGATGCGTACGGCGGAGCTGCTCGGAATGCTCCCCGAACTCAATATCAACAACGTCTATACCGCGCGAAGCAATATCCCCGCCTCCAGCAGCAAAGCCTATTCCGGCGACGGCGCGACGTACGGCTACAGCCAGAACCAGGACCAGGACATCAACTATTTCAACATCGACCTGGCTCTCAGCGTCATGGACTTCGGCCTTGCCTTCTTCAATTCGCAGCAGGCTCAGGACCGCCTGTTCCTCCGTCGGCAGAACACGGAACGCATGGCTCAGAACCTGACCTTGGACGTGATCCGCGCCTACTGCCGGGTGGCCTCCGCCCAGCGCGCGATCGACATTACGCGCGGTCTTCTGGAAACCTGCCGCGACCGTTATACGCTGATCTCGAATCTTGCCAAGGCCAAACAGATCACTCCTTTCCGCGCCTTTGACGAAACCCGCAAATTCATCGAGATGGAACGCCGTCTTACGGTTTATGTCCTCGACTACCAGAATTCCTGCGTCGAACTCCGTTCTCTCCTCGGATATTATCCGTCCGCGAACATCACCGTGGATGACTCTTTCCTCGATACTCCTCCGGCTTTCAATCTGCCCGACCTGGAAGTCATGGAGCAGATCGCCCTGATCAAGCGTCCCGAACTTCGCAAGGCCGACCTTGAACGGCACATCAATGTGGTTGAATGCCGCAAGGCCATCCTCACCATGTTCCCGACCGCGCGCGTTTTTCTGGATTACAACAATAACAACAACTCCTTCCTCTACAAGCAGAGCTGGATGGAGTTCGGCATTCTGGCCACCTTCAACCTGATGAAGCTGCCTCAGAAAATCTCCCAGGCGATGGCCTATTCACAGCAGGCGGATGCGGATCTCGTCCGTGCCTACGGCGAAGCCATCGCGATCATCGCGGAGGTCAGGATCGCCCATTCCGACATCAATGCGAACAAGGATCTTTTCGACCAGTGCAGGAAATCCTATGAAAACTTCAAGGAGACTCTGGAAGCCGCCCAGAAGAACAGGAACATTTCCGCCGGGGAACTCTCCAAGCTTGAAATCGACCACATGCGTCTTACGACCGCCGAAGCCAATATCGAGCGCACGCTGGCGCTGGGGAATTACTATGTTTCCTTCTA
>CAZORN010000474.1:0-2064 GCA_964581935.1 uncultured Victivallales bacterium
GCGGTGCGGGTGGAGGGCAGATTGTCGTCCGGCTGAATGTAGTTTCCGCCGAGGAGCTCCCAGCGTTTTTCCGCGACGCGTTCCCGGATTTCCCCGAAAACTTCGGGCGCGAACCGTTCGATGTGCTCATAGAGAGCCGCCTCGCCGCGGGAGAAGGTCAGTTCTGGATATTCGCGCATGAGCTGAAGAATCGTGCGACAGGTGCTGATTCCTTCGTTCAGCCCTTCGCGGGCGTCCCACAGCCAGACCGGGTCCAGATGGGCGTTTCCGATCAGGTGAATCACTTTCTTTTCCATTGATGGTCCTTTCCATATAAAGAACAGAAATCGGGGCGGGACGGTCTCCGCCGGATTTCGTTCGGGTTCAATCCGCCGAAGCGGAGATGAGTTTCGGAACGACAAAGCTCTTCCGGTGGGGAAGCGCGGGATTGTTCATGCGCTCAAAGAGCTGGAGGACGGCAAGACGTCCCATTTCTTCCTCCGGCTGGAGAATCGTGGGAATGGAGAGATCGATGGGCTCACACGGCAGGGCGTCGAACTTTGCCAGGAGGATTTCGGAAGACATACGGCCCCCCTCGCCGGAGAGCAGATAGCGGATCTGGACGGCCTCCATGTGGTTCGTCACGAACACCGCGTCCGGCTTCTGTTTGCGGAAATAGTCCCGGATACGGCGGGGGTCGAAGGTGTTGCGCAAATCGAGAATCCGGTCTTCGGACACGGGCAGTCCGTATTGGCGCAATGCCGCCCGATAGCCGTCCGCCCTCCCCGAAGTGGAACTTTCCGAGAGGTTCATGGAAATCAGGCCGATCCGGCGGCGTCCGGCCCTGATCAGATATTCCGTCGCCAGAAAACCGCCGAGATAGTTGTCCCCCACGACGCATCCGACGGACGAATTCTCAAAATAGAGGTCGAACAGCACGATCGGAACGCCGCGGCGGTCAAGCGAGTCGATGAGTTCGCGGTCGTTGCGCAGACACCCCGGATACAGGATGAGCCCGCCGTTTTCCTTCACCGCCCGCTCCATGACGCGCGTCTCGTCTTCCAGACTGGACCATGTATAAGGGTAGACGGTCAGTTCGCATCCCAGCCGGGCGGCCTCCGCGCGCATGGACGCCACCGCTTTGCGCCAGCCGTCCGTAGGTGGAAACAACACCCCGATCCTTTTCAGGTTCCGCTCCTTCCGGACCGAGGCGAGTTTCCGGTGCACAATGAGCGTGCCTTTGTGCCGGACCCGGCGGACGATTCCCCGCTCGGACAATGACGCCAGAGCACGGGCGACCGTGGTGCGGCTGACCCGGTATTTCCGGCAGAGATCCAGTTCCCTCGGCAGACAGATGGCCGACTCCCCTTCCGGACTCAGGAGCCAGTCCAGAATTTTTTCCCGGACACGGAGATGCTTCGCTTCCGGCGCGGATGCCTTTTCTTTCTTTTTTCCGTTGCGGATCATGGGAGTCTCTCCATCGTTTTCATGACATTAATATAGAGAGGCATCCGGTGATGTCAAAGGACAAAGGTTATCCCGAAGAAGGTTTTTCATGATATGTCTGCTGTTTTTCAATAATATAAGACATATCATATACAAAAAAAAGAAAAGGGAAGCATCCGTCAGACACTTCCCATTCCTTTTGAAACCAAAAATCCGGAACCTTACTGAAGCTCTCTCTCAAGCTGCTGGTTGCTGTTCTTCTGAATCTTTTTGAGCTTCGATTCCATTTGTTTTTTCGCACGAAGCGCAGTTGCTCCGGTTCCATAATCGGCCACCTTGTTCGCGGCCTCGGCGGTTTCCGTCACAGCGCCGGTGAGACTCGTCCGCTTCTGAGAGGCGGCGGAAGCGGCGGCTTTCTCGTAATCGCTGGTGGACTTTGTGGCCGCCGCGGGGGCAGTCGCTGCGGCAGACTTTGCAGCCGTCGCGGGTGCCGTCGTCGCGGCGGGTGCCGTGGTCGCCGGCTGATCGCCATAGACGGTTCCGAAGCAGACAAACGCCGCGCCTGTAAGCGCACAGACCAAAACTTTTCCGGACATGATACAACTCCTTTTCTGGTGGTTCATTATCCTTCTATGATTT
>CAZORN010000475.1:0-2063 GCA_964581935.1 uncultured Victivallales bacterium
TGTTGGCCGCGATCTCGGCGGCTTCGCCAAGCTCCGTCCCCGTGGCTCTCGAGAGGTTCAGCACCGCCGGGATCGCGGCTTCAATCTCCCTGGCGTTGAAGCCCATCCGCCCCATCGCCGTCATGCCCTCGGCGACCTGTTTGGCGGTGAACGAGGTTTCGCGGCCCAGCTTCTCCGCGACCTCGGTCAGCCGCTGGAATTCCTTTTCCGTCGCCCCGGTGACCGCCTTCACCATCCGCATCTGGTCGTCGAAATCCGCGAACGCCTTGGTGGCGAAGGCGAACGGGGCGGCGGCGATCGCCGCCACCGCCACCATGCCCTTGCCGGCGGTCGTAAGCGACGTGCCGAAGTTTTTGATCTTCGCCTGCGCCGCCTTGAGGCCCCGCTCCAGCTTCGTCTGGTCGAGCATGATTTCGACGAATGCCCGGCCCGCTTTCACGTTACCGCTCGCTCCGCTCATCTTTGGCCACCATCCTTTCCGGGTCGGGAAACATCCCTTTCAATTGCGCCATGGTGACCTTCATCACCCCCTTGGCTTTTTGAAAATACGGATTGAAATCGGCGGGCTTCGCCGGCTTGCTCTTTTTCGGGTCGCGGAGGAGGTTGGAAATCAATGCCATGAGGCAGGAGGTCCGCCCCCATTCCAGTTTGCCGCGGGCCTCCGCCATACGCACGAGTTCACGCAATGTGAATCCGTCCGGACTCACTCCGCAGATTCCGGCGCACTCGCAGACAAGCCGGTCAACCGTTCCAGCTCGGACACCAGGCGGTCTTCGAATTTCCCGTCCGCCAGCAGCGTCTCCATCCGGTTCCGCGCGATGGCCTCGAAACGGCGCGTCGCGGACAGGATTTTTCGGAACGCCAGCCGTTTCGCCTCGGGGAAAAAATCGATGATCTCGTCCAGAAGGGCGGCGGTCGCGTGTTCGATGGCGTCCCCGGCCATCGCCGCCCCGAACTCCTCGTCCGTCACGTTTTTGGAATCGCACTCCGGCTTGCAGACGGCGTACAGCACGTCCGCAAGCAGAACCGGATCGGTCGAAAGACGTTCCAGCAGTTTCGCGCTGGGCTGGTTGGCGGCGTCCATTTCGATGATCGAATTCAGATCCACGCCGCAGAGGGCGCGGACGCGCTTGATCGCGGCGACGTTCACCGCGAGCGTCCATACGCGTCCCGCGTTGTCGGTAAAACTTTTCATCGGCTCCTGTTCCTTATGTAGGGGGTTGCAAAGAAAATAAAAAACTTGAAAAATCCGCGATCGGCGTTACATTACTTTTCAGAGAATCCGCATCCGGAATTTGAACTTGACGGGAATCGCAAAATGTGCCAGCTTGACAGACTTCAGCGGCTGAAAGCCAAAATCTATAGGATCGCGCAAAGACATAACGCCCGCAAGGTGTATGTCTTCGGTTCCTGCGCCCGCAAGGAGGAGACGCCGGGAAGCGACGTCGATTTTCTTGCCGATTTCAACGACAAAGCCTCTTTGTTCGATCAGGTCGGAATGCAGTTGGCGCTTGCGGACATTCTGAAATGCAAAGTCGATGTGATTCCGATATCATCCCTGGACGATCCCGACTTCGGACCGGGCGTCAAGAAGGACATGGTGGCATTATGACCGGCGACCGCCAGCGTATTGACCACATCCTGAAAGCCGTTTCAAAAATCTATGATGCGACAGATTGTACGCAGGATGAGTTTCTTGAATCGGCGTTGAAGCAGGATGCGGTTTCATACAATTTTCTGATCATCGGAGAAGCGGCCGGTCAAATCTCGGATGATTTGAAAAAAACGCATCCCGAAGTGCCGTGGAGAATTATTGTCGGAATGCGCAATGTGCTGATTCACGACTATGTCCAAACCAATTACAAGCTGGTTTGGCAGACGCTGAAAAACGATCTGCCGAAGCTTCAAGCACAACTTCTTCTGATAAAAGAAACGCTGTGATTACGTCCATGCGGGAGCGCGGGTCGAAGCGGTCGGCTTCGCGGTGACCGACACCGTGACGGCCTCCTCCAGATTCTGCTCCATGCTGAATCCCGTGATGGACCAGTCGGCGTCGAGGCCGC
>CAZORN010000476.1:0-2060 GCA_964581935.1 uncultured Victivallales bacterium
TCCGGTTTCGCGGGACTGTAGAGCTCCAGATTGGGGCAGGTCTCCTGATAGACGCGGTCGGGGGCGGCGATGTTGATCGTGATCACGCCTCCGGTCGAATTCACGGCGTTCTTGACGACCTCGTCGACTTCCGCCACGATGATTTTGTCGAAGCCTCCCTTGGCCGCGCCCGAAACGAAGATTCCCGTCTGGATGGGCCCCAGCCCGATTCCGAGAAAAATTTTCATAAAACCCCTTTCAATATGGATTTTGTCTGTCGAAGAAGAATTTCCGGTAATATATCTTTTTTTTCCGGCTTTTACAATAGCGGATCATGAAAAAACGTCTCCCCGCGCTCCTCCGATTTGCCCCGGACGCCTTTTTGTGGTATATTACGGAAAGAAAGCAACAAGGAGTCTCGTGAAATCATGATTGAATCGTTGAAAAAACACAAGCAGGACCTTCTCGCCCGGACCCTTTCCAATCTCGCCGGAGAATCCCGGAAAAATCTGGAAAAACAACTTGCCGAGATCGATCTGGACGAAATCGACGCGCTGATCCGGGACTATGTGATGAAGAAACCCGAGACCGCGATTCCCTCCGACCTGACGCCCGCTCCTTTCTTCCGCCTGAAACCCGAAAATGCCTCGCAGTCAGACTATTACCGCAAGGCCGAACAGAAGGGCAGGGACCTTCTCGCCTCCGGCAAGGTCGCCATGCTGGTGGTCGCCGGCGGACAGGGCACCCGGCTCGGTTTCGACGGTCCGAAGGGAACCTATCCGATCACTCCGGTCAAGAACAAGACCCTGTTCCAGTATTTCGCCGGGGAAATCGCCCGCGTGTCCGAAAAATACGGCGCGGTCATTCCGTGGTATGTGATGACCAGCGAACTCAACGACTCCGCCACCCGCTCCTTTTTCAAACAGCATTCCTTCTTCGGCCTCCCGGAAAAGTCGGTCCGCTTCTTCACGCAGGGCACCATGCCCGCCATCGCCTACGACGGACAGCTCCTGCTGGGCGCTCCCGACTCCCTCGCGCTGTCCCCCAACGGACACGGCGGCACGCTTCTGGCCCTGAAGAAATCCGGCGCGCTGGCGGAAATGAAGTCCGAAGGCGTCGATTACATCTCCTATTTCCAGGTGGACAACCCGCTGGTGCCGATGGCCGATCCCCTCTTCCTCGGGCTTCATGCGCTGGAAGGCTCCCAGATGAGTTCCCGGATGCTTCCCAAAACCAATCCCTTTGAAAAGCTCGGCAATTTCTGCATGTCCGGCGGCAAGCTCCGGATCATCGAATACAGCGACATGCCCGACGTTCTGGCCGAAAAGAAGAATCCGGACGGTTCGCTCGCGTTTCTGGCCGGAAGCCCGGCCATCCACGTCATCAGCCGCGACTTCGTCGAGGAACTCACCCGCGACGGCCGCCTGAATCTTCCCTGGCACCGCGCCGACAAGAAGGTTCCCTTCATCAACGAAAAGGGCGAAATGGTCAAGCCAGAGACCCCGAACGCCGTCAAGCTCGAATCCTTCATTTTCGACGCGCTTCCCCTGGCCCGCAAGACCATGATCCTCGAAGGCTGCCGCGCCGAACATTTCGCCCCCACCAAGAACCCGACCGGCGTCGATTCCGTGGAGTCCTGCCGTGAAATGCTCAGCGTCCGCGACGCCCGCCGCCTTGAACTGGCCGGAATCCGCGTCCCGCGCAAGGGCGACGGCTCCCCCGACTGTGTCGTGGAGATCTCCCCCCGCACGGTCTGCGACGACGAAGATGCCGCAAAGCGACTCAACCCATCCCGGCATGCCGCGCCGCAGTCCGGGGGAAAGGCCTATTATGAATAAGATCGTTCAGGTCGACATCGAGGACATCGTCTTCGATCCGGAAGAAGTCGGGGAAATGCTCACCAACTGTCTGAAGCGTCCGCGCAAGGTCCGCCTTGCCGGGGCCTGCGACGCGGGCGGCGTCCTGATCGTCTCCTTCGAGGATTCCGAAGAACGTTCCGAGTCCTCCATCGTTCTGGCCCCGTTCTCAGAACCCGGCGCGGACGAGATCGCCAGCGAGATCACCCTCCGCTACCAGAAGGG
>CAZORN010000477.1:0-2058 GCA_964581935.1 uncultured Victivallales bacterium
GAAATGGTGCCGACGATAGGATTTGAACCTACACCTCCGTGAAGAGACTGCGACCTGAACGCAGCGCGTCTGCCGTTCCGCCACGTCGGCAATGAATTCTGTTTTGAATTCAGCGCATAATATATACGGGTTTTCCCAACTGTCAAGTAAAGTTTTTCAGTTTTTTTTCTTTTTGCCGTTTATTTGATTTGATGTTTGGCAAAACCGAATTATATTGAACTTAGGATAATTTTAACGAGAAAGGCAGAATGGGTACAAAAATATGGATTTCAGCTTCTGACGGCAAAGAAAATATTATACAGGATCTGGTAAGAAGCAAAAAGATCCCGCGGGCTGTTGCGCTTTACCTCGCCGCACGCGGAATCGGAACAGCAGAGGCGGATGCTTATTTCAACAATGAGTTCTCCGATCTTTCCGACCCTTACCGGTTTCCCGGAATGGATGTTGCCGTCAAGCGACTCTGGCAGGCGATTCGCAACCGCGAACGCATCCTCATCCACGGTGATTACGACACCGATGGAATCACCGCAACCTCCCTGCTCTCCTGGGTATTGGAAAAGAACGGAGCCGTCATCAGTTCTTTTCTGCCGCACCGTTTCGACGACGGTTACGGATTTACGCCCGAATCCCTGAGCAAGGCCCTTGAATCCGCGCCGTCCCCGTGCAAGGTGCTCGTCACCGTGGATTGCGGAATCAACAGCAACCCGGCCGTCGACGAAGCCGCCGCGCGCGGAATCGACGTCATCATCACGGACCACCACGAGCCGGGAGATATGCCGACGCCCGCGATGTCCATTCTCAATCCGAAAGTCTATCCGGAACTCTCCGACATGTATCAGCTCTCCGGAGTGGGCGTCGCCTTCAAGCTGGCCCACGCATTCGTCAAATACGGACGCGAGAACAACCTCGGCGGCTATGCCACGGAAATGCAGGAAGTCCTGGATTTCGTCGCACTGGGAACCGTCGCCGACATCGTACCGCTCCTCGGGGAAAACCGGATTCTCGTCAAATACGGAATGGAAACCCTCCGCAAACAGCTCCGCCCCGGAATCCGCGCCCTGATCGAAGTCTCTCATGTCGATTCCGCCATCACCCCGGCGGACATCACATTCAAGCTGGCGCCCAGAATCAACGCGGCCGGACGCCTCGGCAACGCAAACACGGCGCTCCAGCTTCTCAACGCCTCCAACATCGTGGACGCCTACAAGTTCGCGGACATGCTGGAGACGTTCAACCAGAAGCGGCAGGCGAAGGAACAGGAAATCTTCAGCGAGGCCAAACGCCAAGTGGAATCCCTTTCGACCTTCGACACTTCCATGACCATCACCGCGGCCGGCGAAGGCTGGCATCAGGGAGTGATCGGAATCGTGGCCTCCCGCTTCGCCCGGGACTACAACCGACCGGCAATCGTCCTCACGATCCAGGGCGAGGAAGCGCACGGCTCCGGACGCAGCATCGGCGGAGTCAACCTGATCAAAATTCTCGCGAAATGCTCCCACCTTCTGACCCGTTACGGCGGACATCCCATGGCGGTCGGCCTGGGCCTTGCCAAAGACAAGATCGAAGAGTTCCAGCGCGAATTCGAGCTCCATGTCCGGGAGGAGATTTCCCCCAGCGACATCTTCGACAGCGTTTCCTTCGACGGCACCGTGGAACTCGGCGAAATCGGCGATGAATTTTTCGCACTATACCCGAAACTCGGTCCGTTCGGTCATGGAAACCCGCAGCCTTCCTTCCGGCTGAACCACATGGAAATCATCCGAACTTTTCCGATCAAGTCCGGTCATACCAAGGGGGTCATGCGCGACACCAACGGTGACACTTCGGACTTCATCGCATTCAACATGGTGATCGATCCGAAGGTGGTCTGGGATATTGTGGCGGTTCCGCATATCAACGAATATTACGGAGAAAAGCGGCGTCAGCTTCAAATCCTTGACGCGAGACCGTCGGCTTCGTGACAATTTCTATTCCGCCCGGATGGCGAAATGGCAGACGCAACAGACTTAAAATCTGTCGGAGAAATCCTTGCGGGTCCGAGTCCCGCTCCGGGCACCA
>CAZORN010000478.1:0-2055 GCA_964581935.1 uncultured Victivallales bacterium
GCTTATTCCTATGAGGCGTGACCATGCTGATACCCTATCAATATAACAGGATGGCAGCTGGCGCGACGGTCATCGACCCGGACGCGGCGAAATCCGGAATGCGGGGCGTATTCACCTTCCTGCGGAACGGCAGCTGCAACCAGAGCTGCATGACGATGCAGGGGCGGTATCTCGTTTCGAGCAACGTCAGCCGGATGGAGGTGTCGAACGCCGGGCTGGCGCTCAACACGACCGTCAACTACGGCGCAAGCGTCTTCGTGCGTGATGGTGGCACGGCGTCCGCCACGGTCGTCAACAGCAATGGAAATGTTCAAGTTTCCAGCGGCGGAGTCGCCAGGGATACCGAGCTGAATTTTCAGGGCTATCTCTACGTGAGTCCGGGCGGCTCGGCCATCGGCGGGAACGTCCATTCCTACGGGCGGGTCTACGCCTATTCCAATACGATGGTATGCGGCTTCCATGTCTCCTACGGCGGCGGCATCTACGGACAGGGGACGAGCGTCACCTTCGAAGGCACGGTCGTTTCGAGCGGCGGGGACTTCAGCCCCGGCCAGTCTTCGGGCGTGAGAGTGCTTCGTACGACGATCCACTCGAACGGGAGTTTCTGGTGCCAGTCGGGAGTGAATGTCTCCAGCACCACCGTCATGCCGGGCGGGTTTCTCGGCGTCTCGTCGGGAGGGAAATGTTATGACGCCGCCATCGCCGCCGGGGGGCGGATCGCACACGGCGTATGGGGATATGATTCGAATACGGTGGTCACCGGCACGAACCAGTTTGGGAGTTTCTATCTCTCCAACGGCACGGCATGCAACTACATCCTGATGGGCGGACAGGATCAGCAGCTGTACTACTACGCCAGCGCCATCAGCACGGTCATGTCGAGCGGCGGCTCGCAGTTCGTGAGCTTCGGGGCGGTCGCGCGGTACAACACGATCTTCCAGGGAGGATACCAGCGCATTCTCTCCAGCGGACTCTCGCAGGACACCGTGATTTCGAGCGGCGGGAGCATGTTCGCGGAATATTTCGGAACGGCGGTCCGGACAATAATCGCCTCCGGGGCATACATGTATGTCTCGAACTATGGACGTGCGGCGGTCACCGAAATCCGGCCGGGCGGCACGCAGTTCGTCAGCCTGGGCGGGGCGGTGACCTCGACGAACGTCTCCGGCTGGCAGATGCTCTCCAACGGCTGTTCGGCGCTGAACACCACCGTGCATTCGGGGGCGTGGCAGTATATCCGCTACGCCTGTTCCGCGTCGGACGCGACGGTCATGGGCGGCGGCAGCCTCCACGTTTCGCAGAACTGCACCTATGGCGGCATCAGGGTCTCGGAAGGCGGCTGGCTCGGCGTCTACGAGGCGAGCGAAGTCGCCTCGGTCACTGTCGCTTCGGCCGGGAAATTTCTGCTTTCGCGCTACTGCACCGCCTCGTCCGTGACGGTAGCGTCGGGCGGGTCGTTGCTGGTTTACAGCGGCGCCAGCGCCTTCGCCGTGACCAGCTCGGCAGGGGCGAACATAACAGTGGAAACGGGAGGATATATCGAATATGTCTGATTTCAGTATCAAATGCGAGCCGGTGGCGGACACCCCGCTTCCGGTTCAAACCGCGCCTCCGAAGGAGCCGACTTTCGCGCTTCCGCCGGAAGTTCCGGTCATGGAGGCCGTTGACGGCATCCGGTTCGATTTCAACCACGGACTCCGGGTGAAATTTCCTGATCACGGCGGATACCGCTGTGTTTTCAAGGATCTGGACACCGACTGCCTACTGTACTCCATGGACGTGAAACCGGGATGCACGGTCGAGAGCGTAAAGAAGTTCTTCATCCGCTTCGGCCTTGAGATCTACCGGAAGGACGATCTCAAGGAACCGGTTTTCAAACATGATCTCGACCTCTCCGGCAAGGAAGTGCTGATCCAGCTTCCGGTCGGGGCGCTCGGTGACACCATCGCCTGGTTCAGTTTCGTTGAGCGCTTCCAGAAGAAGCAGAACTGCAAACTGTCCTGCTCAATGGCTCCCGAGATCGCCGATCTCTTCCGGGCGCAGTATCCCGACATC
>CAZORN010000479.1:0-2052 GCA_964581935.1 uncultured Victivallales bacterium
CACGACACCGGCATCCTTGCGGGACTGGAGGAACTTCACGATCTCATCCAGCTTGCCATACTCCGTGGTCAGGAGATTGGACTGGTCGAACGTGAAGAAGACCGGCTGGAACTTGACATCCGGAATCGGAGTTCCGAATCCGTCGTAGGTATTGTCTATCCCGGTGCCTTCCTTGAAGCCGGAAGGACGGTTCGGATCGAAGTCGGACTTGCCGGCGGAGCCGGAGCCGCCTTTTCCGGCTTTGACATACGGACGGTAGAATTCATCCTTCTCCTCGCCGCCGTCCTCGAACCAGGAACAGCCGGCTGCCGTGGCGAGAAGCGAAACAGTGAATGCGAACATGCTCAATTTGAAAAAATGGTTTCTCATCATAGATCCTTTCTGCAATTTTTTTTTGCTTACCTATCAAGTTACACTTTTTTTTGAAAAAATCAATAGTAATTAAATTGACAGTTGCGTCTTTTGCAAGTAGATTTCTGAAAAAACAAACAAAATACAGGGTTGAGACCCCCTGACTAACGTTTTTTCATGAAGATTGGAGTTGGCACGAAATGGCTTCTCAAGAGGAACTGAAGAAAATCCGGAGCGATATCGACTGGGCAAGTCTCGGATTCAGTTACATGCCCGTCAAGACCCATATCCGGGCTTCTTACCGCAACGGGGAATGGGGCAAAGGAGAACTTCTCACCGACCATAACATTACCATGTCGATCGCGGCCACCTGCCTCCACTACGGTCAGGCCGCCTTCGAAGGACTCAAGGCTTTCCGCTGCAAGGACGGCGCCGTCCGCGTCTTCCGTCCCGATGAAAACGCCAATCGGCTCAACCTTTCCGCCGCGCGCCTCCTGGGCCCGACGATCCCCGTGGAATACTTCAACGACCTCGTCCGCAAGGTGGTCCTCGACAACATCGAATACGTGCCTCCCTACGGCTCGGGCGGCTCCCTCTATATCCGGCCCCTCTACATCGGCGTGGGCCCGCAGATCGGCGTCGCGCCCGCCACGGAGTATGACCTGCTGATCATGGTGATGCCCGTCGGCCCCTATTACAAGGGCGGAATGAAGCCCGTGCGCGCGCTCGTGATCGAAGACTACGACCGCGCCGCCCCCCTCGGAACCGGAACCATCAAACTGGGCGGAAACTACGGGGCCAGCCTCAAACCGGCGAAAGTCGCCAAGGAAAAAGGTTTCCCGATCCCGCTGTTCATGGACCCCAAAACCCATCAGTACGTGGACGAATTCGGCACCAGCAACTTTTTCGGAATCACGAAGAAGGGCATCTTCGCCACGCCGGACTCCCCCTCCATTCTCGGAAGCATCACCAACAAGTCTCTCCAGCAGATCGCGGAGGACCTCGGAATCAAGGTGGAACGCCGCCACATCCACAGAAATGAGCTGGGCGATTTCGCTGAAATCGGCGCCTGCGGAACCGCGGTGGTGATCACCCCGATCTCCGAAATCGTGACAGCGGAAAAGACCTTCACCTACGACGAGGAGTTCCCGACTCTCAAAAAGCTCTACAAGCACATGACGGGAATCCAGTACGGCGAACTTCCGGACACCCATCACTGGCTGATGGAAGTCTGACCCGCACGTCGTTCCGGTGTCCATAAAAAACCTTCCGGCCTCAAATCCGGAGGGGTTTTTTGTCTTCACTCCGCAGCGCCCGGATGACATCAGGCGCAAAAAGCCATGCGCCACAATCCTTTCCCGTTCCCGACTCCGCACTCCGCATGGTATTCATGTGCTTCCATATAGAAACCATGTACTTACGCCTTTTTTCCGCCGCGTTCAACCGCGCCGCCGCAGAAGGCCCCATGACCGAATTCGAGGTCATCGTCAACGAACCCGGAATCGACGGCTTCCGACGTTCGGGAAAAGACGGTCACGGCATCCTCTGTCTCTTCAACCGCTCCGGTTCCGAATTCGTGCCGGACCTCCCCGATCTCGCCGGATTCGTTAACGCGGAAACCGGCGAAAAACGGGTGGCGGTTTCTTCAAACGCCTGCGCGCTCTTCCTCCGGGAAGCAAACAAGTCTTCAGGGAAACGCCG
>CAZORN010000480.1:0-2047 GCA_964581935.1 uncultured Victivallales bacterium
GCGTCAGGAATCAAGTTGGCGGTCGGCGGCATTGAAATCGTGCTTGAAAAAGGCTTCGACGGCGCCACGCTGTCCGAAGTGTTGAATCTGATCGGGGCACGGCCATGCTCGGCTTCGGCGGTTCGGTAAGGATCTACTACTGTCCGACTCCGGTGAATCTGCGAAAATCGTTCGACGGGCTCGCCGGAGCCGTGGAGGAGTATATCAGACAGGATCCGGAATCCGGACATGTGTTCGCGTTTTTCAGCCGCAACAAAAAGCTGGTGAAGCTGCTGCAATGGGAGGATGGCGGCTTCGTGATCTGGATGAAACGGCTGGAACAAGGCGGCTTTCATATCCCGCAATCGGCCGACGGTCGGATCGAATTGACCAGCCGCGAACTGTCGGCGATCCTGTCCGGAATCAAACCGCGGCGTTACTATAAAAGATACTCAAAAATAGCGGATCAAAGTTGATTTTTGAGCTGAAACATGCTATTTTAATGGCATGGAAATCACTGAAATCAAAACTCTTGATGATGCGCTTGCCGTCATTCGGCAACTGCTTGAAATCGTCAAAAAACAAGGCGATGAGATTGCAAAACTCCGCGAGGAAAATGAAAAGCTCCGCCAGGAAAATGAAAAGCTTCGCCAGGAAAATGCGTGGCTGAAACGTCAGATTTTCGGTTCCAGAGCCGAGCGTTATATTCCCACGGATGACACGCCATCGCTTTTCCCCGAGGAGGAATCGCCCGCACAGCCGGAAGAAAGCCCGTCGACTACCGTATCCGGGCATGAGCGGAAAGTACGCCAAGCCAATGCGCTGTCCGAAATTCCCGCCGATCTGCCGCGTGAAGAACGCGTGATTGATGTCCCGGAGGATCAACGCCAGGGGATGAAACTGATCGGCTATGCGGAGAGTGAACGGATCGCCTACCGGACCGGGCTGTATGTGATTCATTTCAAGCGGGCGAAATATGCGGCCCCGAACGATGCGCTGTGCGGAGTCGTCACCGCGCCCGCTCCCGGCGACGTGTTCGATTCCGCCAGCGGTCGAAGCCGTTACGATGTTTCTTTCGTGGCCAAGGTGGTGGCCGACAAGGTCGAAAACGCGATTCCGCTCGAACGGCAGGCGCGGATGTTCGGCAACGAGGGCCTGCCGGTGGCGCCATCGACGCTCGAAGACCTTTACAAACGCACTTCCGATGCTTTGTCGCCGCTGTATGACCGGATGACCTCGCTGATTATGCAGTGTGACATCCTTCATGTCGATGAAACTTTCATCAAGATGATGGTCAAAGGCGCGGGAAAATGCAAAAAAGCATATATGTGGTGCCGGTTGACCGGAATCGGACCGCCGATGATCGCTTTTCACTTTTCGCCGTCGCGGTCTCAAGACGTTGCGGAAAGTCTGTTTGGAGATTATTCCGGAACGATCATACGGGATTCTTACATCGGCTACGACAAGCTCGAATGCGATGTCGCATGCTGTTGGGCGCATGTCCGCAGATATCTGGTCGAAGCCTTTGACAACGGCTATTTGAAGGTCGAACCGCTTTTGAAACTTGTGCGGAATCTTTATCAGATCGAGCGCGAAGCAAAGGAACGCGCGGAGAAAAAGGGGACGGAGACCGCGCTTTTCCAAGAGCGGAAAACGGCACGTCGGGTGTCGCAAAAGCTGGTTGCGGAGTTTTTCAAACAATGCCGGGCGCTTCGGGAAAACGAGCGTCCGACTTCGCCGGTCGCCAAGGCGGTCGCCTATGCATTGAACATTGAGGCCGAACTCAAAAAGTTCCTGGAGGATTCGCGCCTCAACATCGACAACAACCCGGCGGAACGCCTCAATCGCGGCGTTGCGATCATTCGGAAAAATAGTCTCTTCGCCGGAAGCGAACCCGGCGGACAGCGGCTGGCGATCCTCTATTCTTTTGCCGCATCATGCAAAGCGAACAACATCTGTTTCCGCAAATGGCTGGAAGACACGCTTCCGCGTCTTTCTTCAACTCCGGCAAATCAAGCCGAATCCCTGCTGCCGCCCAATTGGACGCCGCTTCCCGCATAATTTTTCA
>CAZORN010000481.1:0-2043 GCA_964581935.1 uncultured Victivallales bacterium
GTGTCGGGCATTAGGCAAGCTGATAGAAACTGCGGATCATTTCAAAATAATTCTGTTCGTCTTCTGTCAACCCTGATGTCCGCATTTGACTCAGTGCATCATTTGTTTTTGTCGCAACTGTCGCCGGAAGCTGAAATATTCCGCTCTCAAGCGCATCTGCGAGGCGAAAGATGTCGAGCCTGTGTTTTGCAATATTGGCAAGTGTTTTGGCCGATGGATTCTCTTGTTTTGAAAGTTCCAGCCATGCAAGGCATTTCAGAGGAATCAAACCTTCCAGTCTCATCGTGGAAATACCATCGACAAGAATAGCGTTTTCGAGTATAAAACGGTAAAAATCCGTTTCAAAGAGGATTGCGGAAAGACTTGATTTGGCATCGCCGGCATCCACCGGAGTGAAATCCCATTGCCAGTCGTCTGAAGGCTTGTCGGTTGCGAGTTCCAGCTTGGATGGGAAATCACTATTAACGGGATTCAGAAAACGAAAAAATGTCGGACGGTTGTTGCTTTTCCTACGCTGAACGGAGTATCCGCCGTCACGGATAAATTCCTTGAGAGCTCTTCCGAATCCGTGTGGCGCATTTTCAGAAACGACTACGATGTCGAAGTCGTCGGTTGGACGGAATTCGAGAAGGCGTGAATTCAGCGCAAGTTCGCATGCGACGCCGCCAATCAACACATAATCATGATTATATCGTTGAAAGTAACGTCGAAATATTTCAAGACCGCTTACCATTGTCTTTGTTCCTCAATGTTGAGTAAGGCTATTTTTATGCGGGGATCAGATGTCCCTTTGAAGGAAAGTTCCAGCGAAAAAAGATCGACTTCGTCATTCCATGACGGAAGTGTGTAACTCCAAATCTGAACATCCGCAACCCCGCTTCCTGGGACATCGGCCACTTGCAGTTTCCCTTCGGAAACAAGTCTGGAAAACACTGTTTGATGGAGTGCGTAACATTTTCGGAAAACGGCAAGATCGCTGTGCCCACGCAATGCGAATTCTCCGGCAAACGGAAATTTCGATAGGACGGCGTCGTCTTCGACGGAGCAAGTCTTCTTTACAGGATTTCTCAGAAATGCGGCGGCATCCATCCAGAGTTTTTTCCGGTCGGATGCAAAATTCAACTTTTTACTGACTCCGTCACTAATGACGGTGCAGAGATTCAGTTCGTTCAATTGATTCGCCGCGCGAAGAGCTCCCATCGCGGTAAAACCCATGACGGAGGAAGCCTTGTTTACGGACAATCCTTGTAATGATCCAGTCAGGAGCTGTTCTATCAGCATTGCCTGTGCCGCGGGGCGAAGATGAGTTTCGGTCTTTTGCATGGTCATGGGAATCCGGTCATAGAGATCAATGCCAAGGTTTGGCAGAAACATTTGGAGGTTCGGAACAATAAACGACAAGCCGCGCTTTATCAACACGAGCCGCTCCTGCTTGGACATGGAGGGGAATACAAAAACTGGCAGGACGTTTGATTTTTCTTTTACCAGTTGGGCGGAACTTTCCAGTTCCTGCACTTTGTGTTTGGCGAATGACGTATTCTTGGAAACTAGAAAACAGACTTTCTTTCCATAGAGTTCGGAAATATAAAAAAGGAACTGCTTCCGCACAAAAAAAGGAAGTTGGGGCATTCCATCTGCAATCACAGAAATCTCATAACCGAGAGTTCTGACCAGATATTCCTGTATTTCCGATATTTCCATAAAACGCTCCATTGATTTAACCGCATATTCTTAATTTAACCCATATCCGGTTAAAGTCAAGTTATTACGGTTAAATAAACTTGTTTTTTTATAACCGCAGCACAGAGAAAGGACAAAAATGCAGATCATCAACATGAAACTCTCGGACATTCACCCCTACGAGAAGAACCCGCGCTTCAACGAGGAGGCGGTGGACGCGGTCGCGTCCAGCATCAAGGAGTTCGGATTCAAAAGTCCGATCATCGTTGACAAAGACCACGTGATCGTGTGCGGCCATACCCGGCTTCGGGCCGCGGAGAAACTTGGCTTGACGGAAGTGCCTGTGGTCGTTGCCGCCGACCT
>CAZORN010000482.1:0-2041 GCA_964581935.1 uncultured Victivallales bacterium
AAACAGGTTTCCTGCGTCCGAATCTGATTGGGTGAATCCGTATGATCTACAAGTTCTTGACTCGATGCTTTCCCCGGCAGAGATTGTTTACTGTTTTTCTTCCGGCTCTTTTGTGGGGCGATATTTTCGAAGCGCAGGCCGTTCCCCCGACCCCGCCTCCGCGGGTTTACCGTCCCACCCGCGCCCAGCAGCGCGCCGAGGAAGAAGCCCGGAATCGCGACGAACGGGTTCAGGCGCTCCGCAGCCAGAATCTGACGAAACAGTCGCAGCAGCAGGTCGCCTCTCAGCAGGACTCCGCCGCTGCCATCCCCGCCTCCGCCAAGATCCGCTACGCGTGGATCGATTCCAGACGTTTTGTCCTGCTTCAGGACGTCGCCCGGTTTTACAATATGAAGATTTCCTACCAGAAAGACGGCGTCACCCTGAAGGGAACCGATTCCCTCAGCCTCTTTTATGATAAACGGACGGCGGTCCTCAACGGAATCAATATCTACCTGACCCATCCTCCGGTTCAGCGCGGGGCGCTGGTCTATGTGGAGGAAAAGGATTTCCTGCTGGTCATCGATCCGGTCATCCGCGACGCTTCTCTCTGGAACCATCCGCTCGGCACGATCATGATCGATCCCGGTCACGGCGGCAAGGACAACGGCGCGCCGGGTTCCAGGACTCTTCTTGAGAAAAATGTCAATCTGACGATCGCAACCAAGCTGGCCGCCAGGCTCCGGAGCATGGGATACCGCGTGATCATGACCCGCACGGACGACCGTTTCATTTCCCTCCAGCAGCGGGCGGAAATGTGCGAGCGCAACAAGCCCGGACTGTTTATTTCCATCCACTGCAACGCAACGGAAAGAAATCCGATCCGGGGAATTGAAACCTTTGCCATGACGCCGCAGGACGCCGCTTCCACCAACGAAACCAAGCGGGTAAGCGGCAACGGTCCGGGGAATTCTTTCGACAAGAATAATTACCGTCTTGCATACGAAGTCCAGAAGAATCTTCTGACCATGACCCGCACGGAAGACCGCGGCGTCAAGCACGCCCGCTTCTTCGTCCTCCGCAATGCGACCTGTCCCGCGATCCTGATTGAAACCGGATTCATCACGCATCCCACGGAAGGCGCCCTTTTGGCGCAGAACGCTTATCAGGATAAAATCGTAGGCGGTATCATGGCCGGTATCTCTTCCTACGCAAAGATCATGCGTCCTTCCGCAGCCCCGAAAAAGGGCACTGACGGTTCCTTGCCGTCGTCTCGGAGATAACCTCAGGCGTTGAGCCAGCGTTCCGCGTCGATGGCGGCTCTGCAGCCCATCCCGGCCGCGGTGATCGCCTGTCGGTAGACATGATCGGCGCAATCCCCCGCGCCGAAAACTCCTTCGACGCTTGTTTTCGAACCGGCGTCCTGAAGGACGATATATCCGCCTTCGTCCATTTCCAGAAGCCCCTTGAAAATCGAGGTATTCGGAATGTGTCCGAGCGCGGCGAAATACCCTTTGCAGGCGATTTTTTCGACCGCTCCGGTCTGGACATCCTTGAGTTCGACTCCATCGACATCCTTGTCGCCGTAGATTTCCGTGACCGTGGCATTGAGGTGAAGTTTGATTTTCGGATTGGCCTTGGTGCGTTCCACCATGATGGGCGAAGCGCGGAAGGCGTCGCGGCGGTGGATCAGATGCACTTCGCTGGCGAAATGGGTCAGGAAGTTGGCCTCTTCCATCGCGCTGTCGCCGCCGCCGACCACGGCCACGGGGACATTGCGGAAGAACGCGCCGTCGCAAGTGGCGCAGGCGGAAACTCCCTTGTTCAGGAACTTCTTTTCCGATTCCAGTCCCAGCCACCGCGGGCTGGCGCCCGTCGCGACGATGAGCGCTTCGCATTCCAGCGTTTTTCCGCTGCCGAGCGTCAGGGAATGCGGGCCGCCGTCTTTGAGCGCGACGCTCTGCACTGTCTCGTTTTCGATCCGCGTGCCGAACCGTTCCGCCTGCTGCTGAAGTTTGTACATCAGTTCATATCCGTTGACCGCTTCCGGGAATCCCGGGAA
>CAZORN010000483.1:0-2037 GCA_964581935.1 uncultured Victivallales bacterium
AAGCCGAAAGAGGATATCACCGTTCCTCTTGCGGAAATCATTGTCGCGCCGGAACCTGAAATTCTCAGGCCGTGGCGCGACATTACGAGCGGGGATATCGAGGACATGCTCCGGGGAACCTATCTCGGCGAACTCGCCTCCATTTATTCATGCGTCACCAGACCGCCGCTACCAATCGAGGCGGCTTTACTGAAAGCCATCGTGACCGCCGCATGCTGTCTCACAGGAGAGGCATCGACGGAAGAACTTCAGCGCCGATATGGAACGCTCGGCGGATTGCGGCCCGTCGGGGCCGACCGCGCAAAGCTGAAAATCAATACGGCCGGCGGCCAGGTCTGCAACGTCTACGCCATGCTCGTGGCGAACTCCGCTTCCGGAAAGGACATCGGCAACCTCATCGGCAAATTCGCCAGGATGGCAAATCCGGGCATCCGCAACGCAGACGGCGAACACGTCGTCGCCGACTGGAACCTTGGAACGTCCGGAAGCGCGGAAGGCCTTGCGAACGTCCTAACCCGCAAGCCAAACGGATTGCTCACCATTTCCGAAATGGCGAACTGGCTCGATCCGCATCACTGGCAGAACAAGGCGACAGGCTTTCTTACCGAGGCGTTCGGTCAGGGATGTTACGATCAGAACTTCTCCGACCGGGGACGCGGGACATCAAACCGCAGCGTCGATTACTGCTGCCCAAACATCATGGCGAACATTCAGCCGAGGGTGTTTGAAAGACTGGTTCACATACAGGATATCGACACGGGCTTTCTCGGACGCTTCATATTCACCCTCATGCCGGAATTCTATGGCAATCCGGCGAATTTCAACTCCATGGCGGTCATGGAACAGATGCGTGTCATCGTCGATGTGTTTCTGCGCAAGAAAGGCTCCGTCGAACTGGATGAGGATTACTCCAACGCTTTGCAGAAGGTATTCCTTGGCCGTTGCGATCCGAAACTCAATCCGTCCTGGCGGCGGCTCTGCTGCGAGTATTATCCGAGGTTCATGGTCATGCTTTCCGTCAACCATTCCATCAAGACGCAGGGCGAGACCGTCATCGTCACCGATGAGGCAAGGGACAAGGCGAAAACCCTGACCATGTGGTTCTTCTCCCAGGCGGAAAAGGTTTTGACCGGCATCATGGACGACGGAGGCCGTTCCCGCGAGGTGGAACAAAATCTGAAGCGCATCTTTGAGATTGTCCGGGACCAGGATTGCGGGGACGGGGTGCTGACCAGCACCATTTCACGCTATGCCACAGGAACGGGAACCACCTCCGGCGACCGTTCAAAACTGCTGGCAGAACTCATGGAACGGCAGTGGGTCAAGCTGGAAAATGGGAAATTCAGCGTTTTCAACCCGCCTCCGGGAATGGCAAAAGCAAAAATTCGAAGGAAAGCATAAAATCTTCGAAAAAAGTCCCGTTTTTTTCGAAGGCGCGAGGAAAATGCTTTCGAACTTCGAAGGTTTTTCGAAGGTTTTTTCGAACCATTAACTCTCTCATTATCAATATATATCATCATAATATATATAGTTAGAAGAGAGAGTGTGGATGTGCAGTGTTTTTAGGGTATTTTGCGGGTATATCACGCGCGAATTCGAAGGCGCGACATTCCCTGTGACATCGACAACAAACCATCATAAAAAAAGGCATCATCATGCTGAACCAAAATTCTCCTCTGTTCCTCATCATTCCCGGCGGAATCGTGCTCGCAGTTCCGGTCGGACCGCTCGTCGACAGCCTCAAAGGCAAAACGATTTGCCTCAACTGCAGGCATTTCCATCAGACCGAGGACTGGCGCGACGAGCCCGAGGGCGTCTATATGCCCCGCGGCGAATGCCGCGCCCACTCGCCGGACGAAAGCGGCTTTCCCAAGCTCCATGCAGGGAAGCATTGCGGCGAGTTCAAACACAAATGAACCCTGCGAGGTGTCCGACGACGAGTGACGCAAGGTAAATGCTGAAACACAAGATGTAGATGATTCATGACTGATTTTTTCAGAAGGACATACTATATATTGTGTTTCTTCCGTCACTTTT
>CAZORN010000484.1:0-2027 GCA_964581935.1 uncultured Victivallales bacterium
AAGATGACCGCGGCGAACAATCTGGTCCGCAAGATGCACGCGTGCGAAACGATCGGCGCGGCCACCGTGATCTGCACGGATAAGACCGGTACCCTGACCATGAACCAGATGCGGGTCCAGGAGGCGGTTTTCCCGCTGGCTCCGCCTGCCTTTTCCGCATTGGCGGTCGCCGTCAATTCCACCGCGAACCTTTCCCTGGTCGATCCGAACGATCCGCAGCCCATCGGCAATCCCACGGAAGGCGCGCTCCTCCTCTGGCTCCACAAGCAGGGCTTCGACTATGAACTTCTCCGCGAAAAGTTCCGCATCACCACCCAGTGGACCTTTTCCACCGAACGGAAATTCATGGCGACGAAGGGATTTTCGGAAGGCTCCGCCACGGAGATCCTTTTCGCCAAGGGCGCCCCGGAAATTCTGCTGAAACGCTGCACCTACTTCGAGACCAAAAATGGCAGTCAGACCCTCTCCGACGGAGATCGGGCGGAGATTCACCGGGAGCTTCTTTCCTATCAGGCGCGCGGAATGCGCACGCTCGGCTTCGCCTGTCTCTACAATCCTTCCGACAAGTCCGACGTCCTGGAAGCGGCGCAGGGCATGACATGGATGGGCTTCGCCGCGATCGCCGACCCGGTCCGCGCGGACGTTCCCGCCGCGGTCGACGCCTGCCGGAAGGCCGGCATTCAGGTCAAGATGGTGACCGGCGACAATCCGGAGACCGCCCGTGAAATCGGACGCAAGATTCATCTGTGGGACGATGCCGCCGTGTCGAAATACAGCCTTCTCACGGGCGTGGAATTTGCCGCGCTCTCCGACGCAGAGGCCCTTTCGGCCTCCAAAGAAGTCAAGATCATGGCACGCGCCAGACCCAACGACAAGCTCCGTCTCGTCAAGTGCCTGAAGGCGCAGGGGGAAATCGTCGCCGTGACCGGAGACGGCACCAACGACGCCCCCGCATTGAACAATTCGGACGTCGGAATCGCCATGGGCAAGACCGGCACGGCCATCGCCAAGGAGGCCTCCGACATCATCCTTCTGGACGACTCCTTCAGCAGTATCGTCAATGCGGTGATGTGGGGACGTTCCCTCTACCGCAACATCCAGAAGTTCATCCTCTTCCAGCTGACCGTCAACGTGGCCGCGCTGAGCATCGCCATGACCGGTCCCTTCATCGGCGTCGAACTGCCCCTGACCGTCATCCAGATGCTCTGGATCAACCTGATCATGGACACTTTCGCCGCTCTGGCACTGGCGACCGATCCGCCGGACCCGGCCGTCATGAACCTGCCCCCCCGCAGGAATACCGCTTTCATCGTGACTCCCCGCATGTGGGCAGGAATCCTCGGCGTCGCCGCGATTTTCGTCACGGCGATGCTGTCCATGCTTTTCTGGATGAAACACTCGAACCACGGGTCGGATATGCGCTGGCTGACGATCCTGTTCTGCGTTTTCGTGCTGCTCCAGTTCTGGAACCTTTTCAACGCGAAATGTTTCGGGAGCAACGACTCCGCCTTCAAGCACCTTTTCGACAACAAGGCGTTTCTCCTGATTGCCACTGCGATCCTTGTCATGCAGATCGTGTTTGTCCAGTTCGGAGGGAAGATTTTCCGGACCGCGCCGCTAAGTATGGCGGACTGGGTCCTGATTCTCGTCTTCACGTCCCTGATTTTCTGGGGCGGTGAAGTGTTCCGGGCGGTGAACCGTTTTCTGGCCGCGTCCGACCGCCCGTAAAGGTTTCGGGGGGACGGATTTCAGAAACAGCCTTCGAGGGTCGCTTGCGCGACGCGCATCACATTTCCGCCGACGATCTTGCGGATGTCGTCGTCGGAGAATCCCCTCTGGACCAGGCCGACCGTGAACAGCGGCCAGTTCGTCCAGGCGACCGAAGAGTTCATTTTTTCTGTCGGCTCGAAGGGATCGACGGCAGGGGTCCAGAACTGCTCGAAAATCGGACGCGAGCGCCGATAGCTGGGCCACGTGACGCCTTTATCGGAGAGACAGGGCATCGAACGGTCCGTGCCGATCGCCAC
>CAZORN010000485.1:0-2024 GCA_964581935.1 uncultured Victivallales bacterium
AGGGCGCGCAGAGCCGAGGTGTCTTCCAGCGTATCCTCGTAACTCTTGATGGCGTCGCAAAGTTCGTGGTTGAATTTCACAAGACCGTCTTTGGTCGAAGCATGGCCCAGACGCGGGAAAATGGTCAGCGGCTGGAGTTCGGCGACGGAATGAATATTGCGCGTTTTGAACTCATAGACGAACTGGATGAGCGGATACATGAAAATCAGCGCCAGAAAAAGGGCGGTCAAGGAGATCGCATAGGAACGTTTGATGGAGGTATGGCCGATTTCCAGTTTGGCGACTTCCTCGCGGGAGAGTTTTTCTTTGCTCATGATGCGGCCCCTCTCAGAATATGAAGTAGATGAACGGGTTGTAGCTCTGGGTCGTCAGCGCGGCCAGGGCGATGAGAAAAACGGCGACACACCAGAGAATCCTCGGCAGTGTAAGCTTGCGGGTGAAGTCCCATGTCTGCGGCAGAGCCCAGATGACCACCCCGGCCAGCAGGAAATTAAACACGTAGTAGGGATTGTAGATCAGTCCGCGGATGACCGAGCCGGAATCCGCGGAAGCGGTCATCCCGAACATGCTTTTCAGATAGCGCCACGCATCGGGAAGCGTATCCGCGCGGAAAAACACCCACGCCAGGAGAACGATGAAAAACGTCATTGCAACCTGAAGGACGCCGGGCAGTTTGCGGTAGATGCTTTCCTTGCCCTGTGCGCGTTCAAACGCAAGATAGCCGCCGTGGATTCCGCCCCAGATCAGGAAATTCCAGCTGGCTCCGTGCCAGAGGCCGCCCAGCAGCATGACCAGCGCAAGGTTGATGTAAGTCCGGATCGGGCCTTTGCGGTTGCCGCCCAGCGGGATGTAAAGGTAATCCCTCAGCCATGTCGAGAGCGAAAGATGCCACCGCTGCCAGAATTCCGTGATCGATTTGGATTTATAGGGTGAGTCGAAGTTTTTCGCGAAGACGAATCCGAGCATCAGCCCCAGCCCGATGGCCATGTCGCTGTATCCCGAGAAGTCGAAATAGATCTGGAAGGCGTATGCCACGATGCCGTACCAGGCGTCGAAAGTGGAAAGATCGACGGTGGAAAAGGTCACGTCGGCGATTTTTCCGCAGGGATTCGCCAGAAGCACTTTCTTGCCCATGCCCAGCATGAAAAAGGCAATGCCGCGCGCAAACTTCTCCCATGTGTGCGTCCGGAACTTGAGCTGGTCGGCGACATCCTGAAAGCGGATGATCGGTCCGGCCACCAGCTGGGGATACATCGAAACGTAACAGGCGTAGTCGATATAATTCGTGACAACATCGGCGTCCTTCCGGTATACGTCGATCACATAGCTCATGCTCTGGAAGGTGTAGAAGCTGATTCCCAGCGGCAGGATGATCCGGAAGAAACCGTCGAACTGCCACGAATCGATCCCCATCGAAGCCATCAGGGCGTTATAGTTGTCGATCCCGAAGTTGAAATATTTGAAGAACGCCAGCACTGAAAGGTCGATCACGATCGAAGACCAGAGGGCGAACTTCCGGATCCTCGGATTGTCCGTGCTCCCCATGATCCGTCCGTTGGTGTAGTCCACCGTCGTATTGAACAGCATCAGCAGCATGAAGGAGGGGTTGGCCCATCCGTAGAAAATATAGCTGAGTCCCGTCAGGGTGAAATGTTTCAGACGGTTCGGCGAAGCATAATACAGGATCAGCGCAACCGGCAGAAAGAAAAATAAAAACAGATAACTGCTGAAAACCATCCCGCCCGCTCCTTAGTCAGAAGTTCAAAATCCCCATTCCGGTGGAGCTTCTGTCCTCCGGCCCCGACGCATGGATACAGCTTCTCGGCAAGGTTCCGGTTCAAAAGGCAGACATTCCCACTCCATAATTCCATATACTATACAACAAAAATCCCGCCTTTTCAATAGAGAAGGCGGGATCGCCTAAGGAATAGGCAACAAAGAAGGTTTTTCAGGAAACGGCGTCGGTTACTTTGCCGCCTCGGAAAGGACATACTTCATTTTCTTCTTGTCGAAGACCAGACGGT
>CAZORN010000486.1:0-2022 GCA_964581935.1 uncultured Victivallales bacterium
CGTGTGAAAATCATAGAACAGCGCATACTTGAACTTTGCCATAAAAAGACTCCTTTCATGGATTCATCGCAGAATTTACCGAAACCCGATTCAGAGTAATCTAGCGGAGGCATTTCCAAAATGCAAGAGAGGAAATCCGGAATAAACCGGCAATTTCATCAAAGCAACCCACCCAGTTAAAGAAAAAGGGGCAACGCTCCGGGACCGCGTGTATCGAGTGTGCCGGAAGATAATTGGGAAGCCAGAAGACCGGTCAGCGCGGCCTTGTCGTTCGGAAACCGCCCTGACAGCGGTACCGGATTGGAGGTGTGGTTGGCGCGGAAAACGGTGTGCTCGAGTTCCAGTCCTTCGAGAATTCCTTTCAGTTCCTCGACAGCCTCATACTCGGTCACGGGCGTAAAACCGTCCGGCAGGGGCAAGCCCGGAATCGGAACGAAACGGAGGGCCGACAGCAGTTTCGGCTGCATCCGGTTGAGAATCCGGGAAGTCTCGCGGATATGCCCCTCACGAAGCGCCCTTCCGCCGAGTCCGACCAGAATCATCACGGAACACTTGAAGCCGAGTTTCTGCGCCGAAACCACCGCTTCGGTCATGCCTTCAGGAGATTCGGTCTTCCCGAAAAGCTCCAGCACCTCGCGGCTGCCGCTTTCCAGTCCGACATACAGCGTATTGAGCTTCCGTTCGCGCAATTCGAGAAGCTGTCCGGAGGTCTTCCCCAGAATCGAGCTTCCGTTGGCATACACATTGACCCGCGCCAGCCTCGGAAACGCGGCGAGAAGGGCGTCCAGATACGTTTTCAGACGCTCGAACGGCAAGGCCATCACATCTCCGTCCGCCAGAAATACGCGGGCCGTTTCGGGATAACGTTTCCCGGCTCCGGCGATTTCTTCCATTACCTCGTTTTCGGGGCGGAGGCGGTATTTCACGGTCTTGTACATGCCGCAGAATTTGCATCGGTTGTGCGGACAACCGTATGCGACCTGGAAGATCAGGCTGTCCGCCTCCGCGGGAGGACGGAACAGCGGTTCGACATACTTCAAATGATCACCTCGCGGAAAAGGGATTCCGGCTCGGCGAAACTCTTTTCGATCTTCTGGAAGAAACGTCCGACATGAATGCCGTCCACCAGGCAATGGTTGAACCGGCAGCTGACGGGCACCTGACGGTTGGCGTCCATCCGGCCCCACGCGAGAATCGGGACGGTCTGGTCGAAACGGCAGTTCGCCTGCGAGATGGAGGTAAAATGAAGCCACGGGACGCAGCTGGCGCAGATATAATCCTCGCCGTGTCCTTCCATCGGGGACGGCTCGTCCTTTTTGGCGCTTTCGACTTTGGGCATGGACTGCGCCTTGAACCGGTCATAGTCGGGTTCATATTCGCACCATATCTGATGAAACAGTTCCTGTTCCGTCATGATCGGAGTCATTCCGGCGATGCGGTCGAACTCGACCACCTGTCCGCCGATCACGCGCTGACGGATCTGAGGAACCTCATTGGCCGCCCGCAGAATTGCATAAAACGCGGTCAGGAAAAAGGATTCATCCCGTTTTTTCGCCAGTGCATAAAGGTTTCCGGCGTCGAGAGACACCGACACATTGAAGGCCGGGGAATCGAATGTCCTGTAAAATTCAAACAGTTTCCGCCTCGGCCAGCCTTCAAGTTCGATCACCTTGTACGAATTCATGCGTTCCTCCTGTTCCATGATGGATTCCGTGCCTACTATAGACCGTGTTCGAGGAGATTGCAAGCGGCCGCTCCGATCTTGAGCCGCCGACTACAAAACCAATTCAAATTCCATGATCCGGAATGCGGTTCCAGCCCGAAAAGAAACATAATAAACGGGGTTGACCGAAAGACGCTTTGGCGAAAAAACCGGATTCAGGCCTTTACTTCCGCGCGAAACGGCTGTATACTATACGTCTTTCAGAGAGATTTGTTATTTTTCAAGTGAATGAATCAAGGTGTGCGGATGAGTCTTTTTATCAATCATTTTCTGAAGTTTCTGTTTCTGCTGACGCCGTT
>CAZORN010000487.1:0-2018 GCA_964581935.1 uncultured Victivallales bacterium
GACGCCGGCGCTGAAGGATAATCTTTTGGAACGGCGTTACCCCCGGACTCCGGAAGGGTCCGGGACTTTTTATTCCTGAATCGAAAGTTTCGTAAGCAATTCCTGTACGGTGACCTGCATGTTCCTGTACTTTTTCTGGAATTCGCGGGGGGAGAGTCCTGTTTTTTTCCGGAACAGACGCGAAAAGTAATTGTTGTCACGGAAGCCCGACTGCATGGACACCGTTGAAATCGAGGACGGAGACGTCAGCATCAGGATCGCTTTCCGGATCCGGAGACGCAGCAGGTATTCCACGGGAGACGTCCCGGTGATTTCCGTGAAATGGTGCCGGAAACTGCTCTGCGACATGTGGACCTCGTCCGCCAGCGATTTCAGCGTGAAATCCCGCGTGCAGTCCTTCTCCATGATCCGGACGGCGCGTCCGATCTGAAACGCGTTCTCCCCGATCCCCTTGTCCTGCGGGACGCAATACCGCAGCAGGCACACCAGGATTCTCATGAACTCGAAATAGGCCGACTCCCGCCAGCCGACCGTCCTGAGATCGCATTCGTTCCGCGTCGTCTCGATCATGGAAACCAGACGCGAAAGCACGGTTTCGTCCACGGACAGAAGCGCAGAACACCGGTCTTCTCCCTCGAACAGAAAACGGAACAGAAGCGGATACCCCGGAAGGGAGGCGAGGTTCACCTGGCGGATTTCCAGGAGAGCCGGCTGGAAAAGAATATTGTAATGACGGAAATTCCTGATTCCCGTGTAGCGGTGGACGGACCCCGACGGAAACAGAAATACGTTTCCCGCGCGGACCGGTTCGCTTCTTCTGGAGTTCTCATTGTGCGCGGTCCCGCTGCAGACGATTACCAGTTCATAGAATTCGTTATGACGGTGCCATTTGTCGGTTGCAGACTTGTAGTCATGCATGTAAATCTTCAGCGGAAGGTCTGTCCCCCTGAAATAAGTGCGTCCGTACAGTTCCGTCTCGATCCCGGTTCTCATCGGCCGATGTTCCTGTTTTTTTTGCGTTTCGGACAAATCGTGCTATAATAAAGACAATTTGTTCAAGCATCTTGATTTTTCTGCAATATAATATAATCAGAGTATGAAAACAATATAAGAGAAAGAAACCGGTTTGTCAATTATGGAATCCAGAAAAATAACAGATATTGCTACTTTTGAGGGTGCATTCGACCTCCGTGTGGAAGCCCGTCTGAAATCGCCCGCGTGGATTGCGGCTTTCCTTCCGAGGTTGTCCTGGAGCATGGCTTCCGGGCGTTCCGGCGCAAGACAGGGCGCCTACCGGATTCAGGCGGCCTCGACATCCTCCCTGCTCGAGACCTCTCCCGATCTCTGGGATTCCGGATGGGTGGAGTCGGACCGTTCGCTTGAAATTCTCTGGGGCGGCGCTCGGCTGGAGTCGAGACAGTCGGTTTTCTGGCATGTGCTACTCCGGGACGAGGCCGGACGCGAATACCCGCCGTGTGAAACGGCTTCTTTCGAGATCAGCCTTCAGAATTCGGCGGACTGGAACGCCGAATGGATCTTTTTCGACGGCAACAATCCGTCCTGCTCGGCTCCCTGTCCGTATTTCCGCAGGGAATTCCGGGTGGAAAAGGAAGTGGCGCGGGCGCGGCTTTACGTGACGGCCCGGGGAATCTTCGAAGCCCGGCTCAACGGGCAACGCGTCGCCAGCGACCACTTCGTTCCCGGCTGGACGGATTTCAAGCAGCAGATTCAGTTCATGACTTATGACGTGACGGAACTGATTCAGCCGGGCGTCAATGCGGCCGGGGCCGTCCTCGGCGACGGCTGGTACTGCGGGTATCTGAGCGGACGCAAGCGCAATACCTACGGAAAATATCCGGAGCTTCTCTTCCAGCTGGAGATTTCCTTCCGGGACGGCTCTTCCCTTCGCGTCGTTTCCGGCGACGGCTGGAAGACCGCGACCGGTCCGATTCTGTACTCCGACATTTACGACGGCGAAAACTATGACGCCCGTCTGGAGATGCCCGGCTGGGATCTCC
>CAZORN010000488.1:0-2004 GCA_964581935.1 uncultured Victivallales bacterium
TACGCGAAAGACAATTTCGACGTGCTGGACGACTGCACCCTTGTTTCCGCGGAAACGCAAACGGCGGGAAAGGGGCGGCTCGGCCGCAAATGGTTTTCCCCTCCCGGAACGAATATTTACGTCTCCCTGGTGATGAAACGGATCTCGAATCCTTTTTACGCGACCATTGTTTCATCGCTGGCGGTTCTGGAAATGCTGGAACGGGAACTTCCCCGTTCTCCTTTTTACATCAAATGGCCCAATGATGTTTATGCGGATCATCGGAAAATTTCGGGGATTCTCTGCGAATGCAGCACTCGGGGAGCCTCCATCGAAGGCGTGATCGCCGGCATCGGAGTCAACATCAATCTCGAAAAGAAAGAGATCGACTCCATCGGCCAGCCCGCGACTTCCCTGAAATTCCTCTCGGGGATTCATTACGATGTGAAAAAACTGACCCGGGAACTGGCCGGGGCGCTGAGCAAATATTATGCGGTGTATCTGCATTCTCCCGAAGCCCTTTTCGCTGAATGGAAAGAACGCAACTACATCATCGGACGGAATATCTCCCTGTCCGACCCCTCCGGCAGGATCCGGGAACTTTTCATCCGCGATATTGCCGAGTCCGGGGAACTGATCGCGGAAGAGAACGGCGTTCCTTGCCGGTTCAACTGCGGCGATGTTACGATTTTGAAGGAATCCCTTCCTTCTGCTCTTTGACGATTTGTTTTTGTACGATTCTTTTTTTTGAAAAAAAAACACAGATATTGAACACGTAACGAAATGAAAGGACCTGAACATGGAAATGATTCTGGATGGAGTGAAGTTGATGGTAATCGGCATGCTGACCGTTTACATCTTCCTGATGATCATGGTAGTCTGCATGACCTTGATGAAGAGGACCCTTGCGCCCCTTGCCGCAAAGTTCGAGAAGGCTCCGGAAAAACAGTCCGCTGCCGGAGCCGGCGACGAGGCTCTGCAGGCCGCCGTCGCGGCTGTCGCTTTCCATGAAAATTCCAAATAATCTTATTCAAATATAAAGAAAGAAGTGTTCGTATGAAAAAAATCAGTTACATGGATTGCTCTTTCCGTGACGGCTTCCAGTCCTGTGTCGGCGCGCGCGTGAGAACCGAAGATTTCCTCCCCGCACTCAAGGCGGCGAAGGAAGCCGGAACCAATCATTTTGAAATCGGCGGCGGCGCCCGTTTCCAGAGCCTCTATTTCTATTGTCAGGAAGACGCCTTCGAGATGATGGACAAGTGCCGCGCGGTCGTCGGACCCGACGTCAACCTCCAGACCCTCGCCCGCGGCGCCAATGTGGTCGGACTCATCTCCCAGTCCCGCGACATCATCAACCTTCACGCCGTCCTCTTCAAGAAACACGGCGTTTCCACCATCCGCAACTTCGACGCCCTCAACGACGTCCGCAACCTCTCCTACTCCGGACGCTGCATCGCCAACGCCGGACTCCAGCATCAGGTGACCGTCACGCTCATGGGCCTTCCTCCGGGACTCGACAGCGGGTATCCCCACAGCCCCGAGTTCTACGCGGACAGCCTCAAGGCCATCCTCAAGGACGGTGTCCCGTTCTCCAGCGTCGCTTTCAAGGACGCCTCCGGCACTTCCACCCCGAAGACCGTCTTCGAGACCATTCAGGCGGCCCGCAAGCTCCTGCCTCCCGAAGTCAAAATCCAGTTCCACACCCATGACACCGCCGGTATGGCCGTCTCCTGCAACATGGCCGCCATCGAAGCCGGCGCCGACTGCATCGACCTCGCCATGGCTCCGATGTCCGGCGGCACCTGCGAAGCGGACATCCTCGTCATGTGGCACCGTCTCCGCGGAACCGACTTCACCCTCGACATCGATCCCGAAAAGATCATGAAGGCAGAGGACGTCTTCACCGACTGCATGGGCAAGTATTTCATTCCCCCGGAATCCATGGAAGTCAGCCCCAAGATCATCTTCAGCCCGATGCCCGGCGGCGCACTCACCGCCAACACCCAGATGATGCGCGACAACAAC
>CAZORN010000489.1:0-1992 GCA_964581935.1 uncultured Victivallales bacterium
ATCGAAGGTTACATTCCCGGCAATCGCAAAGCAAAATGGGGCATTATGTCGAAAATCCCCATTCTGGACGCCGAAGGAAAAATCGAAGGACTGGTCGGTTGCTTTGTGGACATCACCGAGCACAAAAAAGCGGAAGCCAAATACAACCGCATCGTCAATATGTCTCCCAATCCGATCTGCGTGCTTGGAACTGACGGCTACTTCAAATTCGTCAATCCCACATGGGAAAAGGTCCTGGGGCATACCCGCGAAACGCTGCTTGCAAAACCGCTTCTCTCCATTATCCACCCGGACGATCACGCACGAATCAATGCTGAACTGGCCAAACTTGCCGAAGGAAATCTGTCGTTGGACTTCGAATGCCGCTATCTCCACAGTGATGGTTCCATTCGTTATTTTCTTTGGACGGCGGCCCCTATTCCTCAGGAGAATCTGATCTATTGCATCGCGACGGACACCACCGGGCGACGGCAAATCGAGGAGTCTCTGAGGGTGCATCAGATTGAGCTGGAAATGCAGAACGAGGAGCTGCGCCGAATTCAGACAGAACTGGAAGCCGGACGGGTACGCTATTTCGATCTTTACGACCTGGCTCCGGTGGGGTTTTGCACCTTGAACGAAAAAGGACTGATTCTGGAAGCAAACATCACCGCCGCCACCCTGTTCGACACACCGCGGGAAAAACTGATCAAACGCCCGTTTACCCGCTTTGTTCTCCCAGAAGATCAGGACAGCTGGTACCTCAAGCGCAAGGCGCTGTTGGCAGGTGGGGTGGAGCGGGACTGGGACATGCGGATGCGGCATACCGACGGCACCTCCTTCTGGGTGCATATTCAGGCGAAAGCAATGCGGGACGGCGAGTGCATGATCGTAATCCATGACATCTCCGAGCGCAAGAAACGTGAGTCGTCCGCACGGTAAAAAATCGCCGATCCGGCCCTGCGGGATACCGTTTCATTTCTATGGCGGTCATTCCACGAACAACCGCTTGTTCTTAGCGGAAAAGAGCGATCCGTTTTTGGGAGTTCCGGCATTCTTTTTCGGTGGAAACGCTCTTTTGAAAAAGTAAAAGATATTTCCTGAAATGATAAACAACGGATCATGAAATGATAAATATTTGTGTTTATGGAAACATTTTGATGTTTTTTCTGAAAAGGATGATATATTACAGCTATGAAGTCGGGAACAAGAGGAATGGGGGCCGGTTCTTCCGCTTCTGGATCCGCGCACATGAATTCAGGCGAATGCGAAAGAGGTTTATACCAGGCGCCTGACAGCCCGAAAAGCGGCGGATGACAGAGGGCTGTGAAAGATTTCAATGGCGAGAATGGCATGGATCTGATGGAACCGTGCCATGACAGGGAATCCTCCTCCCGGAATCGAGACCAGAGTTTTCGGCTCGTCAAAGATTTTTTTCTTCATGTCATGTGTTTTATTTCTCACCGCTTCGTGCGATTATACATCCTGCATTCAGCGAGTCTGTCTCCAGTCATGTCAAAAGAGAAAGAGACAGCGAGGCAAGCTTGACCAGCCAAGGAGTGATGGCAATGATGACAACGCCAAAAATGAAAGAGCCCACTGCCTGCGAGGAAATCGATGACGCATCCGTCTCCATTCATGTGAAGACGATGCTTCTGACTCATCGTCCGACCCGCTCGGTAAATACGAAGGGGATCACATGCAGCGGCGAAGCCGCCTTGACCGGAATTGTCAAAAGCGATGCGGAGAAATCACGGGGAAGCAGGCTGGCCGCCGACATTCAAGGAGTGACCGGCATGGATAACCAGATGACGCTGGAAGTTCCCAGAACAAAATAGTTCCGGCAAAAGGTCATCAGCCGGCGGCTCGGAGATATGTGCGCCGGTCGATGACCCGTCGGAACCAACAAGAAGGAGTTGCGCCATGAGTATCGGAACGATTCTGCTGATTGTGTTGATCCTCATGCTTGCGGGGGTGCTGCCCGTCTGGCCGCACAGCAAAGGATGGGGCTAT
>CAZORN010000490.1:0-1979 GCA_964581935.1 uncultured Victivallales bacterium
TGGCTGGAATGCATCCACATGACCGCTCCGCTGGAGAGTTGGACGTTTTCCAGACCGATGAACTGGGAGGCGGTGAGCATCGCTCCGGGTCCGAGCGTGACATTCGTGAGATTGCAGGAATTGCAGATCCACGCCGACGCGCCGTCCGCGAGATTCAAATTCACCGCCGAGCAGTTCTGCGAGAGATAGAGGTATCCCCCCGAGGCGACCGAGACGTCCGTCATGCCGCAAGTGTAGTAAATTGAGGCGGACGCGCCCGGACCGATGGCAAGCGAACTGTATTCGCAGTAGTTCGATGCCCACATCCGCGCCCCGCTTCCGATGGCGGTTGACGTGAATCCGCAGTAGCCGCCCATGTTGACGGAACAGCTGCCGACGCTGATGTTCGACCCCTGGCACATCGAGTAGATGTCGAGCTTTCCGCCGTCCGAAACGTTGACGCCGTCCACCTCGCAGTTCTGCGAAATATAGAGACTGCCGCCGCCGGACACGGTGAAATCGCCGCCTGTGCATGCATAGTTGAAATAGCAGTATGCCCCGGAATTGACCGTGACGTGCCGGCCGGAGCACCCGTTGTAGAACTGCGTCCAGCCGCTGATGTTTGTCGAAGTCATGGCGCCGCAGTAGGAGCAGTAGGCCGAACCGCCCCGTTCGACGGCCGTGCTGACCGCCCGTCCGAAGTTGGTGGCGTAGAGCCACGCCGAACTTCTTACGGTCGTTCGGACCGCCGTTCCGTAAAAATCCGCGAACTGGCTTCCGTAGCTGTTTACGACCGTGTCCAACGCTTTCCCGCTGGAGAAAATCCGCTGGTAGGCTCCGCTGAAGATCGTGTTGAACCGCGCGACCGCGCCGAAGGAGACGAACTGGCTTCCGCCGGAACTCATGACGGTGCTGACGGCGCTGGCATAATAATACAGCTGCTGATCCTGCCCTCCGGCAAGGACATAATTGCATGCCGTGCCGTTTGTGGTGTAAAATGAACCGAACTGGTTCGTCCCGGTGACGACGGTATCGGAATCATGGCCCCATACGCCGTGGACGATCCTGCCGCCGGCGGCGACGGCGACATCATAACATTTTCCGCCGGACGAAACACCGAGGTAGGCGCCCGGCATGACGGCGGTGCTGGTGACGTTCACTCCCGAAAGGCACCAGAAACTCGCGTTCGAGGCGAGAGTCGTATGAAGCATTTTCACGCCGGAGGACTGCCCTGCGTTGAAGTCCGCCCCGCTCGAAACGACGATGCCGTCGAAGGTGACGCCCGTTCCCTGTCCGTAGAGGCCGCCGCCGTAGGAGACGTGGAACCCGGCGATTTCCGTATTCGAATAGGCGTAGACGCGCCCGTAGGAATGGACGTTTCCTCCGCTCGCCGAAGCGCCGGGACTCACGTGGAGCTGGGCGTTGTAGTTGAGTTCGGTGTCCTTCGCCACGCCGCCGCTGGAAACCTGCACGTTTCCGTTGCTGTTGACGACGGTGCTGGAAACCGTGCCGCCGTCGCGGACGAAAACGCTCGCGCCGTAGTTGACGGTGGTGTTGACCGCCAGTCCGGCGCTCGACACCTCCATCCGGCTGACCGCGCTGGAGACGAGGTAGCGGTTCGACATCGTCATTGCGCTCTGGTTGCAGCCGCCGTTCCGCAGAAAGGTGAACACGCCCCGCGTTCCGTATTTCGCGGCGTCGGGATCGACTACCGTTCCTCCCGCCGCCATCTTGTTGTATTGATAGGGTATCAGCATTTTACGCCTCGTAACTGTAGGCGAAATTTGCCTGATATCGGACGTTGTTCACCGCGCCGGATTTGTAGATGCCGCGGATCACGAACACATGGACCGTCGCGGCGCTGTTGACGAGTTCCAGTGTCTCCGGGATGTTGATCCCGGCCATGGAGCAGTTGACGCTGCCGACCGTCACCGCGGTCACGGTCGCGGAACAGAGAACATGGTATTCCCACGTCAGCATCACGCCGTCGACAGCACTGT
>CAZORN010000491.1:0-1978 GCA_964581935.1 uncultured Victivallales bacterium
TATAAGGAATGGCGGAAAGACACGCCCGACGTCCTCCTGAAGGGCGACCATGATATTTCCCTCTGCGGCAAGGCAATCCTTTCGGCCCGGCGTCCGGATGCCGGACTCATCGCATGGGAAGCGGAAGCCGCTCTTCTCGAAGAACTGGAGACCTATCCGAAACCCGGACTGGTCAGTCATGTCGACAACGGGAGTCACCGCGACATGAACGCCTCTCATTTTCTCGCGGGAATCGCCGCACTGAGAGGGTATTTCCGGCAAATCGCCGAGGCCGGATTCCGCAATGCCCCGATGGAGGAACTGAAGGAACTCGGGATAGACGCCGAGAAAAAGATGTTCGAGGCAACCGGAGGAGTCAACACGCACCGGGGCGCGATCTTTTCACTCGGGATGCTGGCGGCCGCCGCCGGACTCAAGACGGCCAGAGAAAACCGGGCGTCTCTCGGAGAAATCGTACGGACCCGCTGGGGAGCCGACCTCCTCAAACAGAAGAATCCCGGAAGCCACGGGGAAGAGGCGATCCGACGATGCGGAGGAACCGGCGCAGGAAAAGAAGCGGCGGACGGTTTTCCGTCGGTATACCGTTACGGCCTGCCCGCCTTCCGGGAAGCGGTTGGAAAGGAGTCCCTCAACGCGGCGCGGCTTGAGGCGTTTTATGCCTTGCTGGAACGCGTCAACGATACGACGCTTCTGCATCGGGGAGGTCGGGCCGGACACGATTTCGCCGTGGAAAAGGCCGTTGCATTCCGCCGCGCTTCCGAAGAAAAAAAGAGTGCTCGCGCGCTCGAAAACCACCGGGAGTTCATACGCCGGAACCTGAGCTGCGGAGGCGTCGCCGACCTTCTGGCCGCAACCCTCTTCATTCACCGAATGGAGGAACTATGGGAAGACTCGTAATTCTTTGTTCGGGACAGGGCCGTCAGGAACCCGGAATGCTGGAAGCCCTGCAAGTCTATCCGGAAGCGCGGGACGTTTTCGAAGCCGTGCGCGCCGCGGAAGTCCTGCCGGACGGAATCGGCCAGCCCGACTTGTGGTTCCGCAACGACATCGCCCAGCCTCTGATCGCCCTGTATCAGGAAATGGTCTGGGCGGTGGTGAAACCGCTTCTGCCGTCCCCGGACCTCTTTGCCGGATATAGTCTTGGCGAACTCACCGTCTTCGGAATTTCGGGAAATCTTTCTCCGGCGGAAACGGTCCGGCTCGCCGCCGAACGCGGAAAGCTCATGAGCGCCTCGGCGGATATTCCCCAGACCATGGTTGCGGTCATCGGACTAAAGCGGGACGCCGTTGAATCGCTCTGCGGACATTTCGGAGCCCATGTCGCCATCATCAACGCGCGGGATCATTTCATTATCGGCCTGAAGGAATCCGACGCGGATTCTTTCCTTCAGGAAGCACAGAAAAACGGCGCGGGCAAAACCGTGCGCCTTCCGGTCTCCGTCGCCTCGCACACGCCTTTCATGGACAAAGCGGCGGAAGCGTTCGGCAAGGTTCTGACCGGGGTTCCCTTCGTTTTTTCGGGAAGCCCCGCACTGTCCGGAGTCACCGGAGAGAAAGCATTCACCCGCGATCAGGCGGTTGCGGCGCTGACCTCCCAGATCCACCGCACGATCGACTGGCACGGGTGTCTGGAAACCGCCTGTTCCTACGGCAACCGCATTTTCCTTGAGCTCGGGCCCGGCCAGTCGCTGGCGCGGATGACGCTCGAAACCTTCCACGGAGTCGAGGCGCGCTCCCTTTCGGAATTCCACGACCTCAAGGCTGTCGCAAAGTGGTTTGAAGCGGTTTCCGCCCGCGAATATTCGGACTGAGTTTCCCTCAGTGTGATTTACTGCGCTTTACCTTTGAAGACAGGGACGCGCATCCAGCCGTTGGGAGATTCCGTGAATTCCCGGCAGGTCAGGACCCAGAGAACCACCTTCTTGTTCTTGAGCCATTCGGGGTCCTTCGAGGCCTTCCGGTAAAGGTTGATCCGGAC
>CAZORN010000492.1:0-1975 GCA_964581935.1 uncultured Victivallales bacterium
AACGTGGAGACGGGCGGCAGGATGATGTTCTCCGTGTCGCCGGAACTGGTCTCGGTGGGAATCAGGATGTAACGGATTTCTCCGGAGGTCCTGGTCTTTTCGATTTCAGGCGGATACACCCGGAAGCCCTTGAGTTCCAGATTCCGGGCGCGAAGGGAATCGAGGGAGCCGGTCCCCTGAAGGTTGACCTTCATGGTGATCGGTTCTCCGACGCGGTAAGGCGGCGGGGAGAGGGTGACTTCGGTTTTCCAGACCCCCACCAGGCCGGAGAAAAAGACATTGTCTTCCGGGGGCGGAACCTTGAGGATTTCGAGAGTGATCGGAGCGGTTTCCATGTTCCGGGCGACCTGACGTTCGCGGGCGAAGAAGGAGCCTCCGAAGAAGTCGTCGAACATGTCGTCGGACCGGGCCGGACGTCTGTTTTCCGGCACGAGAATGACGCTTTCGATCCGGATGGAGATCGTCATTTTTCCCGCGGAGATCGGATGGAAGGCCGTTTTGAAGGAGAAACAGGTGTAGTCGCGGTCATTTTTTACCGCGGAAGATTTTGCGGCGCCCGCAAAGTTCGGATTATCGGGATTGACGTTCTTATAGTCGCGGAAGACGGCGGCGTCCTTCTCTCCGAAGGAGACTTTGGGCCAGGAGAGCTGGGCGCGCGCGCCGTCCAGAAGGAATACGTTGATTTCAAGGGGGATTTCCTCTCCGACGTAATATCTGGAGCGCGCGGATCCGGGGATTTCGGATTCGGCGAACAGCACCTGGTCAATCGTAAGTTCCGCATCTTTTTTGTTCGAAGCCGCTGTTTTGGGCTGTTCGGCGGAGTCCTGCGCGGAGATATTTTCCTCGGCGGGAGTCGGCGTCTGACGGGTTGGCTGAGGCGTCTGCCGGACAACCGTCGTGCCGCCGGCTTGACGGTAGACGGGAGGCGGCATCCGGGGAGTTGCGGGCGCCGTTTTTCCTGCGGAGGCCTTGGGCGATGGCGCGGGCGCCGGGTAGGTGGCTTCCACGGCGGAAAATTCAACCGCCCTGGTTTTTTCCCGGCTGTGCGTCAGCTCGATCGGAGGAATCGTATAGGTTCCCGGACGCGTGACAACAAACGGAATCTGAACCTCGTATATCACGAACTGCTGGTCATTGATGATCTGGGTACTCTGGGATTGGCTGATCCCGCGTCCCCATTCCAGATTCTGAACCGGAGGGCGGCGGCTGACCAGCGGGGCATTGCGTGCACCGTCATTGGAACGGATGACAAGATAGGCCGTTTCTCCGACCCGGACCGGTTCGGGCGAGACGAAGGTTTCCACTTTCGGCGCGGCGGCTTCCAGCGCACAGAACAGCGCCGCCAGAATCGAGGCGCCCAGCGATTTGAATTGAAAATAATGAATCCCTGTCGTCTTCATAAACATTGCCGAATCTCTCCTCCCGAATATCACCAGTCTTTTTCAACCGGACGGACTCCGTAGTTGCGTTTCATCCGTTCTTTGAGTTCATCTTTCAACTGCTTTTCATCGTTGGCCATGAGATCGAGCAGAGCCTTGGCCTGTTCTTTGTCGATTTCTTTTTCTTCTTCCTTCACGCCGTTTTTCCCTTCGCCGGACTGCTTGTCGTTTTTGGGAAGTTCACGGTCTTTCTTGTCCTTCTGATCTTTCTGATCCTTGCCGTCCTTCTGGTCGTTGGAGTCCTTCTGATCCTTGCTCTGATCGTCCTTGCCATCCTTCTGGTCTTTCTGATCCTTACCGTTTTTGCCGTCCTTCTGATCCTTGCTCTGATTGTCCTTGCCGTCGCTGCCGCCGAGCTGGTCGAGCGCATTCTTCAGATGCTTTTCGGCTTCCTTGCCGTCTTTCCGTTTCTGGGCGTCTTTGGCTTTGTCCAGCTCTTCTCCGGCTTTCCGGGCTTGTTCCTCCAGATTTTTCTGGTTCAGTTCCCTGGCCTGTTTTTCAAGTTCGCGGGTGCTTTCACGAGCTTGTTGAGTCTG
>CAZORN010000493.1:0-1974 GCA_964581935.1 uncultured Victivallales bacterium
TCTCGCAGAAAGATGTTTTTCCGGTTGACGATGATTCCGGAAGCGTCCAGCCACACCATCTTTGTGCAGGCGGGCGGCGGACGCCGGATTTCCTCTTGAACTTTTGCGACGGGCAAATCGCCTTTGCGGAGTTCTGCGGTTACCGTGCAGGTGTCGAATCCCATGTTTGCGGTATTGAAGCTGAACCTGACCGTACGTTCCGGCGAGGGAAAAGTCTGTCTCTCAAAAGAGATTCCGTCCCCATCGATGGAGACGATTGCAGTCAGACCTTCGGCGGCAAGCCGTATTTCGAGCTGCCCTTCCGCGCGTGAGAACGTCTGGTCGGGGAAGAAGGTTCCGGCGTATCCCGGTTTCAGAAGTGTCAGCTTGAGCGGTTCATACGCGATCCGTACCGGATAATCGCGCACGAAGGGAACGTCTCCGGATTCCTTTTGCAATTCCAGACGTGTATTGTTTTTGCCGAGGAGCGGAAAATACGCCTCAGGGATTTTCACTTCATTCATGCCCTTTTTGAACTTGACCGGAAACGACGTCGGTTTTTCCGTGTCTGCCGGCGTAACCCGCAGACGGTAATTTCCCGTGTCTGCCGGGGGAACGAAGAGCCGGAGATCCACTTCCGCGCGATAGCAGCCAGATCCCGTTCCGAGCACTGTCGCAACGGCGGATTGTATGGAGATGTCCCGCGGCGGATTCTCCGGGCGCGTTGCAGGACCGCTCTCCGCGGAAGCAAGGCTTACCGCCAGTAAAAACATCAGAATCAGGATCGTTCTTTTCATTTTTTCCATTTATCTAATTTGAAAAATAAGTCAGGAGAGAGTTCCTGAACTCAGGACAACCGACTCTCCTTTGCGGAATGTTTTCCGGAAGATCTTTTCGGATACGGGCTGTCCTTCGCAATCCCAGCTTCCCGATCCGGGCAGCGAAAGGGAGAGCGCGGCGCTCCGGGTTGCGCGGACGCGGATCACGCAGGCTTTTCCTTTCCGGTAATCGCCGTCGATGACGAATCCTCCGGGTGCGGGCATCTTTTCAAAGGAGGCATATTTCCACCGGCGGGGAATTCCGGCGAAAGGAAACAGTGTTTCGCCGCGCGCATGAAGGAGCATGTCCTGTAACGCCGTGACCGCTCCCATCGTTCCGTCCATCTGCATGACTTCGCCGCGGTCCAGCTGCGCAAAAAAAGTGAATCCCCTGTATCGGGCGTCGTGAAGGGAGGCTCCGGCGTCGTTGGTGAAGGCGCTTTTCCAGATTTCGAGAATGAGTTCCGCCATGTCGCCGTTGCCGAAACGGGTATGGATCATGGACGCCCACGGCAGACACCATCCCGTCCATTGTCCCATGCCGAGCGAAGTCCACCTTGTCCGGGAATTTTCGATGATTTCCTTCCAGGCGGAATCGTCCGGATCGAGGGTGGAGAAGGGGCAGATTCCGCCGAGGTGCGAATGGTGCCGATGACTTTCCTCCAACGTCAGGCCGTCCCAGAGTCCGATCTCGGATTTTCCGTTTTCCGTATAAATGGAAGCCTGCGGAAGTTTTTCGGAAACCTCTTTCCAGAACGGATCTTCCGGGATTGCGAGAAGTTTCGCGGCCTTCTGGAGGTTGAGCGAGAGACGGTGGATCGCCGCGAGCTGAAAACTGGAATTCCGCCCCCACGCATCCATGTCCGCGCCCCGGTATTCGGGGGAGATGCTGAGCGGGAGGGCAAGCTTTCCGTGATCGGGGACGATCATGGTCTGGAAGACTCGCATGACGCCGCGCATGAACTCAAAAACGACATCGCGCAGATATGGGATGTTGCCCGTGCAGTCGCAGTAATCGAACATCATCTGGGCGATCCATGCGGCGGATGCATGATCGACCGTGCCGGTCCAGAATCCGCCCATGCACTTGCAGCGGTCGTCCACGGCATGGGGAAGCATGTAGCCGTCCGGAATTCCGGCGAAATATTCGGCGTTCTTCCGCAGGATGTCGCGCCAG
>CAZORN010000494.1:0-1970 GCA_964581935.1 uncultured Victivallales bacterium
TTCAAACAGCAGATCGAGGAACTGTATGCGACCGAACAGAACTCCTTCGCCGATTTCATCGAGGAGGAAATCCGGAAACTGGAATGGTGCGACCTCATGATCTGGCAGTTCCCGATGTGGTGGTTCGGCCTGCCGTCCGTGCTGAAAGGCTGGACGGAACGCGTTTATGCGCTCGGACGGGTCTACAACGGGGCGCATCTCTATGAAAACGGATTCTTCAAGGGCAAGCGCGCCATGCTCTCCTTCACGACCGGCGCCCCCGCCGACGCCTACAAGGAAGGCGGTCTGAACGGCGACATCCACAAGATCATTCTCCCGATCCGCCGGGGACTCGAATTTCTCGGCTTCTCCGTGCTGGAACCCAATATCGTATTCGCTCCGGCCCACATTTCGGAAGAAGCCCGGAAAAAAGCGCTGGACGACTACTCCGTCCGGATTTCCGAACTGCTCAAAATCGTCCCCGCGGTCAGTGCGAAAAACCTTCCCTGCAAGGAATAATTCATCGGCATTCCATGAAAAAGGCGGACCGGGAATTCCCGTGTCCGCCTTTTTTTGCGCCCCCCCGCGCCTAGATCACGCACAGAGGATCGGGCATGGCCTCGACCTGGGTCCGCGCCGTGAAAACGCCCGTTTTCGAGTTGTAACGGAAGAAGGTGACGTTGTTCGTGCCTTCGTTGCAGGAGGCAAGAGCCTTTCCGCCCGGCAGGAAATTGATGTCGCGCGGCCCCGCTCCGTTGACAGGAACGATCGAAAGCAGGTTCAGCGAACCGTCCGGACCGGTTTCATAACAGGCGAAGGAATCGTGTCCGCGGTTGCTCACGCACAGATGTTTTCCGTTCGGGGAAAGCCGGATCGCAGCCACCGTATTGTCCCCTCCGAAATCCGCCGGAAGGGTGGAGAGCGTGGAAATGTGTTCCAGACGTCCCGCAGTGTAACGCAGGACGGAAACGGTGCTGTCCACTTCATTGGCCAGCCACGCGGTCTGACCGTCGGGCGAAAACAGGAGATGGCGCGGACCCGCGCCCGGATTCGCGGAGCGGTACCGGAAGGAAGGCTCCGCCGCAACCCCCTGTCCGACCGTGAACGGATAGAGCAGGACTTCGTCAAGCCCGAGATCCACGACGCAGAGATATTTGCCGTCCGGCGTAAAAACCGTGCAATGGGCGTGGGGGCGGTCCTGACGCTTCTTGTTCGGCCCGAGGACGCCCGGATAGGAAATCAGGCGTTCCTCCTTGCCGAACGTGCCGTTCTTCTCCAGCCGGAATTCGTTGAAGTTGCCGGTCAGGTAATTGGCGCAATAGAGGAACTGTCCGAGGGGGCCCGGGGTAATGTGACAGCTTGAACCGCCATGGGTCTCGACCCGGTTCGCCGCCTTCAGCGAACCGTCCTTCGAGCGGAAATAGGCAATGACCTGATTGCGGTCGCCTTCCTTGAAAACGGCGTAAAGGATCGAGCGGTTCGGGGAATAGGCCAGATACGACACCCCTTTGAGCGGTTCAAAGTAGACCCTCTTCGAGTCGGCGTCGAAACCGTAGATGCCGCCGTCCCCTTCCTGGGAACGGGCCGCCGTATAGAAGGAGATCTGCATGGCAGGGAAGTCCTTTCGCTTATCGGTTGTATTTTGACATTCCGTCCAGCATTTCCTTCACGGCGGTTTTCAGACCGGTGAAAACGGAACGGGAAACGATGCTGTGTCCGATGTTCAGTTCATGGAGATGGGGGATTTCGAGAATCAGTTTCAGATTCACGTAGTCGATGCCGTGTCCGGCGTTGACTTGCATCCCGAGCGAGTGGGCGATTTCCGCGCCCGCGATGAGACGGTCCAACTCGCGGAGCTGGGCGTCGCCGGACGCATTGGCGAAGGAACCGGTATGAAGCTCCACGAACGGGGCGCCGATCCTCGCGGCGGCTTCGAGCTGTTCCTTCACAGGGTCGATGAAGATGCTCACGCTGATCCCGGCTTTCGTCAG
>CAZORN010000495.1:0-1963 GCA_964581935.1 uncultured Victivallales bacterium
GTATTCCATTAATCCGAATGAAAAGGGATTGTACAATGAAAGCCAGAAGTTTTTTGTTCTTACTCTTTGCCGCCGCGTCTGTGTTTGTCCTCACCTCCTGCGGAGATTATGTCGGGAAGGAAAAGACCCATCCGCTGTTCGTCAAGGCCGGAACGGCCAAAAGCGCCGGAAACTATCAGGAAGCTGCAAAATGCTACGAAGACTTCCTGCTCATCTGTCCGAAATCGGCCGTCACGCATTTCGAGCTGGCCTCCATCTACGGCGACAATCTGGACAGTCCCCTCAAGGCGGCCTACCACTACGAGAAGTATCTTGAAATGAATCCGAACGACACCACCAATGCCGACGATATCAAGAACTTCGCCGCCGCCGCACGCAAGAATCTTTTCAAAAAGATGATGGAAGAATATAAGAACGATCCCACGCTCATGAAAGGCTCCGGGGAGGAACTGGACAAGGTCAAGGAACGCCTCGACAAATATATCGCCTATTCCAAGGCCCTCGAAGAGCAGAACACCATCATGAAACAGCGGCTGCGCACCATCGCCGGAGAACGCACCGAAGCCGGGAAAATCGCCGCCGCGAAATCGGGCGCCGCCAAAACCGCCGGGGGTGATTCCGCCGCCGCTACCGCCGCTGGAAAAACGGCCGCCAAGTCTGCCGCCAAGAACACAGGCGCTTCCGCCGCGGCCCCCGCCGCCGGAGGAACCTCCTACAAAGTCGTGGCCGGAGACACTCTTGTCGCCGTCTCCCGGAAAATCTACGGTTCTCCGAAATATTACAAGCTGATCGCCGACGCCAATAAAGACGTCCTCGGCAAAAGCATGCAGCTCCGCGCCGGTCAGACCCTGAAGGTCCCCGCCCTGCCCGCAGGACATTGAGGAAAGGGTAACCGCCATGAAGATCCTTCCTCTTTTCGTCATTGGAACGGGACTGGTCTTCTGTGCGGCCTGCAGCATCTTCCCTGAACCGAAACAGACGGAAACCACCTATTACGACCTGACGGTTCCGGACCGGATCGCCCTGCCGGAACCCGTCGAAATCCTTCCGTTCGCCTCCGTCACCGGAGAGCGTTTCCGGATGGCATGCCGTGAAAAGGACAATATTGTCCTCGCCAATGATTTCCACAAATGGGTACAGCCCCCCGGCTCCCTTCTCACAAAATATCTGAAACTCGCCTTCCGCAATGAACCCTCCGATCCCGGAAAACCGACGGCGCCGTCGCTCGTAATCAGCGGCACCGTCCTGCTTTTCGAGATGCGCGACGGATACGCAGAGATGGGAGTCTATTTCCAGATTCAATACGGCGCTCAGGGCAAAGTCGCTAAAACCATCATGATCCGCGAAAAACTCGCCGACAGCACGCCTGCCCGGTTCGCCGAAGCCATGAGCAAAGCCGCCAACCGCTTCGCCCTGATCCTCGCCGAAGAATGCACCGCGCTTGCACGCCCGAAAGCGGTGGAGAAAAAATAATCTATGGAACTTTTCTGGAAGGCCGCGCTTCAGGGCATTGTACAGGGCATTACCGAATTTCTTCCCATCAGCAGCACCGGACATCTGATTCTTGTGGATCAATTCCTTCATCTCGGAGAAGGCGGCTTCTCCAAAATGTTCAATGTGGTGATCCAGTTCGGATCCATTCTGGCGGTGCTTCTCTACTTCCATAAGAAGCTCATCCCGCAGAACCTTTTCAGCGATGAAAAAGTCCGGCGCGACACCCTCGACATCTGGCTCAAAACCGCCGTGGGCGTCGTTCCCATACTGATCATCGGATTCCTTGTCAAGAAACAGGTCGAAGCCATGCAGGAATCTCCTCTGATTGTGGCCGGAGCCCTCCTCGTCGGCGGCCTTCTGCTCCTGAAAGTGGAGGACTGGTGCAAACGCGAAAAGCCCCTCGAATCCTTCCGCGACCTGACCTACGGCAAAGCGGCCCTGATCGGGCTGGTTCAATGTCTGGCAATGA
>CAZORN010000496.1:0-1961 GCA_964581935.1 uncultured Victivallales bacterium
CGTCTGGGCGAACGTTCCGCATGGCGTCCGGCCCTGATTGTCACCGACCGTCCGAGGTCCAGCCGGGCCGCCGAAATCGCCGCAAAATACAAGCTCCCCATCGTCGAACATGGCATCGTCTCTTTCTACCGTGCGCACGGTCTGGACAGCGTGACGCTCGCGACGGAGGAAGGGCGGCGTCTCCGCGAACTCTGGACCCTTGAACTCCGTGCGAAAATCGCCCCGTTCCAAATCGATTTCGGCATCCTTGCCGGGTTCGTCACCCTGACCAACCTCGCCGCCGAGCTTCCCTGTCTGAACGTCCATCCCGGCGACCTGACCTACGAAAAAAATGGACGCCGCCGCCTCGTGGGCCTTCACAGCATCCCGCTTGAGCTGGCCATTCTCGACGGGCTCGGCACCCTCCGCAGCAGCGTGATTCTCGTGCAGCCCTACACTCCCGGCGCGGCGGAAATGGACAGCGGGCACATCCTCGGCATTTCCGAGCCGGTTCCGGTCGATCTCCGCGGACATTCCCTTGAGGAACTCCGCGCGATTTTCGCCGCCCGCAAAAACGATCACCGCCACGGCGCAAATTCCGATCTCCTTTACGAATTGGCCGAAATCAATCAGGAAAATCTCAAGAAAAGGGGCGACTGGACCCTTTATCCACGGGTGGTCGAGGATTTCGCGCGCGGCTGTTTCGCCGAGGATGAAGACGGTTCGCTGCTCTGGCGCGAGAATCCGGACCATTCATTCGTCCGTGTGAAGACCGTCGAATACGGGGCAGGCGGGTGCCGTCCGGTGGTCTCCTGAAAAGACCGTTCCGCAGTCGGACCGGTTCAATTTTTGCGGGCCGCTTCCAGATGCTTCACGACGTTTTCCACGCCCGGAAATGAACTGAAAAGAAAACATCCGCGCAGTTTCGAGAAACGTTCCTTGAGAGCATCGTCCCCCTTCAGACACGCCCGGTCGACTCCCAGCAGAAGCGGCGTTTCCGGGTGCTTTTCCAGATAATCCATCCGTTCGGTCAAGGGCCCCTTGTGCCACTGATGGAAAAGCTCCAGATCGAACTCCGCGCCGTCGTCGGAACGGAAACGGAAGTCCGGAAAAGCCAGACGGTTCCCTTCCATGCGGAGGTATGCGCTGCGCTGGACCAGCCGCCACGAGGTCGCTTTGCCGTTGAAATAGTCCTGAAACATCTTCAGTTCATCGGGGATGTAGGCGCCGAAGTTCGTGTAGGGACAGACCAGCTTGCTGGTTTCGTCCAGCGTCAGACGGAGCGGTTTGTCGCGGAGCTTCAGGCCGCTGGACGCCTTCCACGTCTTCAGAGTGCAGATCGCGGGGAAAAACGAGGCAAGCTGAAGGCCGTATTTCGTGCTGTTCTCAAGGATGGAGGCCGGACCGTCGATCTTCAGGCGGATCATCGGAACGGCGCCTTTCTTCCGTTCCTCGGCAAGCTCCGCGCTGAAAAGGAGACGGAAGAACTTCAGGTATTTGAAGAGACGCCGCAAAAGCGCGGGATCCTCGGCGGAAACCTGACACTCCAGTCCCTCGCTGTACAGCAGAAGCGACTGGACCAGCGAAAGGTTGTAGCGTTCCAGAAGCTCGCGCGGAAACGTTTTTTTCAGGGACAGCAGACGTTCGTTTTCGGGGAGGTCGACGTAGATTTCATTCTGCAGGACCGTTTCGCCTTCCATGACTTTTTCCCGGAAGGAGGCAGGATCGGCGGGACAGTTTTCATCGGCGAGAAGACGTGCGGTCCGCAGGAAAAGGTCGTGCCGGAGAGCCGGATAATCCTGTTCCAGGCATTCCGAAAAAATACAACGGTCGTTCAAAATTTTGGCCAGTCCGCGCGCGAGCTTGACGTCCCGCCAGAGAGCGGTCATTCGGGCGATGTTTTCTTCGAGTTCCTCGCGGCGGCATCCGGCGGACTCCTCGTGGATCGCGATCAGCTGGGTTGCGAACTCCAGCAGGGCCGG
>CAZORN010000497.1:0-1949 GCA_964581935.1 uncultured Victivallales bacterium
TTCTGGCTTTTCCGCAATACGGCGCGCTGCTGGTTCCGGCGGCGTTCGCCGGAGCGCTGGCGACGGCGCTTCTGATTTATCTTCTTGCGTGGAAGCGTGGACTCAGTCCGGTGCGGCTGATTCTTTCGGGCGTCGCCGTGTCGGCGATGCTCGGGGCGTTCGGAGCCGCCCTTCTGCTGCTCCATTCGGAAAAGTCGGGAGGCATCCTTGATTTCTTCATCGGTTCGCTGGCGTCCGGAAACTGGACGCAGATTGGGCGTATCCGGGCTTACATGGCCGTCGGACTGACCGCCGCCTTTCTTCTTTCCGGACGTCTTAACCTTCTGTCTCTGGGCGATGAGGTGGCCGTCGGCCTCGGAGTCCGGGTCGAGCGGACCCGTTTCCTGCTGCTTGCGACCGCCGCTCTGCTGGCCGCCTCGGCGGTCAGTGTGGCCGGACTTCTCGGTTTCGTGGGATTGATCGCGCCGCATATCGTCCGGATTCTGATCGGGTCCGACAACCGTTTCGTGGTTCCGGCGGCGGCGCTGTCCGGCGGATTTCTGGTGGTGGTCTGCGATACGATCGGACGGGTGGTCATGGAGCCCGCCGAACTGCCCGTCGGAATCATTCTGGCCATGCTGGGACCTCCCTTTTTCCTGTGGCTGCTGAGGAGACATTCCTATGAATCTTGAGGTCCGGTCCCTCCGCGCCGGTTACGGCGCAACCCGCGTGATCGACGGGGTGGATTTTCGCGTGGAAAGCGGGTCCGTAACGGCTCTTCTGGGGCCCAACGGATGCGGCAAGTCCACCCTGCTCAAGGTCATCGCACGTCTTCTAAGGCCCGAGTCCGGAGAGGTCCTGCTGGACGGAAAATCCGTATGGAAATTCGATACGATGGATCTGGCCCGGCGTCTGGCTGTGCTGCCCCAGTTTCACCATGCTCCGGGCGAAACGACCGTGGAGGAACTGGTCGAATACGGCCGGTATCCCCGGCGGAAAAACGGTTTTGTGCTGTCCGCGCACGACCGGGAAGTTATCAATCGCGTCCTTGCCATGACCTCGCTCGAATCGCTCCGCAAACGTCCCGTCCGGACTCTTTCCGGAGGAGAACGTCAGCGTGCCTGGATCGCCCTCACTCTGGCGCAGGAGCCGGAGGTCCTGCTGCTGGACGAGCCCACGACGTTTCTGGATGTCTGCTGTCAGTTTGAAGTGATCGACCTGATCCGCCGTCTGAACCGCGAGTGCGGAATCACGGTCCTGATGGTGCTTCACGACCTGAATCTGGCCGCTTCATGCGCCGACCGGATGCTCCTGTTCAAGGACGGTTCCATCCGTCATGCCGGAACTCCGCCGGAAGTCATGACGCCGGAAATCCTCGAAGAGATTTTCCGGATTCGCGCGAAGGTTGTCCTGCTTCCGGAAGGGATTCCCCACTGCATTCCGACCGGGTCTCTCCGCCGGAACTGATCCGTCTCACAGAATCTTCGCTTCCTTGAGGAGTGAAATCACCTTGTCGGGAAGTTCCGCGGCCGGAATGAACTCGGGATCTTCTCTGCCGATCGGTTTTCCGGACGGATTGCGCCAGACAGTGAAGCCGTCAACCAGCGTTTCGCCGATCTTCTTCCTGAATCCCTGAAAACCGAATCGGACCGCCTGATGGGATGCGCAAGAATTCGGGCACCCCGAAAAATGAAGGCCTTCCACAATCGCGTTTGCCCTCGCGGCGGTAAAGCGTGCCGGATGTTTGCGGAAATATTCGTCGAGAGCCTCGGAAACTTCTCCGGCATATCGCGGCGTATCCAGAATTCCGACCTTGCACACGGTCGCCCCGATGCAGGCGTCCAGTTGTCCGCGGAAAGTCGAAAAAATCAGATCCTCCGGCAGGGCTTTCAAGGCGTCATACAGAGCCGGGAGAGCCTCTTCCGGGAAGGCCGGAATCAGAATGTTCTGTTCGATCGTGAGACGCACGG
>CAZORN010000498.1:0-1935 GCA_964581935.1 uncultured Victivallales bacterium
GTGATCCGCTGGACCCCGGCGGGAGGAATCACCTGGGGCGGACGCGTCCACGAACTCGGGCGCATGGGGGAGCTCGTCTGGGGAAAGATTCCTCCGGAGATTGTGGAACAGGCTCGGGCGATTCTCGTGAATCAGGCCGTCGCGAAATTCGAGGCGGACAGCAAACGCCTGTCCGAAAACTGGAACGATCCCGAGCTTGGCGATCCGGCCTTTTTCCGCGCGAGTCTGGAACCCGCTTTCAAGAAACTGACGGATTCCATTCAGGCATACCGTTCCGGAAAATTGGAAGACAAGGCGTTTCGCGGAGAAGTGCTCCCCGATCTGCTCAACTGCGACCTTCTGGCGCAGGAGCTTCGCGCCGCATATCTGAAAAAAACTTTTCTGAATCGATAAGCAACAGGAGAACAGAATGAAGAAGAATTTTACGACAGCGTTTCTCGCTGCCGGTCTGGCGCTCTCCGCCGGAGGCGTCTTTGCGCAAATCGAAAAACCCGCGGAATGGGGCAAGGACAAGGACAACTGCCTTCTGCTTATCCCCGCAGGCGGCACACTGAAGGAAACCGTTTCCGGCGCAAGTCCGAAACAGATCGGCTGTAAAATCGTCAAGGACCCCGAGATGGGCGAAGCGATCGAATTCGACAATACTCCGAAGGGCGAGATCAACCTGACCTACAAAGGCGATGAGAATGTTCTTCGCGGAAAAGGAGTGACGCTCGAGGCGTGGGTCAAGCCGGAAACAACTTTGAACTCGGGATTCTTCCTCAACGGCCGCTTCGGCAGTCTCGGATTCAAGAACGGCTGCGTTCAGGGGGATTGGCTGAGTTTTCCCAATCTGAAAGTTTATGTAGAACCTGAAATGGCGAAGAAGCGGCTGAACTACTATCCGCTCAGCATCCCCTTCAACGGTCTGCTTCCGATGATCCCCGGACGTTGGAACCACGTCGCCTTCACCTTTGATGAAAATTCTAAAATCCTCCGGAGCTGGGTCAACGGCGGAATCGACCGCGAATGCGAACTGCTCCGGGACGGTCCCCAATATATGACCCTCGGCAAAGGTCTGACCCGCCTTTTCTACGATGCGAAAAATGTCCGCGTGGCCGGACTCCGCATCCGTTCCGGGGTTCACAACCCCGGACAGGTTCCCGTCATGAAACCGTATCTGAATCAGCTCCCGTGGCAGAATAAAATGGTTCTGACGCTGGATAAGATCGACCCCTCCCTTCCTCTTCCGATTACCGTGATGGCGATTCTGGAGGGAACGTCTGTTGTGAAGACGCAGGATTTCTCCACACATGACCCCATCCACATGGAAATCCCCATGCCGAAAATCTGGAGCTCCATCCGGCCTCTTTATATTAAGGTATATGCCGGAGGGAAGGAAGTCTTCAATACGGTCGAACGCTATTGCAACCGTCCGGTACCCCCGAAAGGGAAGGTCCGCATCAACCCAGACAAGTCGATCTCCTATGACGGAAAGAAGATGTTCCCGGTCCTTCTCTACTCCGTTGTCGCGGAGGATCTTCCCCAGATCGCGGGAATCGGGTTCACCACAGCGGGCGCCAAGGACTTTGGCACTGCTTTCTTCGGCATTCCCTCGCGCGAAATTCCGATGATGAAAAAGTGGACGGACAAAGCCGTCGAAAACAATCTTTTCCTTCATTTCGGCGTCAACGCCAGCGAACCCAATGCGTTCGAATACGTTTCCCTCTACCGCACTCTGCCGAAGATGCTATTCTGGTATGGCGCGGACGAACCGTGGCGCGACTGGGACGGCCTGCGCGACAACTATAACTTCATCCGGAGCGCGGACGGAGAATTTCCCGTGGTCACCGTGCAGTGCCGAGAACAGCACATGAAGAACACAGCCCCGACCTGCGACATTGTCGGCTGCGATCCCTATCCCGTGCCGAACGTTTCCCTCCGCTCCGTCGCCGA
>CAZORN010000499.1:0-1934 GCA_964581935.1 uncultured Victivallales bacterium
GAATTGCCGATCCCGCCGCCTTCGCCGGACTCCCTGTGGAAAAACTTTCCCTTCAGGAATGCTATTTCCGGAAACCGGAGGTGCTGGAGGCCGTCGCCCGAATGCCGAATCTTCAGATGCTCAATATCGGACGGGTCGGTCACATTCCTGCGGGAAATCGGATAAAAGGCTCGGACCTCAATGATACCCTTCCATGGGAAAAGCTTTCCGGACTTTCTCTGAAAGCTTTCTCCTACTGGGGAACCCGGAGCGATTTCCTGCAATCCTTCCAGTCGCTTGAATACCTGAAGATCACCGACCTGTCGAAAGAAGGAGTCATTCAGGTCGAAGACGTGAAGTGCGCCAGGCCGCTCAAGGTTCTCGTTCTGAACAAGGGAGCCATGAATACATTATCACAGCAACAGCAGGGAGAAACGCGTTCCACCATGATCCAGCGGATACAGAAACCGGAAATCGCCGAACGCATCATCGTGAATTCAATGTCCCTGTTCTTTCGCTGACCCGGAACGCCTCCGGACTTCCAGCTCTTCCGGCAATTTCCGGAGGGCTTCCAGCGTCCGCCGGACGGACTCCTGTCCCGTCCGGTTGTTCTCATAGGTGAACTGAAATGACTTGCGGCTCTCCTCCAGATTTCCGACGATCGCGGAATCCGGAATCCCTTTTTTGCGGACCTCTTCGATCGCCGATTTGAGCTGAAAAAACTGAAAGGTCTGCCATCTCCGGCTATTGTGTATTCTTTCAGTTCTCATATTCCAGAAAAGCGATCCGCCGAACCACAGCGGCGCAATCAGAAAAACAATCCATGTGTATTTTTTATACGGATTGACGGCCAGCAATGCGGCCGTAATGTTCCAGCAGACTCCCGCCACGCAGAAAATGAAAGCAAAACTCAGCGGACCCCATAAGGGAACAGACCGGACCTCCGGCAGCGACGCTCCCGACTTGAGCGCGTCTATGAAGGAATCCAGTTTCAGCATGGCGTCGTGTCCTTCCTGCCAGTTCAAATCGAGTTGTCCAACGAAGAGGAGGGCTTCCGCCGCCCCCCACGCGGCAAACCAGTAAACCAGAACCCCGGCCAGTTTCTTCCATCGGTTCATGGAAGGAAGCCCTCTCAGGAAAAGAGGAAATGACACCACGACCAATACTCCGCAGATGAGAGGCAGAAGAATCATTGTTTCTCCCTTTTCATGTAATCATCCCTTTTGTCCTGAATTCACCGGTCGGCGTAGTTTCAATAGAGGGTGTGACGGCTCCGATCATATACCAGCGTCCAGCCCCCGCCGTTCGGCCAGCGGTTACTATAATAATAGAAGGACGCGGGAGTCCGCTCCAGACCGATTTCCCGGAAAAAGTCAAGGGAAAGAAAGTCTTTCAGACGACGGCCTTCGGCATCCGCGGAATCTTCCGATTGAATCGCATAGCCGTTCTTGCGGGCAAAACGGAGGAAAGCCTCCTCCGGGCATTCGCACCACCAGAAATAACCGAATCCGAATCCGTTATTCCCCCGGATAATGCAGTTCTTCGCCTCGGGCGGAAAACTCTTCCGTATCATTTTCGATGAAATCGAGAAGTAGCGCCAGGGACGGAGTTCCGAAGTCCGGTATTCGAAACGGCCGGGGATCGTTCCCAACACTCCCAGCAGGAGAATTGCGGCGGGAATCCCCAGCAGCAGGGACCAGCACAGCAGAGAAACCTTCCAGTCGGAGCCCCGTTTCTTCGGGCGGAGAATTCCGAAGAGAACCGCAGCCGTCACGCCGACGGGGAAAAAAAGCAGAGGCCACCCCGCGTAGATGATGTCGAAACAGCCGACGATCTTGAAGAACACCAGAAAAAGCATTCCCGCAAGGATCGTCAGCCCCGCATAACGCAGCGCCGTAATCATGCGGCTGATCTCTCCGGCGCGTTCCCGCCGTCTCTCCGGAGAAGTCAGCATG
>CAZORN010000500.1:0-1928 GCA_964581935.1 uncultured Victivallales bacterium
AAGGACCTTTTTCTTCTGCTCTTCGGAAAGATTTCCTTCAATGGCGATTTTGCTTTTGAAGACGGTCTTTCCCTCCGGCCTCTCCAGATCGACTTCCACCTTGACATCGGAGTAGGGCAGTTCCAGACGGTCGAGAATCATGCGGACGGTTATGTTCAGGCAGGCCGCATACGCAGCGCAGAGAAGATCGTGCGGACGGAAATGATTCCCCTGTCCGCCTTTGTCCGGCAGGACGTCCGCGCAGATTTCAGCCACGCCGTTGTTGAGAGTCACCAGATAATTGCGATTTCCGTTTTTTGCGGTAACCATAAACGCCTCCTGTTTTTTTTGTACGGGAGGTACATTACAGTTGCCGGACTGATTTTTCAACAGGATTGCGGTTCATCCCCGGCGGGCATCGGCCGGACTTTCCTCGTTCCGCCCGGACGGTCCGGACGTATTCCCAGAATCGACGCGTGATAGTGGTAGAGGAAATGGGCGCTCCACGCGTGGCAGTCCGAACGGGGCTGGAGAAAATCCTCCGGGAGGGTCTTGAGCCCCATGTGTTCATATTCAAGGTAAGCGCTGAGACGCCGGTTGAAAAGTTCCGTTTCTCCGGCCCTGAAGCACATTTCGAAATAGTAGAAACTGAAGAAGATGCCGCACTGGGTCATTTTACGTCCGCTCTTCAGGAAAGAGACGAGACGTTCGTCCGGATGCAGAATGTAGCCGAGAACCTGAGCGTGTTCGGAATAGAAACGGTGTCCGAAGTCATCCGCGAAAGCTTCTTCCTTTTCATCGAAATACTGTTTTACCGTATTCCGATACAGTTCTTCGCTCCATGCCATGAATTTTTCTCCCGATTCCGGACAGCCTGCGTATTCCTCCAGTTCGGCGAGGTTCCGGAAGGCGAGACTTCCCAGCAGGTTCAGTATGGAATTCGTGCCGGAGTCGCTTCCGAAGGGGACTCCGTGGGTCGGCCATTGCCAGTCGATGAAATTCCAGCCGGGAAGATGGAGAAGACCGTCTTTCCGGTGATTCGTCAGATATTCCGCCGCTCTGCGGGCGCAAGGCATCAGTTCAAGCACTTCCGATTTTTTTCCCGGATTCCAGAGCGCGAAGTCGTAGAGCATCATGATGAAATTCATGACGAAGGCGGGGATTATCTGGGAGACCTTTGCCGGATAACGGGCGTAGAGCGAGCCGTCCTCCTGCTGGGAGGAAGCCAGTTGACGCAGGGTATGGAGAGGCAGCCGCCATTCTCCGAAAGCGGCGTAAGAGCACAACGCTTCGATCCGGGCGTCTCCGACATATTGCATGCGCTCATAATAGGGACAGTCGATCAGCATGTCGTGGGAACAGCATTCGAGCGTCCGTTTCGCCATCCGGTAGAGCCCCTTGAACTGTTCGGGCAGTTCCGGCGGTTCCGGAACAGAAGGGTAGGGGTATCCGGTGCGGAAGAAGCGGACTTCCTCGAGTTTTGCGCTTCCGGTGCATTCGATTTCCAGCCACCGGCCCGCCCGCCATTGAAGATCGAACCAGCGGAGTTCCTGTCCGCCCAACTCGAATTCATCATAATTGCCGAAGAAATATTTACCGTCCCGGCGTCCCTTTTCGCCTTTGAGCGTGTGGTTGCTCAGAATCGGAAGGAGGTAGGGCGATTCCGCCCAGCGGAGGCGGACACGTCCGCGGCCTGAAAAACGGTATTCCGGCCAGACGCAGACATAGTCGTCGAAATGAAAAAAGTTGCCCTCCCGGCGGTATCCGGTTTCCGGCAGATACAACTGCGGAGGCAGTTCCGGATGGGAAAGCGGACGGGTGTCGCCGAAATATTCCACCGGGTTCCAGCCGTCTCCCTTTCCTGCCAGAATTTCAGGATCGTATCCGGTCCCGACACTTACCCTCGGCGCGCTGCCCCAGTCCGGCCACGGAGCGGAATATTCGCAGGC
>CAZORN010000501.1:0-1923 GCA_964581935.1 uncultured Victivallales bacterium
CCGTCTGGAACGGGGCGCGGCCTTCTCCGACGGCAAATTCGTCGCGCCGGAAAAAATGACCGCCCTGCTGGAAACGGTCATCGAATGCGGGGACATCGTCTGCGTGGAGGGGGACAACCAGAAACAGGCCGACTTCCTGTCGGAGTGTCTCGCCGCGATGAATCCCGCAAAGGTCAACCACCTGCACATGGTCCTCTCGACTATTTCCCTGGGGTCCCATCTGGACATCTTCGAGAAGGGAATCGCCGATCTTGCGGACTTCTCCTTCTCCGGTCCGCAGGGCGCAAGAATGGCGCGGATGGCCGCCTCCGGCAAAGTCAAAATCGGCAATATCCATACCTATCTGGAACTCTACAGCCGCTATTTCACGGACCTTTGCCCGGACATTGCGTGCGTCGCGGCGGAAATGGCCGACCGCGAAGGCAATCTATACACCGGGGAAAACACGGAGGACACCCCGGTCATCGCCGAGGCGACCGCCTTCAAGAGCGGAATCGTCGTCGCGCAGGTCAACCAGATCGTAGACAAGGTGCCGCGCGTGGACATCCCCGCCGGGTGGACCGATTACGTCTGCGAGAGCCCGCGCCCGTTCCATCTGGAGCCGCTCTTCACCCGCAATCCGGCGGAAATCACCGAATCCATGATCCTCATGGCCATGATGACCATGAAGGGAATCTACGCGAAATACCTTCCCCGCTCCCTCAACCACGGGGTCGGCTTCAACACGGCGGCCATTGAACTCCTGCTTCCGACCTACGGCGAGGAACTCGGGCTCAAAGGCAGGGCGTGTCTCCACTGGCTCCTGAATCCGCACCCGACCATGATCCCCGCCATCGAATCCGGTTTCGTCAAAACCATCTACACCGTCGGCAGCGAACTGGGAATGCGCGACTACATCAACACCAAGCCCGACATCTTCCCCATCGGCCCCGACGGCTCGATGCGCTCCAACCGCGCGTTCGGCCAGATGTGCGGACACTATGCCACCGACATGTTCATCGGAGCCAGCCTCCAGATCGACCCGCAGGGGAACAGCTCCACCGCCACCTCCGACCGCATCGCCGGGTTCGGCGGCGCGCCCAATTTCGGGTGCGATCCCCGCGGACGCCGCCACTGTTCCCCCGCATGGCTTCTCGCCGGAAAGGAAAGCTATGAAGGAACCGGGGCTCCTCCGCGCGGACGCCGTCTCGTCGTCCAGATCGTGGAGACCTTCCACGGCAAGATGGAGCCCACTTTCGTCGAAAAGCTCGACGCGTGGGAGCTCCAGAAAAACGCCGGTTTCGAGCTTCCTCCGATCATGGTCTACGGCGACGACATCACCCATATCGTGACCGAGGAAGGCATCGCCAACCTTCTCCTCTGCCGCACTTCGGAGGAACGCGAACAGGCCGTCCGCGGCGTCGCCGGATATACCCCGATGGGACTCGGCAGAGACCGCCAAGCCGTTGAAAATCTCCGCGACCGCGGCATCATCCTGCGCGCCGAAGACCTCGGCATCCGCAAGAATCAGGCCACGCGCGACCTTCTGGCGGCGCGGAACATCAAGGACCTCGTCCGCTGGTCGGACGGCCTCTACAATCCACCCGCAAAATTCAGGAACTGGTGACACTATGGAACATCTCGAATACCGTCTGGAATCGCCCGGAGGAAAAACCGCCGCGCGGAAACCGTTCGTCCTCGTCGGGGTGGTCGCTTCCGGCAACCTCGAAGTCCTGCTGGAGAGCGTCCCTTCGGAAAAAGGCTGCGTCTTCCTCATCGACACCGCCGCAAAGGGGTTTGAAGCCTCCTGGCAGGCGGTGATCCGCGACTTCATGGAACGCTGGAAGCCCGCCGGTCTGAAAGTCTCGGTCAACGACAACGCGGCCAGCCCGTCCGTGGTCAGCCTGAGGCTCGATCAGGCGTATGAATCCCTGACAGGAGAAT
>CAZORN010000502.1:0-1923 GCA_964581935.1 uncultured Victivallales bacterium
CTGCCGCCGCGTGGACCAATCCAGACATCAGAATATCGCTGTGCAGAATCACGGCCTCCGGGCGTTCGGACAACGACAGCAGTTTTTCTGCCGCCACAGCTCCATTCGCGCGAGTTGCTGGTATATCGATGAACCAATCTTCGCGGATCGGCAGTTTATACCGGGAAAGTTCCTCTCGCAGAACCACGGCGCGGATTTCGTGCGTCAGCCCGATAAATCCGATCTTGCGGTATCCTCTTCCCTTCAGATAAGCCACGGTCTGCCGCATGTAGTCGGCCTTGTCCGGGTAAACGCAATCCCATTCCGGCCAGAGATTGCCGAACATCACCACGGGCTTCCCGGTTTCCGCAAGCGCCTTGCTGTACTCCAGCGAAATCAGGCCGTCGATCCCCTGACGGCAGAGATTGCTCAGGGCTTCGGTAAACGAACCGTTCTCCCAGAAAGAATAAATTCCATGGTATCCGCGCTGTTTCATGACGCGGTCCAGAGACATCATCAGCTCGCCGTAGTAACCTTCCGTCATCGGCAGGAGCATCCCGATCGTCCGGTAACGCCGGGTGCTCAGCGCACGCGCCGCCGGATTCCCCTGATACCCCATGGTCCGGGCCATATCCAGAACCTTGCGGCGCGTCTCCTCGGTGGCCCGGCAGGTCGTCGGTTCCCTCAGGACGTATGCCACAGTGCTTTTGGAAAGTCCGCAGCAGTCCGCGAGCTCCTGTACTGTCACCCGCTTCTTAGGCATGTCTCATCCGCTCCCAGTGTTTGAACGCAAAATCCGGCGACTGAAAATCCGAAATTTCGGTACGGAATCCGCCGAACTTTTCCACTTCGTAGTTTTCGATCATCCGCAGATACGTTTCCATCATGTCCCGATGCGATTCACACGAAAATATGTTGCGCGGAGGCAACATTTTACGAACGAACGCCCTGTTGCCGAAATCGGCCGTATATTCATTCAGATAATCCCGCAGAATGGAAAGATACTGATGTCCGTTGCCCGCCGCGGCCCAGACCTTGAACAGATGAGCCAGACGTTCCAGATTTCCGAGAGGTTCCGACAGCTCGTTCATATACCGGAAAAACGCATCGGTTTCCTTCAGGCGATAGATCTTCGAGTTGTCGAAGCGGTAGGGTTCAAGCTCCATGGCGTAAACGCCGTCGCGGTCGCAATGGAACTTCGGAAGATAGCCCAGCCACCAGGTCGCCAGCAGATGATCGGCGGTCAGATCGCGCCACGGAAAATAAAAATTGCCCGGACAATAGACAATCGGACACCCTTTCCAGACTTCGATTCCCTCCGGACAATGCGTATGAATGTTTATGACCGCGGACGCCCCCGCCTCCGCGAAAGAACGGAAAGTCTTGACCATCCGCGGCGACGGAAACGGGTTGCGCTCATGTCCGCCGTGGAGAACCAGCATCACCACATCCGCGGTCTTCTTCGCCCGCTGTATCGCGGAGATGATTTTATCCGGATCCAGTCCGGCGCAGCCTGCCTGTGTTCCGGTGGCGGTCCCGAATTCGTGCTCGGCAAAATTCAGCAGGGCAAGCCGGATTCCGTTCTTTTCAAGGAACAGCGGTTCGGAGGCCGCCTCCAGATCCGCACCCGCGCCGACCGTCCGGACCCCGGCCTCATGAAGGAGTTCCATGGTCCGGAGACAGACTTCTCCGCCGTGATCCCCGGTATGATTGTTCGCCAGCAGGGCAACATCGAAATGGTTCCGCAGCAGTTCCCGGCAGATCACGGGACAACGCAAATTCGGGCCGCTCTTGTCGATCGGGGAATCCGTGTCGGTCAGCGGGGCTTCAAACTGGATGATCCGGACATCGGCGGAGTCGATGAACGGGGTCACTTCTTCAAGGATCGTATCGGCTTTTCCCGCCTGGATAATCTCAATTCCATGTTCCCACGGACAGCAGTCC
>CAZORN010000503.1:0-1921 GCA_964581935.1 uncultured Victivallales bacterium
AAATGGTGCCGAAGAAGGGACTTGAACCCTTACGAGGTTGCCCCCGCCAGATTTTGAGTCTAGTGCGTCTGCCATTCCGCCACTTCGGCATTGATGCTTTTTACACTACTCCAGGATGAAAAAAAATCAAGTATAAATCGGGTTTTTTCCGAAATATTCTTGAATAAACCGTATTTGATCATATATTTCTGTTTTACCAATCAATCATTCATACTTTCATACCATGGAGTCGGGAAGATATGGCAAGCAGTGAAATTGTTCTCGGATATGATATCGGAGGCACAAAAATCGGAGTCGGTCTGGCTTCGGCGGATGGCAAAATCCTCGGCAGCCGGAGAATCGAAAACAAGGATACCTATCCGGAGGATGTCCTGCCTCAGCTTGTCCAATGCGCGTTCGACATGGTTCAGGAAGCCGATCTGAAAATCGCGGACGTCAAAGGGTTCGGCATTTCAGCGCCCGGACCGTCCGATATCGCCCACGGCGTCCTGACCGCTCCGCCCAACAACAAGTTCTGGCGCAACGTCCCGATCCAGAAATATCTGGAGGAGAAGCTCCAGCTGCCCGGATGTTTCGAGAACGACGCCAACTGCGGCGCGCTGGCCGAAGGTTTCTTCGGGGCGGGACGCGGCATTTCCGACTTCATCTACCTGACCATGAGCACCGGAATCGGGGGCGGAATCATCACCGGCGGAACCTTGGTCCGGGGCGTGGGCTACTATGGCGGCGAGATCGGGCACACCGTTCTGGACGTGAACAGCAAACGCAAATGCGGATGCGGTCTTTACGGCTGTTATGAGTCGTATTGTGGAGGACGGAGCATCGCCCTTTATCTTCAGGAAAAACTGAAGGACCAGCCGGATCATAAGATTGTCCAGTGCGCCGGAGGCAAGGTGGAGGACATCGACATGCTGGCTCTTGAGAAGGCTTACCGTGCGGGCGACGCCTTTGCCGCGGAGGTCTGGGATGAAATGTCCCTGCGCAATGCCCAGGCGATGGGCATTCTGATCAACACCTTCAATCCGAAGCGTCTGGTTCTCGGCACGCTCGCGTGGGCGGTCGGGGATCTTTACACCGATCCGATCAAGAAATACCTGCCGCGTTTCTGCTGGAAGGAGACGCTGGACCAGTGCGAGATGACTACCAGCGAGCTCAAGCGCGACATCGGATTCTATGCCGGAACCGCGGCGGCGATTTATTTCCTGCTGGGACACCGCATGTAAGAAACGTTTTCTTTTTGAGACAGGAGACCCCCGATGCTCACAAGAACCTGTTCCGCCGCCCTGACCGGGATCGAGGCGATTCCGCTGGAAGTGGAAGTCCATGCCTCCGGACGCGGAGAACAGGAGATCGTGTCGATTGTCGGACTGCCCGATGCGGCGGTCAAGGAGAGTCGGGAGCGGATCCGTTCCGCGCTCTATTCGTGCGGTTATGAACATCCCTCCGGTTCGACGCTGGTCAATCTGGCTCCGGCCGACCTCAAGAAGGAAGGCGCGGCGTTCGACCTCCCCATTGCGGTCGGTCTGATTGCCGCGACCGGCGCGGTGGCTCCGGCCCTGCTGGAGGACGCCATGATTCTGGGGGAACTGGCGCTGGACGGCGGAGTCCGTCCTGTCCGCGGGATTCTTTCCGTGGCGCTGGCCGTGCGGGAAAAGAAAGAGATCCGCAAGCTCATCGTCCCATCGAAAAACGGTTCCGAAGCGGTGGTCGCCGCGTCGAAGGTTCAAGTATATCCGGTGGCATCCCTTCCGGAAGCGATTGCCGCTCTGCGCGGTGAACTGCTCCCGGTCGATCCGTCCGCGGCGGGGGCGCTGTTCGCGGAACCGGACTGGAGCACTGTGCCGGACTTCGCCGATGTGAAAGGGCAGACCGCCGCCAAGCGCGCCATGGAGATTGCGGCGGCCGGGGGACACAACCTGCT
>CAZORN010000504.1:0-1921 GCA_964581935.1 uncultured Victivallales bacterium
TTTTCGCCGTGGTCCTGAAGGTGCTTCAGGTGGGCGCGGATCGTATTGGTTCCCTGACGGATGATGTTCTCCATGACTCTCTTTTCGTCGTAGGGTTCCGCCTCGCGTTCCGCCACATGGAGGGCTCCCTGCGGGCATTCTCCGACGCAGGCGCCGAGGCCGTCGCAGAAATAGTCGCTGATCAGACGGACCTTGCCGTCGATGACCTGAAGCGCCCCTTCCGGACAGTTCGGGATGCAGAGCCCGCAGCCGTTGCACCGTTCTTCATCGATCTCGATCACTTTTCTTTTCATGGAGGGGTTCCTTTCCATGTGGATGGTTCAAAGCCTGAAAGCGTTCTGTTTCATTTCAAGGTTTTGCAGAGGGCGTCCCAGAGACGATTGCCCTCTTCGACCAGATTGAAGGCCTGTTTCGACATTCCCCACTGCTTGATCAGGAGCCGGACCGGACCGAGCACCAGACGGAACAGCATGTCCACTTCGATGTCGCGGCGGATTTCTCCGGATTCCTGCGCCTTGAGGAACATCCGGCGGAGCCGTCCCTTGTGCCGGTGCATCATTTCGAGCAGCAGGGCGGAATATTCCTCGTCGTCCATGAACAGCTCCTCCGAGAACATCACCTTGGACAGCGGCGGATTTCCTGCAACCAGTCGGAAACGGCTCTTGACGAAGGTCTCGATTCCGCGCAGGCCGTCCGCATCCCGGTCCGTGATCGCCGCGTCCGCCAGCACTTCGAAGTTGGTGATCATGGCCTTCACGATCTCCGCCTTGTTTTTGAAATGCCGGTAAAGGGCCGGTTCCGTGATGCCGAGCGCGCCCGAGACATTCTTGATCGTCAGGTTCTGGATGCCGCCCTCCGCCGTGAGCCGGAGCGCCGCATCGATGATTTCCTTTTGTCTTTTCGTCAGATCCATGATCTCACCAGAGATGTTAGTTAATTTTCACTAACAATATAATCCATTCCTTTTGCTTGTCAAATGATTTTTCAATTTTTTTTTGAAATTTTTTCACAGTCATTCCAAGAGGTGCGCCCGCCAAAAAGAGAAATGAGGGGGAATGGAAATTGTATTGAGCTTGACAAAGGGATCGCTATAGGTATATTGAAACGCGACAAAACGAGGAACATTTATCAGGACATGTGAAAGAGATGATAAACAAACAGGATCCGAAAGAAGTGGAGTTGCTGAGCCGGTATCGTGACTTGCTGTGTCCGGAAGCGTTGGAGTTGCTGGAAAATGGAGTGTATGGGATCATCCGTCGGAGCATACTGCGAGTGCTGCCGGTGGAGAGACTGGAAGAAGACTTTTCGAAGGAAACGGGACGTCCGACGAAGGAATTGTATTCGATGGCGGGGCTTCTGTTTCTGAAGGAATATTTCAATTGGAGTCTGGAGGAGACCCGTTTCAACTACATGGCGGACCTGAAAATTCAATATGCGCTGAATATAGAACGGGACGGGATCCGTCTGGGGGAACGGACGCTGGAAAGGTATCTGTCGATCTTCCGGCGGAAAGAATTGGCCAAAGAGGTGATGGAACGGGTGACGGAAACGCTGCTTTCGGAACTGGATATAGAAATTAGCGAACAACGATTGGATTCGACACACGTTTTCAGCAATATGGCGGCGTGGACGAGGAAGCGTCTGCTGTTCCGGATAGTGCAGCGGTTTCTGAATCAGGTAAGACGACACGAGAATGATCGTTACTACAGGATCGATTGTGCCTTCCGGGAAAGATATGAGCGTGACAATGGATGGATTTTTGCGGAAACATCGCCGATGAGACTGTCGAGGAATGGAAAAGTTTTCACGACGGAAGAACAGCTTGGATACGACATGGAAAAGCTGATCGGAGAGTTTCACACCGAAGGTTTTAGCGACGATGAAAAATTATTGACTTTTTGACGAGTTTTACGGGACAAAA
>CAZORN010000505.1:0-1910 GCA_964581935.1 uncultured Victivallales bacterium
CAGTGTTCCACGCTTGCGGTGAAAATCAGCACGGATTTCCGGTCGCGGGTCAGCTCGACGATCTCCCGGCACGCCGACGAGACCAGCTCCTCGGTGTCCATCGCGGACGAAATCTCGTCGGCGATGAATTCGCCGCCGCGAATATGGAGATTGTCCAGCTTCGCCTCGGCGCGTCCCGCCTTCGACACCAGCGGAGACAGGTAACCCTGCTGGATCATTTCCTTGAGTCCGGCCTCGTAGCAGACCTCGTTCAGGAGGTTGTCCGGCTGGCAGATCAGGCCGCCTTTGAGTCGGAACGGCGTCGCGGTCAATCCGATCAGCCGGACACGCGGATTGATGACTTTCATGTCCGCAAGGAATGATTTATACATCGAGTCATCCGAATCGCTGTTCAAAAGGTGGCACTCGTCGATTATGATGACATCGAACGCCCCAAGGTCACAGGCCTTGTCATAGACGGACTGAATTCCGGCGACGATCACCGGTTCGGAAGTGTCGCGGCTTTTCAGTCCGGCGGAATAGATTCCGATTTTCAATTCCGGACACAGCTTGCGGATTTTATCCGCGTTCTGTTCCAGCAATTCCTTGACATGGGCGAGAACCAGCACACGCCCGTTCCATTTTTGCACCGCGTCTTTTGCTATTTGAGCCAGAACGCAGGATTTTCCTGTACCGGTTGGCAACACCACGCACGGGTTGTCGTCGCGAGTCCGGAGATGTTCATACACCGCGTTTACGGCGGCTTTCTGATAGTTCCGTAATTCCATTTTTCTTGATTTCTCATTTGAATTTCTTTTTTTAAGACGTATAGTATTCGAAAACATATACGTCACGGAGGTGTTTTTTATGGAAACAACAAAATTGACCTTGCGCCCATCAAAAGACATAATTAAGCTGGCGCACAAGATGGCAAAAGAAGAAAACACAAGTATCACGCAGTTGTTTTCATCTTTTATCATGTCCCGTCGCCGCTCGGCTGTATCCAAGAAGAGAATCCCAATCGGGCCGCTGACAAAATCAATAACCGGCATCGTCAAGTTCCCGGATGATTTTGACTACAAGAGCGAAATGGGCGATATTCTTGCCGAAAAATACGGACTCAAGAAATGAAAGTCTTCATCGATACAAACGTTTTGCTCGACGTTCTTCAAGAACGTGCTCCGCATTCAATAATTTCCAAGCAAATCTGGGCCTTGGCCGAAGCCGGGAAAATTCAGGGCTGCATCTCCGCAATCAGCTTCAACAACATCTATTATCTGGTTGCGAAATATGCGAACCGCCAGAAAGCGGAACTCGCTGTTGAAGTCATTAACGCGACATTCATGATGGTGCCGCTTGACAATGCCGTCATGAACAAGGCAATCAAGGCGAAAATGCGTGACTTTGAGGATTCGATTCAGTTCTTTTCAGCGCTGACCGCCGATGTGGAATGCATCATTACACGCAACGCAAAGGATTTTCCAAAAAACACCATCCCAATTCTTTCGCCGGAAGATTTTTTGGCACAGAATTCCTTCTAATCCTCCGGAATTTCGATTCCGGCGGCCTTGAGCGCCTCGCCGATTTTGACTTTGATTTTATACAGTTCTTTGGGCTTGAGATGGAGAATCCTGCAAATTCCCGTGTTCTTGTAACCGTTGAGAAACAGGAAACAGACAAGCCGCTCGGTATCGTCCCCGATCGCCGTCAAAAACTGCTGGACGATATAGCGTCTTCGTCCGCCGTTCTGTCTTCGTTCCATTCGGCTCCTTCCATGTCTTCGAGTTTCACGAAACACATTCCGCCTTCCATCGGCTCGTGCATTTCCAGGTGAATCCGTTTGATTTGGCAGTCGTCCTTGAAAAGTCCCGCCGCCTGCAAAGTGTCGAGCAGAACTTTTCCTCCGACGTTGTCCAAATCCCGTCGCCGCC
>CAZORN010000506.1:0-1900 GCA_964581935.1 uncultured Victivallales bacterium
CACCTTCACCGGATCACGGTTTCGCCGGAATACGGCGACGCCGAACCGGTCGCGCTGAGTTTCTGGAGCGTCCGGTATTCCGAGTCGAGTCTCGCTCCGGCCCACTGGTGGAGCTTCGACGAAAGTAATTTCACCGACAAGGCCGGGGGAACGGCGCTGGTTCAGACCAACGAAACGGCGACTCCGCTTTTCATCGACGGCGTGACGAAGAAGGCGTTTCAAGCCTCCTATGTCGCGGACGGAGACAACCCGAATCTCTTTTCCGCCAATCTCACGCCCGAATACGGTGACAACGGATTGAGCCTCTGCGGCTTCGGAAAGTTCAACCGGGGCGGCGAATTCGGGCTGATCGACCCGTCGGACTCCAACCCCTACGACGGACACCATTTCGCACTCAGCTGGACCTACCGCCAGCCGAAAAACATGCTGACGGAGGACCACGGGCAGACGGTTCCCAACACAAGCATCCCCGACCGTCTGGAACTGGGAAAATGGCATCATCTCGCCCTGACATTGTCCAGGCCCATCGATCCGCGCGGCCATGAAAACATCGTCGCGGACTTCGAAACCAATCCCTACGGCACGTTCACCTACACCTCGCCCTCCGTGGAATATTCGCGGACCTGCGAGTCGACGCAGTTCATCGATTATTTCACCTATCATGTCCGGCTGGCCAAATTCTACATCGACGGCATCCTGAAAGGCGAGATGCTCATCGTCCAGCGGCCCGAGGTGACCGATCCGCCGGGACGCGGATACTTCTCGCTGAAAATGGAAAACACGTCCGAGCAGGACGGAACGTATCCCGACGCCGTCGACGAAATCAAGCTCTTCGAAAAGGAACTTTCCCTCGCGGAGATCCGGAGCGAATGCGCGCTGATCGGCCTCCAGTTCCTCAACGACAACCCGACCGGAACCGAGGGCGGACGGGTTCAGAAGATCGGGCGCGACGGGCGCAAGCGGCTCGGCAAGCCGGAGGATCTGGCAACCGTCCCGCTGGCCTGCCGCCTCAAGGCGTTCCTGATCGACGAGCGGACCGTCGCCGTGGGCGGCGTGTTCCGCGACTTCTTCCTCGACCGATTGAAGACGGAATACCCAAACCTCGACGCCACCGAGTTCAACTACCGCAACGGCTTCATCGCGGAGTATCTGCGGCGGTTCCACTACATATACGGCATGTGGGAACTCTACGGCGACTACCAGCCTTTGATCGTGGAGGCGATGGACGACGCGGCGAAGTGGTCGTGCGACGGAAACGCCGTCGAACTGATCGGCCGCTGGCAGAACTCCACCGGGGTCATGCGGTTCGACGACTTTCTCGACGGCACGGACTATGTGGAGCTGGACTGCGCCGACATCGTCCATTTCGGCTATCTCCGGCTTCCCGAAGCGATGGAGGAGGGAACCGCGCACACAGTCGCCTGGAACGGCAACACGGTCGAGTTCACCTATGGACGCGACCGCTACGCCTCCAGCATCAAAGTGAATCAGGAGGGCTATCTGCCGGAGGCCGGGCGCAAATACGCTTATTTCGGGCTGTGGCTCGGAACCGGCGGAGCGTACCGCCATTCGCTGACCGACCTGACGTTCCACGTGCTTCCGGCGGGTTCGGACGTTCCGGCGTTGACCGGGACCATGACGAAACGCGAGACCGCCTCGACGCATACGAAGAACGACGTGACCTACCTCCTGACCGGCGAGGAAACCTATGTCTGCGATTTCTCGGCGCTGCAAGCCGAGGGGGAATATCAGATATACATCCCCGGAGTCGGGTACAGCCACAAGTTCAGGATCGGACAGGCAGCGCTCGGCAAGGCGTTCTGGACGCACTGCCGGGGGCTGTTTCACCACCGTTCCGGCTGTTCCGGCGTGGTGAAGCCGCACACGAACTGGGAGTATC
>CAZORN010000507.1:0-1897 GCA_964581935.1 uncultured Victivallales bacterium
GCTACCTCGTCTCCAGCGCGGTCAGCCGGATGGAGGTGTCCAGCGCCGGACTGGCCATCAACACCACCGTCAACTACGGCGCGAGCGTCTTTGTCCGGAACGGCGGCACGGTGTCCAGCACGGTTGTCAACAGCAACGGAACCGTGCTGGTTTCCAGCGGCGGCGCGGCGAAGGACACCGAACTCAACTACAACGCCCAGCTCCACGTGAGCCCCGGCGCTTCGGCGAGCGGAGGAAACGTCCATTCCTACGGGCGCGTCTACGCCTATTCGAATACGGAAATCGCCGGGTTCCACGTCTCCTACGGCGGCGGTCTCTACGGACAGGGAACGGGCGTCACCTTCGACGGCATCGTCGTTTCCAGCGGGGCGGACTTCAACGCCGGACAGTCTTCCGGCGTGAAAGTGCTTCATACGACGATCACCTCGAACGCGAGTTTCTGGTGCCTTTCGGGGGTGAACGTTACCAGCACCGCCATCATGTCCGGCGCTTACCTCGGTGTTTCGTCCGGCGGAAAATGTTATGATGCCGCCGTCGCCGCCGGCGGCCGGGTCGCACACGGCGTTTGGGGACATGATTCCGATACCGTCGTCACCGGGACAAACCAGTTCGGCTCATTTTACACCACAAACGGCACGGCATGCAACTACGTCCTTGCCGGAGGGCAGGATCAGCAGCTGTATTATTATGCCAGCGCCGTCAGCACTGTCATGAGTTCCGGCGGAAGCCAGTTCGTCTCCTTCGGCGCGGTCGCGCGTTTCACCACGATATTCCAGGGCGGATACCAGCGGATTTTTTCCAGCGGGAAAGCGTTGGACACGGTCGTAAACAGCTATGGAAGCCAGTTCGCGGATTTTTACGGAACGGCGGCCCGAACGACCGTAAGAAGTTCGGCATGGCTCTACGCCACCAACTTCGGACGGGCGGTCAGCACGACCGTCGAACGGGGCGGTTCGGTCTACTGCTCCTACTGCGGCGCCATGACTTCGACAAACATCAGCGGCTGGACGCAGTTCTACAACGGGTGCTCCGGCCGGCACGTCACGGTCAATTCCGGGGCATACTGCTATTTCAACTATGCATGCACAGGCGGCGATTTCACCGTGTCCGGCGGCGGCAGTCTCTATATTTCGCAGAACTGCGAGGTGGACGGCGTCAACGTTTCGGACGGCGGAAAGCTCGACATCTACTCGATGTGCCAGGGGTCGAACATCAGCGTCGGCAGCTGTTCCGTCAACATGGGCGGCTACTGCGGATTCACGTCAACCGCCATCGGAAGCGGGGCGCGGATGTGGGCATCGAACTACTGCGAATACAGTTCGCTTGCCATCGGTCCGGGCGCGTCCGCCTCAATTTACTACACTTGCGGCATGACGGACGTCTCGGTCGCCTCGGGGGGATACCTCTATCTCTCGCAGAACTGCTCGGCGGTGAATTTGAATCTCGCGGACGGCGCGTCGGCGTGGATCTGCAATTCCTGCAATCTCACGAATGTCACGCTCGGACCCGGAGCGATGCTCACCGCCTCCCAGTTCATCGGTCTGGAAAACGTCCAACTCTCCAGCGGAGCGGTCATGTGGATGCATTCCAGCCAGTGCCGCGCAACCAACGTGGCGGTATCCGAGGGCGGAAGTTTCCATCTCTCCCGCGGCAATTATGCGACCGGCGTCTCGGTCGATTCCGGGGGAATGCTTTATGTGGCGAGCGGGGCCAGCGCCTTCGCGGTCGCGAGTTCCGCCGGAGCCAATATCACAATCGAAACAGGAGGATACATTGAATACGTCTGATTTTACCATCCAATGCGAACCGGTGGCGGATTTGCCGCTTTCGGCTCAACCGGAACCGCCGAAGGAGCCGACATTTTGTCCGCCGCCAGTGGAACCGGTTATGGAAGCGG
>CAZORN010000508.1:0-1884 GCA_964581935.1 uncultured Victivallales bacterium
ACGGGGACGCTTTCGCTTGTCAAGAACGGGGTCGAAGGAACCCTCGAAATCACGAAGGAGCGTCTGTCCCAGGCGATCCGGTATTTTGCCGGAAAGGGGGAAAAAATCCCGATCGACAGCAGTCATTATCTTTCGGCTCTCGCGGACCGGCACAACATTCCCGAAAGCGAAGTGGAACGGCTGATTCCGGACGGCGTGGCCGCGATGGGATACGGACAGCTCGCGCTTTCAGCGGACGGTTCGGAACTCTGGATCGACAAAATCCAGTGGAAGGACCCCGCCTACAAACTGCTGAAGGACGGCATCTACAAGTATTTCTCCCCGATGATCCGGGGACTGAAGAACGGGCCGTTCCGAGTGACCTGCGTGGCGCTCGAAAACGAGCCCGCGCTCAACCATCTCGATGAACTTGCGGCCCAGGCCGCCGACGATGTCAACCCCATCCGGTGCGCCGTCAAAGGCCGGTCCGCCGGATTCAACAAGAAAGGATATCCAATGGATCCCAGACTTCTGAAGGCCTTGCAGAAACTCATCCCCGGCTGCGATGTGCTTGCACTGGCGGCGGAGGATCCCGCCGTGTCCGGGAAAGAACAGGACAAAACGGCAGGCGTGCTCGAAAATATCGCCGGACTCCTGGGCCGTCTCCTCGAACTGCTGGAACTGCCCCCGGACGCCGACAGCGCCGCGGTCGAAGCCGCCCTCAAGGGGCTGCTGTCGAAAGCATCCGGAGTGGACGGAATGCAGACGCAGCTGAACGCGCTGGCCGCTTCCGCCGAAGAAAAGGAAAAGGAACGCCTGATCGCGGAAGGAAAACAGCGCGGACAGCTCACGGAAGCGATGCTCCCATGGGCCGGAACGCAGGACAGCAATGCCCTGAGCGCGTATCTCAAACATGCCCCGAAGCTCGTTCCGACCGACCGGGTGAACGCTCCCGTCCGGAAAACCGGCGAAGACGATTGCATGGCGTTGTCCGCCGAAGAAAAACGTGTCTGCCTGCTGGCGCACGTCAGTGAAAAAGATTATCTCAAAGCAAAACAGAAAGGACTGAAAGCATGAGCGCACTCACGGAAGACAGAGGAACCCTGAAAAAAATCGCGCGGCTGCGGACTCTCGAAGCGTCCGGCCCCATCCACGCCGGAGCCCTCGTGGCGGTCAACGGCAGCGGCAAGGCGGTGACCGCCTCGGATGCCGCAAACCTGAAAGTGATCGGCTGTGCCCAGCATGCGGCCGCCGAAGGTGAGAACGTGACCGTCGAAGAAGGCTGTTTCGCTTTCGACGGCTCGGGAATCTCCAACGCCGACATCGGCAGGACCGTCTACCTGGGCGACGACCACACCGTGTCCCTCGCGGCCGGAACCAACGGCATCGTCGCAGGCGTCGTTTACGATGTGGATGCCGAAGGTGTCTGGATCGTTGTCGGAAGAGCCCCCGTGAATGCGGCGCCTTCCTCCGCCATTGCGAATGTGAGCACGGCCGGAACCGACAGCGCGAATATCATTTCCGCGCTGAACTCCCTGCTCGCCGCCGCCCGGTCGCACGGCATCATTTCCGCCACCTGAACCTGAAAAATAGAAAGGATACAAACACAAATGGAACTCAATTCCACCAACCTGACCGCCATGCGGACGGCATTCAACCTCCGTTTCAAGGCGGGGATCGAGGCTTACAAACCGATTTACGCGGAGCTGGCGATGATCGAAGGCGACGTTGCGCACGACGCCATCGAATTCCCGTTCCTCGAACAGTTCGCCGGAATGCGCGAATGGCTCGGCGACCGTCAGTTCAAGAATCTTTCGAGCAACAAAATCACCATCCGCGAGAAACCCTATGAACAGTCCGTTTCCATTCCCCGCCGGAAAATCGAAACCGACAACTGGGGCATCT
>CAZORN010000509.1:0-1883 GCA_964581935.1 uncultured Victivallales bacterium
CGGATCAGGCGTCCGATGCCCTGCCGGAACATCAGCACGGCGTTGGGGATGGAGAAGTCTTCGAAGGGGCGTCCTCCGGCTTCCTTGATGCGGTCGCAGCGGGCTTCGGTGAGGGGATGGTTCGGGACGGCGAAGGGAAGTTTCGTGATGATGACGTTCTTGAGGGCGTCGCCGGGGACGTCCACGCCGGTCCAGAAGCTGGAGGTTCCGAAAATGACGCCGTTTTTGCTTTGTTTGAACTCATCGAGCATGTGCGTGCGGGAGAGGGAATCGCCGTGAATGTAGAGCTGATAGTGTCCGGACCGGAAGAATTGCGTGAGATTTTCGGAGCAGGTGCGGAGCATTCCGTAGCTGGTGAAGAGCACGAAGGCGTGACCGTCGGAGAGCTTGATGAAATCCTCGATGGCGGCGGAGGCGGCGGTGTTGAAACAGTCTTCATTGGGGGCGGGCATGGTGCGGGCGAGAAAGAGCTTGACCTGTTTCCAGTAGTCGAAGGGTGAGTTCAGAATCAGTTTTTCGCCGTTATGGAAACCCACGCGCGCGACGTAGAAATCGAGGGTGGAGTTGACCGCGAGGGTTGCGCTGGTGATGACTACCGGGAACGATTGGGAGAAAAGGATTTTTCCGAGGATTTCGGACACGTTCAGGGGGGCGGAATAGAGTTCGACGATGGAGCTCCCGGACTGGGGCGCGGTTTTGCCTTCGATCCAGTAGACGCTGTTTTCCTGTTCCATGGCGATGAATTCGGTGATGGACATGCGGATGGCGGCGCAGCGTTCGAGCTGGGCGGCGAGTTCGACCTTGAATTCGGGGTTGTCCTGTTCCTCCATGTAGTCGCGGATGCGGCGTTCGAGTTCGGAGAAGGAGGCTCCGAGATTGTCCTCGAACTGTCCGCTTTTGCGGATGCGGAGGCATTTGTCGGGCAATTTTTCCAACTCTTCATCGAACTGGTCGAAGAAAGCGAAGGAGAGGTCGTGGAGTTTGGAGATGAGGCCGCGGATGGCAAGGGAGGACTCGCCCGGCTTGACCAGCATTCCGCGTCCGGTATGGGGGTTGAAGAGCCGGTTGAGGAAGTATCGGACGTTGCCGGAGGTCAGGTGGAGCCCGAGATGCTTGGCGGCGTTGTCCTCGAGGGTGTGCGCTTCGTCGAAGATGACCGCGGAATAATCGGGCAGGGGCGTGGCTTCGAGCTTTTCCAGCTCGCGCATTTTGAGGTCGACGAAGAAGAGTGCGTGGTTGGTGACGATGATGTCGGCCTTGTCCCATTCGCGGCGTGCGCGCCAGTAGAAACAGTTGCGGAAGAAGCGGCAGGCGGCCGCGGAGCAGGAGGCGGTTTCGCTGCATACGCAAGTCCAGAGGCCGCGTTCGAGCTTGAAGGGGAGGTCGGTGTAGAACCCGCTGTCGGAGGTTTCGGCCCAGTCGGAGAGCCGGGTGATGTCGGGCTCGAGACCGGCGGCGGGAAGGAATTCGTCCCGGAATTCCCCCATGGCGAGCGCGAGACGGCGGCGGCAGAGATAGTTGGCGCGTCCGGCGGCGAGGACATAGGAGAAGTTGACCTTCATGATGTCCTTGAGCAGGGGGAGGTCCTTGCGGACGAGCTGTTCCTGGAGGTTGATGGTTTCGGTGGTGACGAGGACGGGGCGGCGGAGGGCGAGGGCGTGATAGATCGCGGGGATGAGATAGGCGAAGCTCTTGCCGACTCCGGTCGGGGCCTCCACGCAGAGATTGGAATTGGCCTCGAACGCGCGCGCCACGGAAAGGGCCATCTGTTCCTGCTGGATTCTGCGCTCATACGGGCGACCTCCGTGGGCCTCCGCCTCCTTGAGGGGGGTGTCTTCGGAGAAGAACTGTTCCGTATTTTTCAGGCAGCAGGAGCGGACGAC
>CAZORN010000510.1:0-1878 GCA_964581935.1 uncultured Victivallales bacterium
CTGGTGTTGAACTGGAGGCGTCCGAAGCTGAGGAGGGTCAGGTTGATGTGGTTCTGGAACCAGCCGACGACCATCCATGCGAAACCGGGCGTGCCGAAATTGCGTTTGTGGTTGGCGACCCAGACCGCCAGATCGCTGAACACCTCGTCGCGCATGTCCTCGGGCCAGCCGCGGTTCCGATAGCGTTCAAACGCCAGCGGGATTCCCGAAAGAATCAGAAGATAGTAGAAAATGCCGCGCAGGCCGTCGCCGAGGAGGCGTCCGAGTTTCGGATTTTCGGGCATGACTTCGTGAAAAGGCAGCTCCTGAACATAAAGATGATCATGGAGTTCCCAGAGGAGACGGACAAAAGATTCCTTGTGGAGCAGTACATCCTTCAGGCGGAGAATCTCTTCGACATCCTGCTCTTCAAGACAGGCGATGGCGGAATATTTCCGGATGAAGTCATCCCGCAGGAACGGGATTTTATCGACGCCGGGGAATTCAGCAGCCTGTTTGATCGTCATATTCAGGACACTCCCAGCGCTTTTTTCACGGCGTCGAGGGTCGGAGGAATCTGGACGGGTTTGTTGGCGAAGGTGCCGCGGATTCCCTGTGTTCCGAGCGTGTCCTTGTGATAGCCGATAACGGCGTCCGGATCCTTGAGAATGTTGCCGGTGAGAATTCCGATCACGGATTCATCGGGTCCGATCACTCCTTTGTCGGCCAGCTTTTTGGCTCCGGCGAGGGAGCAGCAGGAGGCGGGTTCCGCGCCGATTCCGGCCGCGTCGAGCTTGGCCTTGGCGTCCATGATCTCCTGTTCGCTGACCTCTTCCACCGTGCCGCTGCTCCACTTGACCGCGCGGAGGGACTTTTCCCACGAAACGGGATTGCCGATCTTGATGGCGGTGGCGATCGTGTCGGGGTTCTTGACCGCCTTGAACGGAGTGTGCTTCGTCCACATCGTATAGAGCGGGTTGGCTCCGGAGGCCTGAATGACGGCGATTTTCGGGATTTTGGAGATGATGCCGAGCTCGTGGAGTTCCATGAGGGCTTTGCCGAGGGCGCTGCTGTTGCCGAGGTTGCCGCCGGGGATGACGAACCAGTCCGGCACCTGCCAGTCGAGCTGCTGGAGGGTCTCGATGCCGATGGCCTTCTGGCCTTCGATGCGGAAGGGGTTGATGGAGTTCAGCAGGTAGATCCCCAGTTCTCTGCAAACTTCCTGGACCAGCGTCATGGCATCGTCGAAGTTTCCTTCGATCTGAAGGGTTTTTCCGCCATAGGCGAGGGCCTGCGCGAGTTTTCCGTAGGCGATTTTGCCTTCGGGAATGAAGATGACGGACTGCATTCCGCTGACCGCCGCGTAGGAGGCCATGCTGGCGCTGGTGTTGCCGGTGGAGGCGCATGCGACGGTTTTCGCATGGAAGAGTTTCGCCGCGCTCGCGCCGCAGGTCATGCCGCGGTCCTTGAAGCTGCCGGTCGGATTTTCGCCTTCATGCTTGAAGAAGAGACGGGAGAGTCCGGCCCATTTTCCCGCCGAACCCGCCGGATAGAGACGGGTGTTGCCTTCCTGACGGGTGACGATCATCTCGTCAGAAGCGTCGAGGATGAGTTCACGGTAGCGCCAGACGCCGGAGGATTCGATGCCGCGTTTCATACCCCAGCGTTTTTCCCAGAGTGCTTTGAGGCGCGAGCCGTCCACTTTGGAGAGATCTCGTTTCACATCCAGGATGCCGCCGCAGTCGCAATTGTAGCGGAGGTCTCCGATATCGTAGGTTTTGTTGCATTTGACACATTGCAGGCAGGATTCGATTTTCATCATTTTTCGTTACCGAGGTTATTTTTATGGTTTTATCTTCGCGCTATCTTGAATATGTAAATCGCGCCGAAAATCTGATA
>CAZORN010000511.1:0-1871 GCA_964581935.1 uncultured Victivallales bacterium
TGATTCCCTGAAAAGCCTTTTTGAAATTGGCCGTAAAGTTTCCGGAATACTCGGCCTTAGGCGCGGCGAAAACAGACACGGTAAGCATTGCGGACAACAAGACAGGGGTTGTTTTCTTCACAAAATCTCTCCTTGATTTCAATGGATGGGGATATCCGTTTTTTCATGTTCCGAACGGAGTGTCCGGGGGTTATTTAGTTGGCTGCCAGACATCTCCTGCCAGGGTCGTATTGTAGGAACGGCACGGCGAAGTGTCGGATTCCCAGGATACATTGCCGGCTGCTTTCAGGAAGTGACTGCCGTTGCCGTGCTTGGAAAAACGGTATCCCCAGAAACCATAGGACGCATATTGCGTGGAGACGACATTCAATGCGGATTTCTTATCCTCCTTGCACCCTTCGAAGGCGATGACTTTTGTCGACGGTTTTGAAATTTTGCCGAGTTTGACCGGCGGATTGGTGAAGATTGCGGCATTGCCGATCGTTCCGGTGTTGGTGGTTGCAAAGCCGGCTTTTGAAGAGAGGTTGTAATTGCGTCCGTAGTTGGAGGGGCAGAGCCACAGAGGCGACCAAACTATGTTGCTCTGGCGCTTATAGTTTCCGGAGAGGAACGGATCGAGCGAGGTCTGCCAGGCATAATAATGATCCGTCGGAGTGTCGATGTACGGAGATCCGGGATAGTCGTTCCAGTCGGAAGCATAGTTGATCATCGCCAATCCGATTTGACGGAAATTGCTGAGGCATTTCGAAGCATAAGCTCTTTCCCTGGCTTTGTTTAGCGCCGGCAGCAGCATTGATGCCAGGATCGCGATGATCGCAATTACGACCAGGAGTTCGATGAGTGTAAATCCATTCCTTCTCCGCATGATAACTTACCTCCCTTTTTGATATTTTGCTGTAGTTTTGCCTGAAATGAATTCCGAATGCAATTCAAACGAACGGGGCGGCCCCGAATAACCGTCGATTCTTTCAAGGACCATCCGGACAAGATTTTCCGTCAACTGCGCTGAATGGGTGTCGAAGGTTGTAAACGGAAGAAGCATGTGGAAAAAATTCGTCATATTCCGGCTGCATATCGAAATATCTTCCGGCACACGGATTCCCCAGTTCTGCAACTTTGTAATGGCGAACAGTGCGGTATTTTCAGCCGAAGTGAAAAAAGCGCTCGGTCGGTCTTCCGAGTCGATGAGTCTGCGGAGTTGCTGTTCCGAACGATTGCTATCCGGAATCGGATTCGATACGATCCACTCTTCCCGCATGGAGAGTCCATGTTCAGGGACTTTTTGACGCATCGCTGCGAGATGCAGACAAGCGGACGGTCCGATAAATCCTATTTTTTTATGTCCGAGTTTCTTAAAATGATAGATGATTGTTTCTGCGTCTTTCTGGAAATTCAGGACGGCCCGGTCGAATTCCATACCTCTGTCATAATAGTCATAAATGGAAATGGGTACGGGAGATTCTTTCATGCAATCATGATATTCCCAGGCGATGATGCCGTCGACGCCGTATCGCAGCACGGCCCGGAACGGAGCTTCAACATCATAATCTTGGGAACGCGGCCAGAAGGCGAAAATGGCCGTATACCCCCGGGCGGCCAGCATGACTTCCAGATGGGTCAGAACTTCCGAGCAGAATAGGTCGTTCTCCGGCGCCGGCATGATGACCCCGATGGCGAACCGCCTGTTTTCGCGCAGACCCTTTGCAACCAGATTCGGAGTGTAGTTATGCTCTCTGGCAATGCGCAGAATCCTTTCCCGGGTGTCCTGGGCAATGTGTGCCCCGTTTCTTCCGGTGAGGACGAAGGAGACCGCTGTCTGGGAGACTTTTGCCAGTTTGGCAAGCTCTTTCATCGTGATGCCCAATTTTGCC
>CAZORN010000512.1:0-1869 GCA_964581935.1 uncultured Victivallales bacterium
CCGTGAACATCGGCCACGACAAGTTCCTCCATGATCCCTTCGACCATTGTGTCGGCGTTGTATTTTTTCACATAGTCGTGCGTCAATTCCATATTTTTTTCTCGGGGATAACGCTGTGCATCGAACATGACGGAGGAGAGATATTGGGTCCCTTCGGTCAGCGCCCATATGTCGAATTCCGGGTCGGCATGATCGAGGTGCGGCAGGACCTGAATATTGTGGTAGGGGGAGCCGGGACTTCCGCAGAGCAGATGAATATGTTCCATGATGCTCTGAAAACCGAGCTTCGGATCGCCGCTGTACGTAATGCGCTGGGCCTGAGCCATGTAGCGGTAATTAAACGTCATCGAAACGGTGACGGGCACGCTTTCGATCCCGTATTTGTCGCAGAGCTTTTTGGCAGCCAGCAGGATGGCTTCCACGTTCCAGTGGCTCGCCGTGCCGAGGATAGCGATCGAAACACCACAGTTTTCCGCCCGTTCCGCGGCTTTGAGTGATTCCTTGCGGGTAATGACTACCGGCATGGTCAGAGAACTCCCTTCCGTAGCCCGGCACGGATTTCGTCGAGTCCGGGATCGACCGGATCGAATTCAAGACCGTCGATATGACGCGATGCTTCGTAAAGCGCCGCGGAATAAGCGCCGTAAATGCATGCGACATGGTGAATATAGGGTCCGTAGATGATCTTTTCCTCCCATTTCGGCCAGTCGGGAACTTCGAGGTAGACATACGTCCCCTGATTGAAGGGCCCTTCGACCGTTTTCCCCTGTCCGCAGAACAGGGAATACTTCCCGTGAACGCCGTCAAAACGGGAGACCGTGATTTTTCCGGGCTTGAGTCTCCAGTTGCAGACGCCTTCCGCATGGCTCGGAAGCACGAAATGCCGGTTGATCTTACATTTTCCTTCGGCGAGCGAAGCCGGAAACGCGCCGCAGTGCCAGAGCAGTTCGGCATTGTCGTTTTCGGGATGACGGATCGTGAGGTCGGCGAGGAAAGTGGGGTCCCGGAAATGGGAACAGCTTTGCAGCAGAAGCGAACTGACCGCACCGTGGATGTCCGTTTCACAGATCACGGGAACGCCGTCCTCGATGAGTTCACTCTGGGCATAACAGCTGCAGAGGCCGATCTCGTCCTGAAGCGCATCCCAGCACTGGAACGCAGCGGCGGAAAGGTTTTCCGCGTCGATCCATTTCCGGATGGCGGCTTTGAGCGCGGCCATGCGGATCGGCAAGTCCGCTGAAACCAATTCGAAACCGACACGTTTCTTCATGGCTTCCGCCGCGGCTTTTACCTCTTCCGTCGGATGGGTCATCAGCGAGCGGGTCTCGCGGACAACCTTCGTAATGTCGGTCGGAATGACTTCGATCCCGAATTTTTCCAGTAGTTCCCCCTCATTGACAATCACGGAAAAGAAGTCGCGCGGGCGCGTTCCAACCTGACCGATCCGGGCATTTTTGAAGTTGCGGACAGCCTCTGCCGCACGGAGAAAGTTCAGAAATCCATTTTCAAACACGGGATCGTCGATCCGCGAATTCACAATATAAGTGAATTGAATTCCGAAACGCTGAAACACCTTCGAGGTGGCAAAAAGACCGCACTGTGAATCACGGAGACGTTCTCCCGTGGATGGGGGAGCTTCATCACGGGGTCCCCAGAGAAGGACCGGTTTCGCAATTTTTCGGGCTGCGACCGCAATTGCTTCCTCGCAGCCGAAGTTGCAATGCGGAATGAAAAGGGCGTCCACTCCGTCCGCAATGAATTTTACCGCGACTTTTTCCGCGTCACATGCATCGAAAAGCAACCCTTCGTCATTCAGCCATTCGAGGTCGGAAAATCCGATCTCCGGCGCCAATTTTTTTATCCCGGCAT
>CAZORN010000513.1:0-1858 GCA_964581935.1 uncultured Victivallales bacterium
CGGTGTCCGACATCGGCATTTTCCACAGTCCGTTCTCCCTGATCAATCTGGACAACACGCCCGCTCCGATCGAAGTGTTCGAGAAGGATTCAGCCCGTCCGTTCACGGCAACACGCCGGAATCTGGTTTCGGCATTCCAGGAAGCGCATCTCCTTTTTTCGTTTGTCCATGGTTCGGACCCGGAAAAGCTCAAAAATATACCAGCGATCGTGCTCAGCGACGCTTCATGCCTGACCGATGCCGAGTGCGCCGCCTTGAAAAAATACGTGCACGAAGGCGGAAAGCTGTATGCTTCCTTCCGGACCTCGCTGTATGATCCAGACAAAGGTCTGCTTTCCGATTTCAAGCTCGCCGACCTCTTCGGAATCCACTATACCGGAAAACAGACCGATCCGATCACCTACATCGCCCCCGTTTCGCCGGACGCGATTCCCGGCGCCACAAAGGACTATCCGCTGATGCTCAACAGCCGTCAACTGATCGTGGAAGCCGATCCGAACGCCGAAATACTGGGCACGCTCACGCTCCCGATCTCTTCCGCGGAGGAAATCCACCGTTTCGGTTCGGCGATCAGCAATCCGCCGATGAAGGAAACCGCGTCTCCGGCGCTGGTCCGGCACCAAGACGGCAAGGGAGAGGTTCTGTATGTCGCGGGCAACCTGGAGGAAATCCCCTTCCCGTATCACCATGCGATTCTCATTTCCCTGATGAAACGCCTCCGCGGAACGCCGTTCGTCGAAACCGATGCACCCGGCGCCGTGGAAGCGACGCTGTTCGACCAGCCGGAACGGAAACGTCTCGTATTGTCCCTCCTGAACCTCCCGCTGGAACTGCCTCCGCTTCCGGTGCATGGCTTGACGATTCGCCTGAACCTGCCCGAAAAATACGCGGTCAAGGCCCTGTTCCTCGCGCCGGAGGATGTCCCGGTTCCATTTGAACGCAAGGAACACTCCCTGGAAATCAAAATGGACAAACTAGAGGAATTCGCCCTGTTCACCCTTCAATATTGAGGAGACCGGAATGATCCGCAAGGCCTTATTCTACGATGCGTCCGAGATCAAGATGTTCCCGAAGAGCTTTGGATCTGTTCCGATGATCAATTCGAACAGGCGTTCGGATCCCTTTTATCCGCGTATTTGGAGCGTTTGAAATGGATCACATACAATCCGCTGCGGTAGGCCACCCGCTCGCTTTCCTCATAGCCGATGAGTTCCATCCCCTCGCGTTTTTCCTCGGGAACGTCCAGAATCCTTTCTTCGCGGGGAAGTCCTTCCGGAATCTCCTCCCAGCCATTCTTTTCCCGGACTTTACGCTCATGCTCCGAGACCTTTTGAACGATTATTTCAGGGACTTCCGTTTCCGGCGCTTCCAGACCGGGCAGCAGCGCGGTCCCTTCGGTCTCGGACAGAAACTTTTCGTTCTTCGATCCGAAAACCTGCCGTTTCAGCCACGAAAGTTCGTTCGTGAGTTTTTCCACCTGGGATTTATAACTTCTCAGTTCTTCCGCCTGCTGGGCGATGAGTTCCGCTTGCTTGTCCATGACCTGAGTCAATTCCCTGATGACGGCAAGTGCATCAGCCAGGGTTTCCACTTTGTGTGTAACCATGGCACGTAAAATAACACACAATCCCGATTTAAAAAGGGCAGGTTCCCAAAAAAATCGAAGTTTTTTTATTCCTTCCCGGGATGCCAATACCGTTTGTAGTAACGCTTCGGTTTTATCCCGGACAGAATCGCATACAATTCCCGACTCTCCAGCTCGATTTTTCCATTCGCCGACTCCGGAAAATGGAACTGGCCTCTGCTCAATTTTTTCATCCAGATGGCAAAACCGTCTCCATCCCATGAAAGGATTTTC
>CAZORN010000514.1:0-1835 GCA_964581935.1 uncultured Victivallales bacterium
CGGCCTCATGGTGCTTTTCGTCCATGGCGAAGAAAAGGTCCGCCTGGACTTCCTGAAGCATGCCGCGGTTCTGGTCGCTCTTGACGGACATCTCCATTTTCTCGAGACGTTTGAGGACATCGGAAGACTCGAGGATGTGCATGAGCTGCTTGTGCTGGGGCATTCCGAGTTTCACCTGAAGGAGCTTGCGGATGGCGGTGTCCATTTCGTCTTCGGACGCATTTTCTTTGGAAAGAGTGGCGCGCGCTTCCTGAATGAGGCGTCCGCAGAGAAGGTTCTGGCGGTTGAAGAGATCGGCGATGGCGGAGCGGAGTTTCTCGAACTGGTTGGTGGAGACGGCGACCGGACCGGAGATAATGAGCGGGGTTCTGGCTTCGTCGATGAGGATGGAGTCGACTTCGTCGATGATCGCATAGAAATGGTTGCGCTGGACGAGGTGTTCGCGGCGGGTGGCCATGCCCATGTCGCGGAGGTAGTCGAAGCCGAATTCGCTGTTGGTGCCGTAAGTGATATCGCAGTTGTACTGTTCGCGGCGTTCGGCGGGCTCCATTTCGTTCTGGATGCAGCCGACGGTAAGACCGAGGTAGCGGAAGACGGTCCCCATCCATTCGGAGTCGCGGCGGGCCAGATAATCGTTGACGGTGACCAACTGGCAGTTCTTGCCGGTGAGCGCGTTGAGGTAGAGGGGAAGCGTGGCGACGAGGGTTTTTCCTTCGCCGGTGGCCATTTCCGCGATCTTGCCCTGATGGAGGACGATACCGCCGATCAGCTGGACATCGAAGGGAACCATGTCCCAGGTCAGGTTGTGTCCGCAGACTTCGAGGGTGGTTCCGCAGAGACGGCGGCAGGCGTTCTTGACGACGGCAAACGCCTCGCAGAGAATGTCGTCCGTGGTCTCCCCGTTGCGGAGCCGTTCCTGAAATTCCGCGGTTTTTGCCTTGAGGGCCTCCTCGGAGAGTTTCTGGTATTCGATTTCCAGTTCATTGATCTTGTCCACCTTCGGAAGGAGACGCTTCACATCGCGTCCCGACTTGCTTCCGAAAACGGCTTTCAATATTTTAGTGAGCATTGGGATGCCCCCCTTCGCGTAAATGGGTATCTGTAACTTCGAAAAACGGACTCAGGACTTGGAGCCGGGACGTTCGATGGGAACCCCGGCCTTGCAGAGCGGACAATCAGCCGGATCGTATGTGGGCAGGTTGAGGCGGATCAGGCTGTAGAGCGGGATTCCGAAATCGACGGTTCCGCCGCTGCGGTCGGTGACGATTCCGACGGCGACGGGATCGCCGCCGAGGGAACGCACGAGATCGATGGTCTGCTGTACGCGTCCGCCCTTGGTGACGACGTCCTCGGCCACGATGACCTTCTCGCCCTTGCGGATGGTGAAGCCGCGCTTGAGGATGAGCTGGTCGTTTTCCTTGTCGGCGAAGATCGCCTGGATTCCGAGAGCCCGGGCGAGTTCCTGTCCGACGAGAATTCCGCCGATGGCGGGGGAAATGACGGTTTCGGCGCCGAGGTTTTTCATGCGTTCCGCAAGAGTCCGGCAGAGCTTTTCAGCGATGTCGGGGAAACGGAAAAGAAGAGCCGCCTGAAAGAAACGGTCGCTGTGCAATCCGCTGCGCAGCACGAAATGACCGTTGAGGAGAGCGCCGGCCTTCTGAAAACTCTGAACAATTTCCTGATCTGTCATGATATGCCTTCCGTATGAAATTGTAAATGAATTATCTGAACGTATCGGAGGAAGCGGGCTCGATCCAGATGTGGAAGTCCACCTTTTTGTCTCCGAGATTCAAAGTGATCATGGTGTTGAGACGCGTCAGCAGCAGGGCGTAGGG
>CAZORN010000515.1:0-1829 GCA_964581935.1 uncultured Victivallales bacterium
GCGAGTTCCGCCGCCTGACCGATGGCGGTGGAAAGGAGTCCCTGTTCCACCGTGGAGGTGTTGACGGAATCGCCGCGGACCGACTCGACGAAACTTTCGAGCAGACCGGGATCGGCGCCGCCGTGGGAACCGTCCGTCTGGGAAATTTCGTAAGTGATCTTTTCCTTGGACCAGCGTTTGAAGATCGTGATTTTCCATTCGGAAAGGCTCAGGACCGCTTCGCCGAGGGTGCCGACGATGGTATAGAGCCGGTCGGAACGGCCTGTCACGAAACATTCCAGATGACTGGCGCGGACACCGTTTTCGTATTCGACCATGGCCATGCCGTTGTCATGGACGCTGAGGTCGGAAAGATACATGCAGGAATCTTTCACGTAGCCGTCGAAAGCCTGAGCCTCGGGGCCCCATTCGGGAGCGGTATAGGCCATGGCGTCCTTGCAGACGCCGTTTTTGGCGTAATGGCAGAGGGTGCAGGAGGGGCCGGGCTTGATTCCCTTTTCGAGGGGGAAGGGGAAGCCGTCGGGACGGAAAACGCTCATGCCGGCGAAGGCGGTGACTTTGCGGGGCTTCGGGAAATCGAGGAGCCAGTTGAAGATGTCGAAGTCATGGCTGCCCTTGTGGATCCAGAGTCCGCCGCTGGAAGACTTCATTCCGTTCCAGCGGGCCATGTATGTCCTGCCGCCCTCGTAGAATTCACGGTTTTCGGCCAGGAAGACTCTTCCGAGTTCGCCTTTGTCGATGATCTCCTTGAGTTTGAGGAGGACCGGAGAATGGCGGAGATTGAAGCCGATCATGGCGACTTTTCCGCTTTTTTTCGCTGCCTTGATGATGTTGCGGCAGCCCTTCACCGTGGTGGCGAGGGGTTTGTCAATCAGAACGTTCACGCCGTGATTGAGGATGGTGACCGCGCATTCTTCGTGGAAGGCGTCGGGCGTCGTGACGATGACGGCGTCGAGTTTCTCCTTCTTGAGCATCACGGACAAATCCGTATAGATTGCCGGATTGCCGAATTTCGGGGCGGTATACTGGAGACGTTTCGGGTTCTTGTCGCACAAAGCCTGAATGATACAGTCCTTGCGCGCCTTCAGGAGTTCTCCAAAACACCCGCACCCGCGAGATCCGGTGCCAACGATAGCAAATTTCAGTTTTTTGTCCATGACTCTCTCTTTCGTTTATCTCGGGAAAATAGAAGAATCCAGGAAAACGGAACACTCCGCGATGGATTCCCGAAGCAATGAGTATTTAAAATACGCCATGTTTCCCGGAAAATCAAGCCTCCAGTCGAGGAAGAAGCGAAAAAAGCGCGGCTCTTCCGCGGCTTTTATTTCTGCTTGCCTTTTTCGCGGTGCTTTTCGAGGGCTTTCGCCAGCTGGTCGGGACAGGAGGTCTTCTTGCCGCCGCAGGTGATTCCGTCCAGACGGCGGATGACTTCCTCGACTTCCATTCCTTCCACAAGACGGCTGAGTCCGGTAAGGTTTCCCTGGCAGCCTCCGATGACTTCGAGTTTCCTGATCTTCGTTCCCGTCAGTTCGATGTTCATGAATTCACTGCAAACCATCGGGCTGGGGGTAAAGGTGATTTTGACTGTTTTTCCGCTCATTTTGCACATTCCGTTCCATTCAGCATTTTTTTGTTTTCTTAACGAGTCCTTCCGTGTCGGCAATGATCTTCTCCAGATATCCGAAACGGGTGTTGATGAAGTCTTCGACAGTGGTTTCCGCGTAGAATTTCCGGAGGACGGGCCGGAGCTGTTTTTTGAACGCCTGTATTTTTTCCGCACGGAGGGCCGGGTAGCGGTTCATGTAATCGACCCGGTAGTCCGCGAGCGA
>CAZORN010000516.1:0-1828 GCA_964581935.1 uncultured Victivallales bacterium
TCGTCTGCATCGGCGAGACCCTCGAAGAGCGCGAAGGCGGAAAGACCGAGAAGGTTCTTGACACCCAGATCAAGGGAGCTTTCGCTTCTGTTTCCGCGGATGACTTCAAGAAGACCGTCATCGCCTACGAGCCCGTATGGGCCATCGGCACCGGCAAAACCGCCACGCCCGAAATGGCGCAGGAAACCCATGCGTTCATCCGCAAGGTCCTTTCCGGCCTCTACGGCAGTGCGGCAGAAGAAATCGTGATCCAGTATGGCGGCAGCATGAAGCCGGAAAACGCCAAGGAACTTGTCGCTCAGAAGGACATCGACGGCGGCCTCATCGGCGGCGCCGCGCTGAAAGCGGACAGCTTCTACGATCTGTTGAAGAACGCCATCAGCTGATTTTTCCTGAAACTATTCCGAAAAAACATGCTTCGGGGATTGAAAAATCACCCGGAGCATGTTATTTTACAGGGTTAAGGATTTTTATGCGGAAATTAACTGGAGGATGACCCCCTGATGTTTACTGTTGTAAGCGCTATTATTTATACAGCCGTTGTGCTGATCGCCCTGCTCCTGATCGGCCTTGTTCTTGTCCAGCCCTCCAAGGGCGGCGGCTTCGGGTCCGCTTTCGGCGGCGTGGGTGAAAGCGTCTTCGGCGCGCAGGCCATGGGCCAGCTTTCCAAACTGACGGTCGTCCTCCTGACCCTTTTCTTTGTCCTGACGCTCACTCTGGCGGTGATGACCGGTCATCGTTCCAAGAACCTGGTGACCAAGGGATCCATCCTGTTGGGAAGCGCCTCTGCTCCCGCGGCGGCTCCTGCCAAATCCGCGTCCGACAAGAAGGAAGTCTCTCCCGCGGTTCCGGCCAAGTCCGGCGCCGACAGGAAAGACGCCCCGTCCTCGGCTCCCGCACCGGTGAAAACTCTTGAGAAGAAGCCTGCGGCGCCGACCCCTGCAAAGAAATAACCATCAGGGAGTTTTCTCAATGAATGTCATGGTATTGGGAAGCGGCGGGCGTGAGCACGCCATTTGCCGCGGTTTGCGCTTGAGCCCTGAAGTGGAAAAGCTTTACTGTGCCCCCGGCAATCCGGGCATCGCTCAGATCGCCGAATGCGTCACTCTTTCTTCGTGCAGCCTTTCCGCTGTCGCCGATTTCGCCGCTGAAAACAAAGTCGGCCTTCTGGTGGTCGGCCCCGAGGTTCCCCTCTGCGAAGGCGTTGCCGATGTGGTCCGCGCCCGCGGCATCCCGGTCTTCGGACCTTCCAAGGCGGGTGCAAGGCTGGAAGGAAGCAAGGATTTCTCCAAGCAGTTCATGATCAAATACGATATTCCGACGGCGAAATACGCGTCCTTCACCGATTGTGGGAAGGCGCTGGAATATGTGAAGTCCGAATATGCCGCCGGACGCGGAGTCGTGGTGAAGGCCGACGGCCTTGCCGCGGGGAAGGGCGTGATTGTCGCCTCTTCCGAAACCGAGGCTGCCGAGGCGGTCCGTTCCTGTTTCTCCGGCGCGTTCGGCTCTGCCGGAAGCGTGGTCGTCCTGGAAGAACTGCTCTTCGGCGAGGAGGCCTCCATTCTGGCGCTCACCGACGGCAGGACGATTGTTCCGCTGGTTTCCTCGCAGGACCACAAGCGTCTGCTGGACGAGGACAAGGGACCCAACACGGGCGGAATGGGCGCCTATTCGCCCGCTCCGGTCGTCACGGATTCCCTGATGAACGAGGTCAGCGAAAAGATTCTGAAGCGTTTCCTGAAGGGGGTCCAGGAGGAAAAACTGGATTACCGAGGGATTATTTATGCCGGAGTCATGGTGACGAAGGACGGCCCGAAGGTTCTGGAAT
>CAZORN010000517.1:0-1820 GCA_964581935.1 uncultured Victivallales bacterium
GCGGAGCGGTAGATCTTCCAGTTGACCGCGGCCATGGCGAAAATCAGAAGAGCCAATGCGAAACAGACTCCGATGAACACATTGCCGTGCAGCGTGTAGAAGGTGGGCTTCGGCTCAGGATTGTAGCGGACCGTCAGCACCGCGCTGTCGCGCCCCGTCCAGCCGGGATCGCCCTTGCGGATCGAATCGGTGACACGACCGGCTGGATCGACAACCGCGCTGAAATTCGAGTTGCCGCACCGGACCATGGGAAGCCTTGTCTCGACCGCGCGGAAAACGGAATTGGCAAAGTGCTGCACGGGTTCGTCGCTGGTCGGATACCAGGCATCGTTGGTGACCACGAGAAGAAGGTTCGCCCCCTTGAGCGCCTGGGCGCGGGAGATATAGGCGAACACATCCTCGTAGCAGATGGAGATCCCGGCGCGGACGCCCGGAGCGATCTCCAGAGGACGGAACTGTCTGCCGCGCGAAAGATTGCGCCCCATCCCCACCAGCCGGTTCAGCCAGGGGAACGGTTCACCGAAGGGGACATACTCCCCGAACGGAACGATGTGGATCTTGCTGTAGAGGTCTTCCACAATGCCTCCGTTGCGGATGAAAAGGGCGGAATTGTAGACGTCGGTCTTCTCGGGATTCAGGGGGGTGCTTTCGAGGTAGAGGCTCCCGATCAGGAAAGAAATGCCGTAAACGCGGTTCAGACGCCGCACCTCGCCGCGGAAACGCTCGGAAAAGGGAGCGTCGGCATTGAAAGGGACCGGCGTCGCACTTTCCGGCCAGACCAGAAGAGCGGGACGGTCCTCCGGAGCCATCTCCCGGGTGCTTTCCATCAGTTTTTCGGAAAGGGAAGCGCAAACGTCGATCGCCTCCTGAATCCGCTCGGGACTTCCGTTCCGCCGCTGGGAAAGATCCGGCTGGACCACCCCGATCTTCAGCACGGAAGCATCCGGAGTGGCGGCCACGATCCCGGCCACGTTCCGGATCGAAAAGGCTATGGAAAGCTGAACCAGCGCAAAAGCGAAAATCAGGGAGTAGATGCGGACGGCGCCGCCGGATCTCTCGCCGGGGACAAAAAGCTGTCTGAGGAAAACGGCAATCGAAAGGTTGACCAGCACGACAAGGAAACTGATGCCGTAGACGCCGGTATATTCACAGATCTGGATCAGGGCGTTGAACTTCCATTGGCTGGTGCCGGCCAGGTTCCAGGGAAGGCCGGTGAAAATCCAGGAACGGACCCATTCGGTCACGCACCACCATCCGGCCAGCGCGAGGCAGAACGCAATCTCCTTGAAAGGGTTGCGGTTGCGCCAGGAGAGAACGGCGTCGGCTCCCCGGAGGCGCACCTCGGGAGGAATCATGAAGTTACGGAAAAGGAACGGGACCGTCACTCCCCAGAGCGCTGGAAAGAGCCCGAGCAGGAAGGAAAACACGAACGGGATGAAAAAATAGATTTCCCTCAGCCACATGAAAGAGAAAAGACTCCAGAAATATCCCCAGATGTAAGAGTAGCAGAAGGCTTTCTTCGTGCTTTTTCCGACGATGAGAAAATAGAGCGGAGCCAATCCGAACCAGGCGAACCAGGACCATCCGACGCCTGCAAAGATCGTGGCGTAAAGCCCGCCGGACAATGCGGCGGCAAGTATTTCCAGAAAGGTTCTCATGCGTCCGGAGGCAAAGGCCAGAAGCCTCGCATCCCGGCTTTTTACAGCGGAAGAGTCGTTATTCATAAAAAAGTCCCATTAAAATTGCCGGAAAAGTTCGCAAAATACCCAATGAGCATGTAATTTACTTGCTCATGTGATATTTTGAAAACCCGCAAATGA
>CAZORN010000518.1:0-1819 GCA_964581935.1 uncultured Victivallales bacterium
GCGCGGACCGTCGAGGCCGGGATGTCCGAGATGGACATGCCGCTCCGGCAGCTGCTGGCCGAATGCATGAAGCTCGACGGGATTCCGGTCTCGCACGGGTTCGACAACGAGACCATCCGCGCGGCGTTTTCGAGCGTGTCCCTGCCGGGCATCCTCTCGAATGTCGCGAACAAGAAACTGCTGCAGTCCTACGAGGCTCAGCCGGTGATCGCGACGAAGCTGTGCTCGACCGGAGACCTCAACGACTTCAAGGAGAACGACCGCTTCCGGCTGACCGACGTGGGCGACCTTCTCCCGGTCGCGGCCGACGGCGAGATCAAGGAAGGCGGACTGAGGGAGGAAGGCGCCAAGAACCAGCTCGACACCTACGGCAAGAAATTCTGCCTGACCCGGAAAATGATCATCAACGACGACCTGGGCGCGTTCATGAAAGTTCCGGTGGCGATGGGCAACCGCGCGGCCCGGCTGATCGACCAGCTGTTCTTCTCGCGTCTCCTGAAGAATCCGGTTCAGGCGGACGGCAAGGCGCTGTTCCATTCCGGGCACAAGAACCTGCTGGGAGGCGCGACCAGCGCACTCTCGGCGGACAGCCTCAAGAAAGCCATCCAGCTGTATCTGGACCAGACGGACGTCGACGGGCAGCCGATCAGCATCGAGCCCCGGTTCCTGCTGGTCCCGACCGCGCTCAAGCATCTCGCCGTCGAGCTGACGCAGGGGGCGACGCTCGTCATGAGCGGCGGGCAGGACAACGTGATCCGTCCCGCGATGAACGTGCTGAGCCGGGAGAACCTCGAAGTCGTGAGTTCGCCGTATCTCGGGAACTCCGCGTATGAGGGCGCCTCGCAGACGGGCTGGTATCTCTTCGGAGACCCGCGCCAGACGGACACCTTCGAGATCGGGTATCTGCGCGGCAGGCGCACGCCCACCGTCGAACGCGGCGAGACCGACTTCAACACGCTCGGCCTCTGGTTCCGGGTGTATTTCGACCTCGGCGTGCGCGAACAGGACCACCGCGGCATGGTCAAGGCCGCCGGTTCCGCCGCCTGACGGACACTCCGGACGCGGCAAAAAAGCGTCCGGAACATTTCAACCACAAACTTCAAGGAGAATTCATCCATGCTTGCCCGTTACGTTCAAAAAGGGGAATCCATCGACTACCGTCCGACCGAGGCCGTTTCCGCCGGGGACGTGATTGTCGTTTCCGATCTGATCGGCATCGCCCGTCTCGACATCCCGGCAAACACGCTCGGCTCGCTGGCCGTCGCAGGCGTGTTCGACACGGTCAAATCCAACGCCGCCGTTCCCTCCGGTTCGGCCGTCTACTGGGACGCGGCCGCAAAACAGGCCACGCCCGTTTCCGGATCCAACCGGTATCTCGGCAAGGCCATCGCAGGAGCCGCCGCAGGAGACGCGGCCGTCCGGGTCCTTCTCAACGCCCCGTATCAGACTGAACCCGATGCACCGTTTACCGCCGGGGACGCGATTCCCGACCTCACGGACAATTCCGGCGGCACGGCGGCAAATACCATTCCCGCCATCACCGACGCGAACAGCCAAGCCGCCATCGCGTCCCTCGCGGCCAAAACCAACGCGATCCTTTCCGCGCTCCGCTCCGCCGGAATCATCGCCGGCGCCGAGTAATCCCGTTGGGAATGCTGGAACGGGCGGCGGAATGGCTCGAGGCCCGGCGTCTGAAAAGTCTCTCCGTCCCGGTCGTCTATGTGCGAAGGGACGGAGGGACGATTCAACTCGACGCGACGCCGGGGAGAACGCTGTTCCGGGCCGAAAACGAATACGGCGTGACGGTCCGGACGGAATC
>CAZORN010000519.1:0-1818 GCA_964581935.1 uncultured Victivallales bacterium
GCGCCGTTCACCAGCGCGCAGTAGACGTCATGCCGGACCCAGTCCCGGATCAGGTTCAGCTCCTCGGCTTTCGGCTGCTGAAACATTTCCGGCAGCGCCAGCGGAACTACTTCCGGACGGTTGGCCTTTTTCACAGCCCCGACTTCCTGTTCGGTCGAGAATCTCGCCCAGACCCGCTGATCCTTCTTTCCTGAATAATTCAGATACATCCCCTTCGCCGAAAGGTCCTGCCACGGAAGCAGCTTTGCCAACGCCTCGGCGGTCCGCTGTCCGGGTTCATACATGAAAGCGGGACGCTTCAGAGGATCGTTTTCCTTGATGGTTTCGTAAACGGTTTTGAGGTAATCCACCTCCTCGGGAACCCAGTAGCGCAGCTCTTCCGGAGTGATGTCCCACCACGCGATTTCCGGACGATCCGCGACCGCCTTCACGATGGAGGCCACCGATTCCTTCAGCTTCGCCGTATCGATTTTTTTCTGGTCTTCCGCCAGTTTGAGCAGATACTTCCGGTCGACAATGACCCCGTCGATCACCGGCTGGATTGTATAGATCATTTTGATCCCGTTTTTGCGGGCGGTTTCCAGAGAACTTTGATTCAATTCATACTGGGGGCCGATCATCGTCACGCCGCCCTTGATGATCTGCTGCTGGTCGGCCACCCTCTGCGCCTCGGGCAGCAGGTCGCCCCGCTTTGTCTCGCTACCGCCTCCGACAGAGTAAAAGGAGAACGGGAAAAGGCGTCCGCGCGGATAAATTTCATTCTCCGGCAGTTTGACCGACTGGGATCCGACATTGTGGTTGAAAAACTTTTCCACATCGGTATCGAGGGCCTGCACCGCCATTCCCGCGACCGCCAGAATTGTCCACAAGGCTATTTTCATCTTCTTCACCTCTGTATATTATTGGACACTGTCCTTTAGTTTTTGTTGCAGATCACTTTCCGGACAGTTCGCGGATCATAAAGATTTTTCCGGAAACCTGTCCGCCGGTCGTGAGGTCTGTGACGAGCACCTTCCATTCGTCTTCCGGCTCATTCAGCGCGGGGCTGAGTTCCGTTTCCCAGAATCCGTTCTCCGCGGTCGCATAGCCGCTGCCGTCATAAGGACTGCCGTCCGGCAGGGTGATTTCGACCTTCAGCGGCTGGAGTCCCGCGGTGAATCCGGTTTCCACCCGGAGCCGGTTCGCGCACGGCTGGACGATCCGCAAGACAGGCTTCTGTTCCGGATAAACGGCAAAGATCGCTCCCGAGGCCGGGGGCAGGGTGAACTCAAAGCAATAATCCCCTTTCTCATCCGCCGACACTTCCAGTTTCCGGTGCGAGGTCAATTCATAGACATCGGGCATGCGGTCGAACCCGTGGAGGGTGAAAACGCCGGTTTCCGGGAGTCCTTTTTCCAGCATGGAGCGCCATTGTCCGACACGGTCTCCGAAGGTCCTGCGATCATTGACGGCCGCCAGATAGTGCACTCTGCCGGATTCGCGGCTGTTCAGCAGTATGCGGGGCGAGGAACAATCGAATCTGCGGGAATACAGAATGTCCGCCACGTCGCGGAGACGCTCCGTATATTCTTCCAGAATCTGCTGGTCGCGGTCGGCCGGAACGCCTTCGACGGGAGCCGTTTCCCACTCTTTTCTGAAATTCGTATCGTCCTTGACCGTGAAATCGCATTTCCGGGTGTTGGCGTTGGCATTGACCCGTTTGCGGTATTCAAAGTCGAAATCGAACCGGATGACGCCGGGGATTTCCGCCCGGAGATACTGATCGGCAATGACGGTGCCGCCCTGTTCGGCGAACGCCAGAATCCGGCGGTAGACCGT
>CAZORN010000520.1:0-1817 GCA_964581935.1 uncultured Victivallales bacterium
CTCCGAGATTCAAAGTGATCATGGTGTTGAGACGCGTCAGCAGCAGGGCGTAGGGAATCTTGACCTCGCCGGCGGGAACCGTCACGGCCACGTTGCAGTCGCCCAGAATCGTTTCGGCTTCGCGGAGGGCGAGGATCAGACTCTGGAGCTTGAGGAACTTCTCCTTCAGGGAAGCGTCGAAAGCGTAGGGGCGGTGGCATTTCGGACACAGGGCCTGAAAATCGGAGCGGTCCAATTCCATCAGATTGAATTTGACCACGCCTCCGCATCCGGATTCGACGCACACGAAATCCAGTTGTGCGCCGCGAGTATTCATTGCTTTTTTTTCTGTCATTTGCTGCAATCCTGCATGTAAACGCTTGTGGTTGAATCCGTTCCCGGAAATTGATGCACGTCTCAATCGGTAATATAGCCCGTCACGGGCAAATATGAAAGAGCAGTTTCAAAAAAAATGCGTATTTCTCGCGCGGAGAAACAGGTTTCCCCCAGGAAATCCCCTGAATTTGAAGCCGACGTTTGAAAAGCCGTCTTCCGGAGGGTAAATTACAGCATCAGATCACAGGAAAGAACGCGGAAGGGAACCGGAAAAAATGCAGGAAAACCTTATACAGGTCACAGCGGCGGTCATCCGCCGGGACGGAGAAATCCTTCTCTGCGGACGCGCCCCCGGTTCCCGTCATGCGGACTGCATGGAATTCCCCGGAGGAAAACTCGAGCCGGGAGAAACCCTGGGCGACTGCCTGAAGCGGGAACTCCGGGAGGAACTCGGCGCGGAAGTGTATGTCATGGATCTGATCCATGTGGAACGCATTCTCTTCGGAGAAAAAACGCTTCAGGTGAACTTCTTCCGTACGGCGCTCCGCCGGGAGTCTCCTCCGCCGCATCCCCGGGAGGGACAGCCGATGCGCTGGGCTTCCGTCGGGACGCTCGATCTGGAGACGATGCTTCCGGGGGACCGGCATCTGGCCGGACTTCTGGCGGCGGCCGAAAAAAATCGCAAAAAAATCGCTTCCGCACAATAAACAGAATATGAAATGCGTTTACCATTTCAGAAAAGATTTATGGAATAATGAACAGCAGAGAGCATGAAGCAGATGATTTGACGCTCATCAGGGGCTATCTGGCAGGCAACGCCGGCGACTTCACGGCACTGTATGAGCGTTACAAACGTCCGTTATACGGCTATCTGAACAAGATGCTCAATGCGGACCGCTCGAAAGCGGATGATCTTTTCCAGCAGACCTGGATCAAGGCGATCGACCAGCTGCCCCGTTACGAACACCGGCAGCAGTTCGGAGCCTGGCTCCTCCGGATCGCGCATAATCTGGCGATCGACTCCTTCCGGAAGAGCGGAAGGCTCGCCCGATACGAGGCGGGAAGCCAGGACGAGCCGGAAGGGGGATTCGATGCGGCGGATCCCCGCGAAGACCCGTGGCGGAAAATGCATCGCGAAGAACTGGAGAAGGCCATCGAGCGGGCGGTGGAAAAGCTGTCGCCCGAATTGCGCGAAGTGTTCCTGCTGCGAAGGGAGAACATCGCCTTCAAGGAGATCGCCCGGATTCAGGGGAGTTCGATCAACACCGCGCTGGCGAGAATGCAGTATGCTTTGAAGAATCTCCGCAAGGCTCTCGCGGAATGGAATGAATAGGAAGGAGGCCGGAAATATGAAAATATGTGAAAAAATCATGAAGGATGCCATGCAGGGCGTGACTTCTCCGGAAATCGGGAAGCATCTTGCCGAATGTCCCGAATGCGCCTCCGGCGTGGATATGCTCCGGCTCCTGAAGGAAGTCCCGGCCTCCCATCCGGAAGTCCCG
>CAZORN010000521.1:0-1817 GCA_964581935.1 uncultured Victivallales bacterium
CCACTGAGCCTTGACGGAAATCTCGATTCTGAAATCCATATTTTCTCTTCCTTCTATGGTAAAAAAACATTCAAAAAATTCAAGAAGAAAAAATACAGCCGAAACCGTTGTTTTTCAAATATATTTCACGATTTTACGACGAAAAAGTCCGTCTTCCGTGCCCGGAGCGGTTCCAGCCTCTCAAGGACGGGAATTTTCCGGGACGGCAAGCCCGGGAATGCCGGACATTTCCGGTGGCGGACTCATGGGAGCGGCGGCTCCCGCTCCTTCGTCGCTCGTCCGTCCGCTGTGGAACCGCCGCCGCAAAAACAAAGAGCATGAGGGCTCCTCGCCCTCAAACTCCCCGGCAGATGAGGATCACCTGCACCCCGGCAAACGGGATTGCCGTCTTTTATGTCACAGCGGGACGGACAAGGTCGCAATCCGCCACGCTTCAAGAGTTTCCCCGCAGGGAGTTCCGTTCCATCCGGGACGGCAGGGGGTGTCGCCCGGATTCTGCACCGTGATGAGGCGATGTCCGTTCTCCACGCTCATATCCCAGCAGCGGAGCGTTTTCCCGGTGAATTCTCCGAAAGAGCCTTCGGGGGGAAGTTCCCCCTCGTGCGGCGGAGCCGTCACATGAACCGGCGGCAGCTCGAAGTCCTCCGAAAGTCCGACGGGCTCGGCGTCGCCCGGAGCGAACACGAAGGAGCCGAGAAGTTCCCCGTGGTCGGCAATCGGCATTTCCACATTTTCACCGGCCTCGCAGAGACCGTCGGAACTGTAACGTTGTCCGCGCGCCAGAATCGCGGCAAAGGAGCCGCCCTCGTTCTCGAATGCGTAAACACTGTCGGACAGCAGGAAATACGACGAGCCGTCCGCCTCGTGAACCTTCTGGAAACGGCCGCCCGGAACAATCGGGGTCTCGCCCCGTGAAACGCTTCCGCCGGGAACATCGTAGTCGATCCGCACTCCCTGGGGCATGATCATTTTCAGCCGCTTGCTGCGTCCGCCCCAGAGAACCCGCGTATCCAGCCGGATTTCCGGACGGTTCCGCGTAAGGGAGACGCGAAGATCGACGCGTCCGGATTCCCCGCCGAATTCCGCATGGAGCATCGCGCGTTCCGGACCCGATTCGATCACGCGGAACGACTTGAGCTTCCATTCCTCGCAGAGTTCCAGACAGCTTGCATTCGCCGGGACATTCGTCTGGTCGCCCCAGGAACCGGTGCGGTCATGATACACGCCGAATCCGAGCGGAATCTTCTTCTTTCCCACTGAAAGGAGAACCGTATTGGCGGCGGAATCGAGTGTAGCCGAAGACAAGGCATTGGAAATCCGGTCCGGCGCATCGGAAAGAGCCCGGTGAAGTTCCGGCGGGGGAACATATCCGGCATTTTTGCGGAACCCGACCGTGAAAACCCTGTATCCTGACGCCGGGAGCTCCAGTTCAAAGACCATCCGGAAACGGACCGGCGGAAGCCTCGTCAGTGCATTGTGTTCCGTATGAATCCGCTGGAAGGGGACCAGTGCGCCGTCCGGACCGCGAAGCTCGACTTCCTCGCGTCCGTCGGGAGACGTCTGATAGTCCCACACCGGATGGAAATCGAGCTGTGATTCAAGTTCGACGAAACCCCGGAAAGGACGCGGAAACGGATTGAAGAAAAGGTGCGGAACCGCCTGCGGACGGTTGTATTCCACGTCTGGGACCCGGACCGAAAGATGGCGGGCGAATTCCATCAGCGCGTAAAATTCAAGGTTGCGGGCGTCCGACAGAACGCCTCCGAGGGATTGGAGCTGTTCCTCGTGGGCGCGCTCGATCAGGGTTCCGGTGAGAA
>CAZORN010000522.1:0-1811 GCA_964581935.1 uncultured Victivallales bacterium
CGCCTTTCGGGACATGGTTGTCGATGATGACCGCCTTGGAACGGAAGGCCCAGAGATTGGCGATCTTCGAATGGTTCCCGACCTGGTCGTGGTAGGCCCTGGAGGTGATCAGAATCAGCTTGGCGCCGCGTTTGAGGGCGGTGTCGGCGACGGCGACCGGAGCCCCGTTTTTGCCGGAGGTGGACGCGATCACGATCACGTCGTTTTTCGAAATCTTGGAGCATTCGATCACGGCGGTGCCGAGTTCTTCGCTGTGTTCCGCTGCGCTGGTCAGGAAACCGGGGGTGGTGGTGATACTCATTCCGGGCCCCCAGAGGGGACGCCAGAAAGCCGGAGCGCCCGCGCGGTAAAAGACATCCTCGGCAAGGATGGCGGAATGGGTGCAGCCGAAGATGTAGATGCGGCGGCCTCTGGCGTACGCGTCGGCGATCAGGCTGGCGGCCTCTTCGATGTTCGCTTCTTCCTCTTCCGCGATTTTCCGCAGAAGAACGGTGCTTTTTTCCAGATAATCCGAAATGATCTTTCCCATTTGGACGCCTCCTTGCAGACAACAGTTGGAGTTATTGGCAGAACTCGGGAGCTTCTTTCAGCAGACGGTCGAAATATCCGATGGTTCTGGACAAGCCTTCGCGCAGGGGGGTGGCGGGTTCCCACCGGAGGAGATTCCGGGCAAGGGAGATGTCCGGCCGACGCTGTTTCGGGTCGTCCGCGGGGAGTTCCCGACGGATGATGCCGGACCGGGAGTTAGTCAGTTCGATCACCAGTTCGGCGAGCTGGAGAATGGTAAACTCTCCGGGGTTGCCGATATTGACCGGCCCGGTGACGTCGTCGGGGGTGTCCATCATGCGGATCATGGCGTCGATCAGGTCGTCGCGATAGCAGAAGCTGCGGGTCTGGGAACCGTCCCCGTAAATGGTGATGTCACGGTTCTGGAGCGCCTGAAGGATGAAATTGCTGACGACGCGGCCGTCGTTCGGGTGCATCCGGGGGCCGTAGGTGTTGAAAATGCGGACGATTTTCACGGGCAGACTGCACTGCATCCGGTAACAGCTGAAAAGGGTTTCGGCGCAGCGTTTGCCCTCGTCGTAACAGGAGCGGACGCCGATCGGATTCACGTTGCCCCAGTAGGACTCCACCTGCGGGTGGACCACCGGGTCGCCGTAGACTTCCGAGGTGGACGCCTGAAGGATTTTGGCCTGGATCCGCTTGGCGAGCCCCAGCATGTTGATAGCGCCGTGGACGCAGGTCTTGACGGTCTGGACGGGGTCGCGCTGGTAATGGATCGGGGAGGCGGGACAGGCCAGATTGTAGATTTCATCGACTTCCACGTAGAGGGGAAACGTCACGTCGTGCCGGATCAGCTCGAAATGCGGGTTTTCCATCAGGTGCGTGATGTTCCGTTTCGCGCCGGTGTAGAAATTGTCCACGCAGATGACTTCGTTTCCCCGTTCCAGAAGTTTCTCGCACAGGAACGATCCCAGAAAACCGCTGCCGCCCGTAACCAGAATGGATTTGTTTCCCATGACCGCCCAGTCCTTGTTGATTCGTTATTTTATTTTGCACACGGCGGAAGATTTTCCGCGGAGAAAAAACACAAAGTATTTGCGGAGAAGATAGTTCCCGAAGAACCCGACCACGGAGGCCAGCGCTTTGCTGATGAGAAGCCCGATTCCGGCGGCCGCCAGCCCGCACGTGACTCCGTAGTCCAGCAGACCCATAACGGTCAGAGTGACGATGTAAGCGGCCAGTTCCCCGACCGTGTTCCAGCAGGCGTTGTGGCGGAACAGGATCAGGATGCAGAGGATATAGTT
>CAZORN010000523.1:0-1810 GCA_964581935.1 uncultured Victivallales bacterium
TTCGCTGGAAGCCATGTGGAAATACCTGCTGATCTGTTCCGTGGGAATCGCGCTGGCGCTGTTCGGAACCCTGCTTCTGACGCTGGCCGCGCAGAACCTGCCGTCCGCCACTCTCGGAATGGATTCGCTTTCCTTCCACATGGAACGGCTGCATCCCGGCTGGTTCAAGGCGGCTTTCATTTTCATTCTGGCCGGCTACGGCACGAAAATGGGTCTGGCTCCATTCCATACCTGGCTGCCGGACGCCCACAGCGAGGCGCCCGGGACGGTTTCGGCGCTCCTTTCGGGTTCGCTCTTGAACTGTTCGTTCGTTGCGATTTTCCGCTTCCTGAACCTTTCGCCCGCGTCGCTGCGTCCCTTCTGCAACGACCTCATGCTGGTGCTGGGGCTGATTTCACTGGCCGTTTCCGCGTTCTTCATCATCCGCCAGACCGACTTCAAGCGGATGCTCGCCTATTCCAGCGTGGAACACATGGGGCTTGCCGCCATTTTCCTCGGACTGGGATTGGGCAGCGAACCGCTGGCGGTCCTGCATCTCTGCGGACATTCCTTCATCAAGGTCGCGCTGTTCCTGACAGCCGGGAACATCCTCATGGCGTACGGGACTCGTTCCATCGCCGACGTGGGCGGAATGCTCGGGACGATTCCCCGCAACGCCGTTCTCTGGCTGATCGGCCTGATGCTGATCGGAGGGACTCCGCCTTCTCCCCTGTTCGTCACGGAATTCCTGCTGGTCACTTCCGCTCCGCTCTGGCTCGGAGTGACGGTGCTCGCGGTGCTTTTCGCGGTCTTCTGCGGGATGGCTTCCGGTTTCCTGAAAATGGCGATGGGCAAGGGGGGCGTCCTGAAAACCACGGATTTCCCCGCACGTCAGGCCGAACGGCTCTGGTTCATTCCGGCGCTGCTTTTCCTTTCCGCCGTTCTCGCGGGCTCCTACCTGATCTTTTCCTATGAACTGATGAACTTCTGGATGAAATCATGAAACTCTTTCTGGAACTGAAAAATGCGTCGAGCGCGCCTCTTGCGGAACTGCCCTGCCATCTCTTTTCCGATTTCAGGGACTTCCTGCTGAGCCGCGTGAACAAAGGGTTCCGGGTCCTTTCCTTTTTCGCCGTCCCCTGGAAGACGCCGGAAGAGTTCCTGCTGGTCGCCGTGCTCGCCGATCCCGAAAAAGCCGTGCTGCACCTGGCCTCCTCCCGTGTAAGCGGCCATTTCGAGTCCCTGACCAAGGATTGTCCTCAATTCCACTGGTTCGAGCGTGAAATCGCCGAACAGTACGGCCTGCTTCCCGCCGGTCATCCGTGGCTCAAGCCGATCCGCTTCCACCGTCCGCTCTGCGGCGTCTCCGACGCCTGGAACCGGAAGCACGGCGAAGCGATTGTTCCCGGCGTTCCCGAAGGGTTCCGCATGGACGGCGACGCCGTTCACGAGGTGTCGGTCGGTCCGGTTCACGCGGGCGTGATCGAGCCCGGACATTTCCGTTTTCAGTGCATGGGCGAGGATGTCTATTTTCTGGAAATTTCGCTGGGCTACCAGTATCGCGGTATTGAAAAAACGCTGCCCGGCGGGCCCAACGCACGAACGATTCACTATATGGAAACGGCCGCCGGAGATTCTTCCATCGCTTCCGCGACCGCCTATTGTTCGATTCTGGAGACGCTCGATCCGAAGATCGCGGTATCGGAACGGACCCATCTTCTCCGCGGAATCGCGCTGGAGCTCGAACGGATGGCGAACCACATCGGCGACCTCGGCGCGCTGGCCGGAGACGTCGCCTTTCTCCCGACGCAGTCCTTCTGCGGGCGTCTCC
>CAZORN010000524.1:0-1803 GCA_964581935.1 uncultured Victivallales bacterium
GGAGAGTTGAGGGTGTGTTTTTTCTGGCCGTTCTATGGCGGTTACAAGATCATCTTTCTTGAACCCGACTATTCGGCTGCAATCGTGACATCTTCCACAAAAGATTATCTATGGATTCTTTCGCGCACGCCGGAGCTGCCGCCGGAACGTCTTCAGGAATATGTGCAGAAAATCCGCGACTGGGGATTCCCGACGGAAAAGATGGAATATCCCGACGCACATCATCACTAAAACATCATTTTCTGAGTCCACTCCATACAAAAAAGGAGTGGATGAACTGAAAACCTTTTGACAGATCCACGAAAAAAGACGGAGTTTACAGCATGTGGAGCAAGATAGATCCTGAGACGAAATTCGGCGGAATCTTCGGAATCATCGCCATCGTCGCGATTGTCACGGAAGTCATTTTCAACGGAATCACGCCGGGAACCGTGGCCGGAGGAGTCAAAGACTTTGCCGGGGTGATGGTCGGCGTCGCCGTACTGATTGTCGCGGTAAGAAGCCTCATGCCCCGCAAAAAGCCGACCGGTTTTTCAGAGGCGCTGGAAGAGAATCTGAACCGGTGGGAAGCGGAATCGGAACCGCTGATCCACCGTGCGGTCGATTGTCCCGACAAAATCAGGTATTACCTTCTGACCGATCTGGAAAGAGTCTTCACGATCGACGATAACGATCTGGATGAAATCCGGGACAAGGGCCCCCGCAGAAGCGGAGTGTTCAACGGACGTTTCGTTGAAATTCCTCCCGGAGTCCCGGACCATCTGACTTTTTTCCTGAACCGATCCACCTTTGAGGGACGTAACCGTCTCCACGGAGGCCGTCCGGAAGACACGCTGGAACTTCTGGCCGCGAAAATTTCCGAAAATATCAACAAGAACTTCCGGGATTTCTGCAAATCCGATTCTGCAAAGGACACAATTACCGTCCGGCTGAACAAAACGCCTGAAACACCTGAGGATGCCGCGCGCATCGTCAAGATCATCTCCCATGTCCTGACCCTCTATACCATCGCTTATTGAAATTTTTTTGTAATTCCATCCGATCAATTTCGGACAGGCCTCTTCTCGAAACCACACTTGATCTCGTATTACAAAAACAAGGTCAGCAGGGTGGAGTTGCCCAGTCCGAAAACCACGATGATCGCCAGCGGCCTCTGCACTTCGGCTCCGATCCCGTTCGAAAGGAAGAGCGGAAAGAGGAAATCAACAGCAAAGGACATGCTTCAAGAGATATATTGTTCCAGGAAGGGAATACGCACGGCATGCCCGACAATGACGGGACGTTTTTTGAATATCCTGAATTCCGACGGAAGAAAATCCGCCGAGACAAAATTCTGTCCAGTGTTTTTTCCGTGAAGTCCGGACTCAGGAGGGACAAGATTCCTTTGCCGGCATCTCTCCAGCTGGCAATCTTCCTGATCCGGAAGGCTGTTCACAAATCCGGCATGGAAAGAAACGGAATCTCCGGAGGATTCGTCTTCCAGATGTTCATGCAGGACATCGCAGAGAAAAAGACACAGACACAGCTGATGAAGCAGGAACAAGGGACACAAAAAGAGAAGCGGCTTGAAACCGGCCGGAAAAGATATTGAGAAGATGTTTCAAATTCATTCTGCTTCCAAGGTCATTTTTTATAGCATAGCATCGGCCGGAAAAAAGTCGAATCCGGGGATGTCCGGCCGGTGACGACTCCCCGAACCCTCCTTTACTTCCGCGCCCGGTCTGTGAAAAGTTCGAGATGCGAAAGGAACCCGCGGTCCTCTTCGACGCTCCGCCCGCGGGTGGTCAAATAGCCTCCGGTGAT
>CAZORN010000525.1:0-1796 GCA_964581935.1 uncultured Victivallales bacterium
CGGAAGAACCGCTGGAAAAAATCTGGACGCGCATGAGCGAAGCGCTCGGAAACCCGCGTCGGGAATGTATTGTACGGACGTATTATAAAAAGATCAATGAACGGAGCGCCGTTTCCGGGAACTATCCGTTGAATCCGGAAGAGAGCTGCGTTCTCTGCCGGGAATTCGCGAAAAACGGGCTGCCGGATTATTTCAGAATAGCCGCTTCCGGCGGCACACAGGAAGCGCCGTAGAAAAACACCGCGGCAGGAATCAGTATCCCGCTATGTTTTAAGGATTTGATTCCGCACGGATTTTCCGATCTTTTCCATTTCTTTCCGGCAAATTTTTATGAGTGCTTGAATTTTTTAAGTTGAGGTTGTATTATGGGAACGTGAGCAAACCGTCAACCCCAACAAACAAAAGGAAGAAACATGAACACAGTCAAGCTCATGATCGGTTCCGCTGTGATGCTTGCAGCCGGAACACTCTCCGCCCAGACGATTGAACTGAACAAAGCCGCGGACTGGATGAAAAATCCTATCATTGTGGAAAAAGACGGAATGCTGACCGTAGGCAAGCAGGTCATGTTCATTTCGACGAAAACATTTGACATCGATCCGGACAAGACCTATACCCTCAAGCTGAGCGTCAAAGACAATCTTACGGGCAAAGATCCCAAGGACAACGCCTGGATGCTTTTCGGATTCGTATCGACAGACAAAGACGGACGCCAGATTACACCCCTCAACGTAAGCATTCTCCCAGATTCAGCAACCGTTCTTGCCGCCGACGTCAAAAAAGGCGACAAGGTCGTTCAGGTGAAGGATGCTTCGAAGTGGAAGAACGCTCCGCATTTCAATATCGTCGCGAATGCAGAAGCCGACCTTTCCGATCTCCCGAACTATTCTTTCGTGGGAACGGGAATTGAAAAAATCGAGAAGAAAGAAAACACATGGGAAATCACCGTCAAGACTCCCGTAGCGGCCGATTATAAAGAAGGGACCGCAGTTCGCGTCCATGTCGGCGGCGGCTACATCTACACAGGCGGCACCCTGTATGCAGACAACAACTGGAAAGACATGACCGGCTCCATCAAGGGAATATCCAAATACGGCTGGTCCAATGTGATCTGGCCGAAAGGCGCGACCAAAGCCAAAGTGATCATTCTTGCCGACTGGAACAACAAAAAAGCAGATCTCCAGCTCAAGGATATTTCGCTCACGATCAAGTAAATTTCCACTATCCATCCGAAGACGGGTCCGGGAACATCCGGTCCCGTCTTTTTTTTGTAATGCGGAATCCCTGCCGGATTTACTTCAGAAAGAATTCAGACATGGAGTTCCAGGCCTCCTTCGCATAAAAACGGTGTCCTTCCTTTCCGATGGCATGGACGCAATTCCCGGGAGCTCCCGCAGCGGCATAGATTTTTTCCATGCGTGCGAATTGCTCATTGGCCGACTGAATCGGAAAAATGGAGTCTTCGACCCCGTTGACGACCACGATCGGTCTGGGAGCGGTCAGCCCGATGGCGTCGGCCGTCTCGCCGTAGAGAAGAAGTCCGGGAATATAATTGCAGGAACAATGCTGCATGGCCCCGATGCTGTCGCGGAAGGAGGAGAAGCTGCAAGAGGGCATGGAATGGGTGATGCGGTCGAGGAGAGCCGCGGCGAACATGGTCGTTGTTCCGCCGCCGGAGTTGCCCATCAGCCCGATGTGGGTATGATCGATATCCTTGCGGGTGTATAGATAATCCACAAGCCGGTCCACATCGTAGATCCGTTCGGCCAGCGTGGTGCGCCGTCCGAGAAGGTTGA
>CAZORN010000526.1:0-1790 GCA_964581935.1 uncultured Victivallales bacterium
ATAATAACCAAACTCAGGAGCTACCCATGTATGCAGTCATCGCCAGCGGCGGAAAACAGTTGAAAGTTCAGGAACAGGATATCGTGACGGTGGAACGCCTCGAAGGCGAAACCGGCGCGAAAGTCGCGTTCAGCGAAGTGCTCGCCATCGGCGAAGGCGCAGATCTCAAGGTCGGAACCCCGACCGTGGCCGGAGCGAAAGTCGAAGCCGAAATCGTCGAACAGCTCCGCGGCCCCAAGCTCATCACCTTCAAGATCAAACGCCGTAAAGGCGAACGCAAGCGCAAGGGTCACCGTCAGGAACTCACCAAGGTGAAAATCACGTCCATCGCCTGAGGTACGCCATGAAGTATGATTCCAACGGAGCCTTGCTTGCCACGGAGATCCCCGGACTTCCGGCGCCTCACCGCGGCAAAGTGCGCGACATCTACGATCTGGGCGATTCCCTCCTTTTCATCGCGACCGACCGCATCAGCGCGTTCGACTGCGTCATGCCCAACGGGATTCCCGACAAGGGCCGCGTCCTCACCTCCATGTCGCTCTTCTGGTTCGAACTCCTCTCCTGGATGCCGAACCATCTGCTCTGCTGGGATGTAGCCGATTTCCCCGCCCCTCTCAAGAAAGTGGCGAAGGATCTGGCCGGACGCTCCATGATCGTCAAGAAAGCCAAGACCATTCCGCTGGAATGCATCGTCCGCGGCTACCTGATCGGAAGCGGCTGGAAAGATTACCAGAAGACCGGCAAGGTCTGCGGAATCTCCCTCCCCGCCGGATACCGGCAGGCCCAGAAACTGGCCGAGCCTCTCTTCACGCCTTCCACCAAGGCGGAGTCCGGACACGATGAGAACATCAGTTTCGAGGAAGCCTGCAAGCATATCGGCAAGGAAAAAGCGCAGAAGATTTCCGACTATACTCTCCGCATCTACAAGGATGCGGCCGCCCATGCGGAAAAATGCGGAATCATTCTGGCGGACACCAAATTCGAGTTCGGCGATTTCAACGGCGAAGTCATTCTCATCGACGAAGTCCTGACTCCCGATTCCAGCCGGTTCTGGCCGAAGAGCGAATACCGTGTCGGATGCAGTCCGCCGAGCCTTGACAAACAGTTCGTCCGGGATTATCTGGAAGGGCTGGACTGGGACAAGACCCCGCCCGCGCCGGAACTCCCGCAGGAGATCGTCATGAAAACCCGCGACAAATATTTGAGCGCCCTCAAGTCGCTGAGCGGGAAAACGCTTTCCTGACATTTTCAGTTTTCAGAAATTCATCCGGAGCTTGAGGTAAAATCCAACTCCGGTTCTTTTTTTACGAGCAACGAAAGGAAAATCCGGCCATGAAGCAGGAAGACAAGGAAACACCCGAATCGGGCGTCGGTCTCGTGTCCTCGCAGGATTTTCATTTCGGAGACACTCCGGAAGACGTCCTCCACCTCGACTGCGGCAAGACCCTCCGCGGAGTCAACATCCGGTATGAAACCTACGGCACGCTCAATGCCGACAAGTCCAACGCGATTCTAGTGGAACACGCCCTGACCGGAGACGCCCATCTGGCCGGCTATTACTCGGAAAAAGACAAGAAGCCCGGCTGGTGGGACCCCATGGTCGGCCCGGGGCGCCCCTTCGACACCGATAAATATTTCATCATCTGCAGCAACATTCTCGGCGGATGCTCCGGCTCGACCGGCCCCAGTTCCATCAATCCGGACACCGGCGAACCTTACCGCATGAGCTTTCCGGTCATCACGATCGCGGACATGGTCCGGGCGCAGAAACGCCTGATCGAACACCTTGG
>CAZORN010000527.1:0-1788 GCA_964581935.1 uncultured Victivallales bacterium
TGTCTTCCGGCACGAGGTTGTGGAAGAGCATCAGGGCCTGGACGTGTTCGTTGAGACAGGCGGTTCCGGGCAGGAGCGTGGAATAACCGCCTTCCTTCGGATCGCGGAACGTCCGTTCGATCTGAAGGCCGAGGACGGCGGCGGTTTCACGGAGCGACCGGGCGCGATCGGGGTTACCGTCGGCCTCGTGAAGAGTCGCCGCGGAGAGAAGCGCTTCGCGGAGGTAGAGGTTGTAGGGGGACTGCGGGAAAATATCCTGACGGCTCAGGTTTTCGGTCCACTCGTAGAAGTTCCAGATATGGCTCTTCTTCTCATTGAAATACAGGGAGGTTTCCGGGTCTTTCCGCGTGAGGGCCTTGTCCAGAATGTCGTCTACGACAGAGGCGAATTTCCGGAAGAGTTTCAGCGAACCAGTGTGGAGGAAATATTCGTAGAGTTCCGTGATCCAGACCATGGTGAAGGACGGGATGGTGAGCATGTCGGGCTTTTTCGAGGGGGAGACGATGCCGATGTAGCCCAAGCCGCCGTAGGAACGTCCGAGGAGGTCGAGGGAGGCCGCGGCGAAGTCGTAATTCCCCCACAGGTAATAGGCGTAGAGAATCTGGTTGCGGGAATCGTATGCGTAGAGCGCCTGTTCCCGCCAGGGACAGTCCTCATAATGTTCGTGCATGCAGAGCTTGAGGGTGTCGGCGGCGACTTTGTGGACCTGCTGGAAGAGGCGGTCGTCAGTGGTGAAGCCTTCTTTTTCAGGAAGCGGGAGTTCCACGGGAACGACTCCGGCGTAGAAAATGGAGAGCGGTCCGAGGTGGCCGGAAATATGAAGTTCCAGATAACGTGCGCCGATCCGGCGGAGCGGATGAAGGAACGTATTCTCGCCATCGCGGCAGAGATAGCGGTCGGTGAAGTTGCGCCCGCCGTTGGCGGCGCGGACGCGTCCGTCGTCAAGGTGTTCGCCGTGCGCGATATCCACGATGGTTCCGTGGGAGGCCTTGAGGCGGAAGCAGATGTAACCGACGGTTTCCCGCCCGAGATCGGCGATCAGATAATATCCGTTGGCCTGTTTTTCCAGTCCGGTGAAGGTCAGCGGGACGGCGTTGTCCGGCTTGAGCTTCACGACCAGACAGGAGGAGCCTTCGGAGAAGGTTTGATCCGCGAAAATCTTTTCCATGCGTGCCGGGAGAAGGTAGTCGGAGGTGACGGCCTCCGCGAATGTCCCTTCGGAGTTGAACCGCCGGATGTATCCGGCCTGAACGATCCTCACCTCGGGAGACGGAAGCTCCATGAGGAACGGAGCCGGGCGCGGTTCCAGCGTCCGGGGGGCGAAGGAAGGAACTTGTGCAAAAGCCCAGGAGGAATCGTCGAAACCGGGATGGAACCAGAGGTTTTCCCGGGAGGCATCGTATTCGAAGACATATCCGAGCTGGGGGGTCAACTTCGTGCAAAGACCGGAATGATAGGCGGGATCGGATGCGCATTTCCAGTCGGAGCCGGTCTGCTCCAAAAAAGTTTCGCCGGAACGGATCAGCGCATAGAGTCCGGGATCGCCGGGGCAGTAGGTGGAGAAATCGGTTCCGATGTAGTGGACCCGGACGGCGATCACGTTCTCCCCTTTGCGGATCAGATCCGTGATGTCGATGGAAGAAAGGGTTTTCTGAGGGGGAACGTCGGAGAACTGGGTGACTTTGCAGCGGGTTCCGTTGAGGAAAACGGTATAGAGGGAGTCCGCGGAAATATCGAGGAAGATGCGGTTGCGGAGGGAGTCCTCATCCACGGAGAATTTCTTGCGGA
>CAZORN010000528.1:0-1788 GCA_964581935.1 uncultured Victivallales bacterium
CCTCGGAGACGCAGCCCCCGGAAAACACCCGCGACACGGTTGCTTTCGAGACTTTTGCCATCAGGGCGACTTCATCCATTCCGATCATGTGAAATATCTCCGGACTGATTGTTTGTTCCAGATTTCATGTAACCTGTTACAATTATACATTGCCTTCTTATTTTTGTCAAGGCCTTTTTGAAAAAAAGTTCCGTATCGGCCATTTTTGCTTTTCGATCAGTATTTATAACGCAGACAGGCGGCCGTATTGCCGTTCACGAAACCGTTGATTTCATTCCTCGCGCCGAAGTTTGCGTGACCGTCGAAGAAAGAGGCCGCATAGCCGTGGTCATGCTGGTTTCTTGTGGAAATGAGGCCGGTATTGGCAATATCGCCTGCCACGGGCATCTGGGAGGGGATGGGGAAAAAGCAGGTCCTGCTTCCGACCGTCAGGCGCTGTCCCAGATATTTTGTGTTGGGAATGGAAAGCGTCGTGACGGTGCTGGTTTGCGTGGCTGGATGCCAGCCGAACCAGTAAGTCGGATCGGTTACATCCCCGGTCGTGCCGAAACTGCACGCATACGAGCTTGCGATCCGGTTCATCGTTCCGGTGGCGACCTGACCGGCTTTGAGTGTGCCGAAGACAATCTGCCCCTTCAGTCCGGGGCATTCCAGACCTTTCGCGATTCCGGTGAAACCCGCCGGCACCACGTATCCATAGAGAGCTTGCCTGTCCCACAGAAAGGAACTGTTGCGGCCTTCATAGTAAGGGCCTTCTCCCTTGAAATCCTCCGCATAGTTGGAGAAAGCATATGCAACCTGCTTCAGGTTGTTGACGCAAGTAATCCGCTGGGCAGTCTTCCGGGCTTTGTTGAGCGAGGGCAGCAGCAAGGATGCCAGAATTGCGATAATGGCTATGACGACCAGCAATTCGATCAGCGTAAATCTCATTTTCATTTTTTCTCCTCCGCGTGGAATAATTTTCACATATTTTTCCATGTCGTTTTTTCCTTCACTGCTTCATTCCTGTTGCCAGTCTTTTTCAGCCGGCCGAGGCTCTTTTGATGAACTTGGCTTTTACTGTGGCAGACTGTTTGTTGGAATCCGGATTCAAAAGACGGTTGACCAGCATGCTGCAAACATTTTCCGCCACTTCGTCCACGCAACCTTCCAGTGAAGCGATGGGCGGCTGCATGAATTCAGAGAAATCACTGTTTCCATGTCCGATGACGGCGATATCGCCGGGAACTTTCAGACCGAAATCTGCGGCGCATCTGCATACCTGTACCGCTGAAAGGTCACCATGGGTGAACACGGCGTCCGGGCGTATCCCGGACCTGAGAGCGGTCTTCAGCGCGTCGTAATAATTGGCAAATGCGGGCTTGCTGGGGAAGAAGGAGGTCTCCAGGTGATTGAGCGGCAGCCCGCAATCCTCCAGCGCTTTCCGCATATCTCTGGCTTCGATGGTTTCTTCGCGTCCGAGATAATAAATGTTTTTCCGTCCCCGCCATTGGAGGTATTCGATCGCTTCCCGGATCGCCGGTTTATAGTCCAGAAAGCAGGAGTCGCAGATGTGATTCACCTCGGATTCACAAGTAAAAATAATCATGTTTTTCTGCTTCGCGACAAGTGACTCCAGCGGCAAGAAGTTTGAACGCCATTCCAGAACGATCGCGTCTACATGGCGATTTTCGAATTCCTGAAGTGCTGCCTGAATGATGTTAAGGTCGCCCAGGCTTTCCGCTATGTAGGTCACATAGTTGTCGGGAAGAAATTTCTCGGAGATCCGGCGCACAACCGGATTGCCGG
>CAZORN010000529.1:0-1776 GCA_964581935.1 uncultured Victivallales bacterium
GCGAATTGATCGCCACCATGACCAGCGTCAGTCCGTCGTTGCCGCGCGCCAGATATCCCCAGACCAGAACCATTGCCGTGCAGGGGGCGATCCCCAGCAGGATGCACCCCGCGAAATAACTTCTCCAGAGCGGAACCTGAAGCATCTTGACGCCGTCATGCAGCACGACGGTTCCCGCTCCGTGCTGTGCGCCGACCGGCAGGTCCAGCCCGAACGGCATCTTCACAAGGTCAATCGCCTCCGCTCCGATCAGCCCCCGAAACAGAAATCCGAGGAAAAAGAGCGCGATCGCATACATCGTGAACGGTTTCACTCCCCAGTTGATGAACAGCGTCAGCCAGACCGGTTTTCCGCTTTTTCCCGCCCGTATGACGCTGGCGAAATCGATCTTGACCATGATCGGATACATCATGAAAAACAGACAGACCGCGATCGGAATGGAGACCACGGGCGCTCCCTGCACGAAAACGGACAGATTGTCGAGTCGTGTCGCGAGCCCCGGCGCCAGTTTGCCGAGGATGATTCCTCCGACGATGCACAGCCCTACCCACAGCGTCAGATACCGTTCGAAAATATTCGTCATTTTCCGTTCATTGACGGCGTTGATTTCCGATTTCATAATTTTACCTCGATTTATTTGCCTTTTGAATGGTGAACACGGACAGGGGCAGACGGAATTCCGCCACATCGTTTTTCCCGTCCATGTGATTTCTGAACAGAGCGGTCCATTTGTGACGCAATTCCTCTTTTGCCGTCCCGGACAACAGCGCCGTATAATAGAAGAACGGCCGGAAACGTTCGGCAAGGATTTCCGGCGCATCCCGGAAAATGACCTCGAAGCCGACCATTTGCAGGGAGTCCTCGAAATTGCCGGTCTTCGACAAGAGGTCTTTCAGGAGCGCGGCGTTCCCCGTTTCCCGGTTTCCCAGCGCAAGTCTTTTTGTCGAGGATATATCTTTCCCGACAATCTCCGACAGCGTTTCGCGGAGGGCTGAAAACAGAGCATTGCCCCCGTTCAGACCCGGCAGAACCCCCGCCAGAATTCCGCCGGGACGCAATATCCTTGCGATTTCCGAAAGAACCGGATCCAGCGGCTGAAACAGCATCAAGGCCATGTGGCACAGCACGGCGTCGGCCGAATCATCCGGGAGAGAGAGCGATACGGCCGATTCCCTTTTGAATTCCACATTACAGCAGGATCGAAGGCGTTTTTCCGCCAAGGCCAGCTCGGATCCGTTCAGGTCAACTCCGAACGCACGTCCGGAGGGTCCGATCCGGTTGGAAATCAGCGCCAGCAAAGGACCGCTCCCGCATGCAAGATCGATGACCGTCATGCCCGGACGCAGCAAGGCGGCGTCCGCCAGAATTTCATAGCTGGAACGTCCGTCGGAAGACTTGCCTGAACTCAAAACGTTTTCCGTAATGCCGGGAATGCCGTCATGGACCGACATCAGAAAGCGGGCGGCCGGGTCCAATCCGGAATAGGAAGCCGTCTTCATTTTTTACAGCATCCTTTTTCTTCCGGTGCGGAACCGCAGCAGGAGACGGTCGTTCTCTTTCCGCAGCAGCATTCACCGTTTCCCTGAAGAAGCGCGGTGGCACAGCCGACACCCGTACGGACCGTCACCGCTCCGGCTGGACAATTCTTCGCACAAGCGCCGCATTCCAGGCATGCGTCCCTGACGGTCACGACCGCCTTGCGGTTTTTCAGTGTGAGCACTCCGCGCGGACATACATTCAGGCAGAAGCCGCATCCCGTGCATTTTTCCGCGTCGA
>CAZORN010000530.1:0-1774 GCA_964581935.1 uncultured Victivallales bacterium
AGGGCAAAGCCGTCAGCACGCTGGGCGAGTATCCCGACATCACCCGTTCCCTGGCAAAGGAAAACGGCATCGCCCTTGTGGACCTGAATGCCATCACCCGCGATGAATACACGAAACTGGGTGCGGAAGAGAGCAAGAAACTCTTCAATTATGTCAAGGTGGGCGAGTCTCCTTACTGGGACAAGCAGATCGAAAAGGAAAAAGAAAAGAGCAAAACGCCCGGACTGCATGTCGATGACACCCACTTCTGCCGGACCGGAGCCGTGGCCGTGGCCGGGTGGTTTGTGCAAGATGCGAAAAAACAGGATCTGCCGATCGCGAAACTTTTCCGCTGATCCGGTTTCCCGGTATTTCCCCTGCCTTTCCGACGGGATGCCTGTCCCGCTGACAGATATAGTATCGAACCTCAAGAGGATATGATGAAAAATCTATTGCTTCTGGCTGCCTGTCTCTGTACAAGTGCAAGCCTCGCCGCCCCCTTGCCGCCGTCCCGCGTGAAAATCGACATCGACGGACGGAGCGAGAAAATCCCGCTTAAAGCCGGAGTCGTCTCCAAGGACCTCCGGGGCGTTTACCCGACCTGGATCAAGGATGAAGCCGAAAAACAGACCTACCTGATCTTTCAGGGGACAGCGGACCTGCCGTCCGACCGGTGGATGGATATGGAATTTTCATTTACGCCTGAAAAGAGCGGCAAGGCCACCATTTCGCTGCGCTCCGCCGTCAAAAATGCCGAGGCCTGGACATGGACCGCCTACCGCAATATCGCGGTCAGCGGAGCCGGACTCTCGGGCGAGTGGCGGACCGCGTCCGGATTCACCCAAAAAACGCCGGAAGGCAATGTCATCTATGCCGCGCATGATTCTCCCCAGCCCCGGATTCTGAACCTGACCGCCGGGCAGGAAGTGAAGGTGCGTTTTCAGGCACAGGCCGGACCTTCGCTCAAACCCGGAGAAAAACCGCTCGCCGTCGATCCTTTTGATGCGCCTCCTCCGATGAGGGCTTCGGACAACATGCCGAAGGAGTATTACCGCTACTACGGGGATACCGTGATGCTCCTGCCGCTGAAGGACAAGGGCCTCTCCGGCGAACACGTGGCACGTCATCTCCGCGATCCGGAACGGAAGCCCTCCCGCGACCTTCCCGAACCGAAATTCATGTCTGCCACCGCCGACGCCCCCAACAAGACGGCGGATTTCGATGTCCCTGTGGAACTGCTGGAAGAAGCCGGCGTGGCACGCGATGCGGCGGTCCGATTCGGTTTCCCCCTGCCGAAAGGGGTATTTTTCCAGTCCGGACAGCTCCGCGTTCTTGACCCCTCCGGCAAGGAAGTCCCGGCGCAGTTTGAATTTACCGGGACCTGGCCGGACAGTTCGGCGAAATGGGTTCTGATCCAGTTTACGGCCCCTCTGAAAGCCAATGAAAAAGCCGTCTATCGGGTGGTAGCAGGAAAAGCGGCCGCGCCCGTCGGCAAAAGTGAATTGAGCTTCCGCAAAGAGGGGAACGGCTATCTCGTGACGACCGGCCCGCTGACCGTGAAGGTCGATGACAAGCTGTTCAGCGAAGTGGTCTGCAACGGAAAAAGGATCGGCGGACTCGACCCGCTGTCTCTGGTGCTGGAGGACGGAAGCGTCGCCAAATGCACCCTGAACAAAATCGCGATCGAGGAACAGGGACCGGAAGTGTTGCAGTTCCGTCTGGAAGGAAAGCTCGGCGACATCGCCGACTATGTGGCGCGTCTGCGGTTCCGCCGGGGTTCCGCCGCCATTTACGG
>CAZORN010000531.1:0-1774 GCA_964581935.1 uncultured Victivallales bacterium
AGGGGAAGCCGCGCAGGGAGTCGCCGCCGCCCAGGAAGTAGCGTTCGTAGAGGGGAACCATGTCGTCGGTGCCGATGGAGGAGAGGAAGCCGACCTTGCCGCCCAGATTGAGGACGAACCAGTCGTTGAGGAACGCATAGTGATAGGAGCCTTTCAGTTCCAGTCGGGCATAGTTGTAGGTGGCTCCGAAGACCTGCGAGGTGATGCCGGCGAGGCCTCCGATGGTGTAGCCGCGGGTGGGGTCCGCGGCATTGTTGCGGGTATCGCGGTCAAGGGTCAACTGAAGTCTGCCGACGTAGCTGTCGCCCTTCTGTTCCTGAAACATTTCGGACAGGTCGCTGCTCATGGCATGAACGTCCACCTGCTCGAAAGTGTATCCGAGCGATGCGGAGGTGAAGTCGTCGAACACGCGCTTCGTGAGCCCTGTGTTGAAGCCGATCCGGCGTTCATCCCAGTATTCGTAGTCCACGTTTCTGGCGTAGGCCGAAATATCCCAGCGGAGGGGGATTCCGAAGAGCCACGGTTCGGTGAAGTCGAGCTCGAAGTTATAGCGTTCCAGACCCATGACGGCCAGGAGGCGCATCCGCTGTCCGCCGCCTGTGAAGTAGTTCCACGGGTCGAGGATGTCCATATTCTTATGCGTGACCTCGATCATGCCGGAGAGACTGTCCGAGTCCGACCATGTCGCGCCGATACGGGCGTCGATGAAACGCTTTTCATCCACCCGGATGTCTACGTCCTTGGTATCGACAGGACCGTTGTCGGAACGGATGGAAACAGCCTCGACTTTCTCGAAGTATCCCATTCCGAGGAGACGGTCTTTGGAAAGCTTGATCATGTTTTTGTCCACCGGATCGCCGGGGAGGATGGGGAGTTCGCGGCGGATCACATAGTCTTTGGTGTAGCGGTTGCCGGAGATGAAGATGTCGTTGATTTTGAAGAGCTGGCCTTCATTGATGCGGTAATCGACGTCGACGGTGTGCGTTTTATAGTTGGGCGTCAGGGTGGGATGAATGTTGAAGTCGGCATATCCCAGACGGCTGTATTTGTGGTCGATCAGGTCCGCGGAAGCCCGTTCGGTTTCATTGGAGAAGGTCTGACCGGGTTTCATGGGAATCAGTGCGGCGAGTTCCTGCGGCTTGAAGCGCTGTGTGCCTGTGAAGAAAATCTTGTCCACCTTGTAGGGTTTGCCTTCTTCCACGACGAAGGTGATGTTGGCGACTTCCGGATCGGAAGGGTCCTCGGTGATTTTCACGTCAAGGATCTTGAAGTCGAGATAACCTTTTTTCCAGTAAAGATCGCGGAGCCGGATCTTGTCGCGTCCGAGCTCTTCCCGGTCGAGGAGACCGAAGTCGAGAGCCCAGCTGAACCAGGGATGGCTGAGGAAGGATTTCTGGTTGGCGAGCTGGTCGCGCAGCTCGTCCGGCTTGTAGACGGTGATGTTGCCGCCGTCCGCGGTCTGGAAGTTGACCTGGCCGACGCGGAGCCGGAGGTTTTCCTTGATTTTGAAGATGACCCGGATGTGGTTGGCGTCGATTTTCTCGAAGACGGGATCCACGATGGCGTCGTTGAGTCCTTTTCCTGCATAGAACTTGCGGAGGGCTTCGGCGCTGCTGCGGAGGGCCATGTCATTGAGGGGAACGTTCGGGATGACCTTGACCTCTTCCATGAGCTTTTTGTCGGTGTATTTCTTGTTGCCTTCGAAGCGGACTTCCGAGACGACCGGCTTCGGGAGGACCTTGAAGATGATGTCGATCTTGCCGTCGGGTGTTTT
>CAZORN010000532.1:0-1765 GCA_964581935.1 uncultured Victivallales bacterium
CTCGCCGAGCTTTGCCTCGAGCATCTCGCGGTCATTGACGAGACTTTCCCGCAGGTACACGGTCATCGGCATTCCGGCGCGGTATGCGAATCTGGACGCCGACATCATCGGGATCGACGACTACGTCACCAACAATGACAAGCGCGACGCGGAAAGCGTGCTCGCTTACGTCCGGCGGGTCATGGACACCTGCCGCGCGGAGCGCAAAGTCGGATACTTCTTCACCGCCGGCGAAGTCTACGGCAATCATTACCGCTGTCCGACCTATCAGGAACAGATCGCGCTGAATTACGGTTCGCTGGTCGCGGGAATCACCGGGCTGGAATTCTTCTATGCGCTTCCGATCAATCCCGGCAACTGGCGCGGAATGGTCCAGATCGCCCGCGAGTTCGCAATTCTGACGCCCGTCGTCTGTTCCGCAGAGGAAGCCGCCGAAGCCCAGATTTCCGATTCCGCGGTGAAGTTCACGACCCGACGCCTGAACGGAAAATTCTACGTCATCGCGGTCAACACGGAAAACCGGCCGGCCAAAGGCGTCGGCATCACCCTTCCCGCAGGCCTGAAGTTCGGGCCGAAAGTCGAGGTCCTGTTCGACAACCGTTCGATCCGACAGGCGGACGGCCGTTTTCAGGATGATTTCGAGCCATATTCCCGCCGCGTCTACAGCGTGAATATCGACTGATCCGATTTCCGGACGGGTTTTTCCGCCCGTCCGGAAATTCCTTTCTCAAAATCAGCGCGATCCGGTTCTGCTGATCGAAAATTCCGGAAGCACGGTCTTGAGTTTGCGCGGAACAATCTTTTGATTCTTCCGGAAGGCTTCGAGCTGGTCAAGAAATTCCATCATTTCCGGGGTGGAAAACTCATTGGATTCCTTGCCGGACGATTCCGCATAGAAACGGCGGTTGGCCTCATACATCTGCATGGCTTCGGCATTGCCTTTCATTCCGGCGGTCAGCAGGACGACCATTCCGGAAATACGGACATTCATGGAGTCGGGCATGGGAGGGGACATCGGAGCCGTAATACAGGCTTTCGTAACGAGCGTATTGATCTGCCCCAGAGTACGCGCATCCGGAGAACCGAGATCGGAAAGGGCGCGGATGGCAATCACGCGAAGCGATTCCTGCTCCATTTGCCGGGTGGCGAGAGCGTGAAGGAATTCGCCGCGGAACGTATTGTCCCGGAGCTGATACATGGAGGAAAGGGCATCGACGGACACCGTCATTTCCTTGTCGCGATACAGCTTTTTCAGGGCCGCGTAGGTTTCAGGGTTCCGGATCGTGCCGAGAGCTTTCGCGACCGCACCGCGCACTTTCGGATTCGAAGAACCGGCAAACGAAGCGACCAGCGGCCCGGCCTCGCGATCGGCCAGAGTTCCGAGCGCGGCAACGGCGTCCGCGATCAGAAGATCGTTGTCGGCTTCCTTGAGGTAACGGCGGATGTCGGAAGCATAGGCGCGGTCGTCGAGACGGGCGAAAACGGAGACGATTTCACGCCGTGCGGCGGGATTGGCTCCGGCGGCGGCCAGACGGTCGCGATATTCTTTTTCAGGCTTGAGTTTCACCAGTGAGTCGGACGCCGCACGCCGGACCGCAATGTCCGGATCGCCGATCAGCCCGATCAGGGCAAGAATCGAATTCCGCGTATTGGAGCCCCCCAGCGAAACGGCGGCCGCTTCCCTCACGGAAGCATTTTTGTCGGATGCCAGAGACAGAAGGACCTTCTCTTTTCCGGGCGTGACGTTTTTCATGGAAGCCGCGGC
>CAZORN010000533.1:0-1762 GCA_964581935.1 uncultured Victivallales bacterium
CGGAAGGTCGGCATCCGGTAGGGCGGCAGTTCCATCACATAGACCTCGTCGCCGCCCTTGAAGAGGGTGGATTTGAGGAGTCTCGCGCCCGCCAGCGCCAGCAGGACGCCGATGATGTAGATGACCCACATGACGAGCGCCTGGAATTTTTCGGCGAAGAAGGCCGGAATCAGCAGCGAATAGATCGGCAGACGCGCCCCGCAGCTCATCAGCGGAAGGATCATGATGGTGGTCAGACGGTCCTTTTCGGACTCGATGCTGCGGGTGGCCATGACCGCCGGGACGGTGCATCCGAATCCGAGAAGCATGGGGATGAAACTTTTGCCATGGAGTCCGAAACGGTGCATGAAGCCGTCCATGACATACGCCGCGCGCGCCATGTAGCCCGTGCCTTCCAGGAAGGCGATTCCGAGGAACAGAAACACGATGTTGGGCAGGAAGACCAGCACGCCGCCGACGCCTCCGATGATCCCTTCCGTGAGGAGGGCGCGGACATAATCGAGTCTGCCGTCGGGCCAGAAACGGTTGATGGTTTCCGCGAGCGCGCCGAAGAACCATTCGAGGAAGTCCACCAGCGGCTGGGCGCAGAAGAAGGTCAGGAAGAAGATCAGGAACATGACGCCGAGGAAGATGGGAAGTCCGAGATAGCGGTTGGTGATGAAACGGTCGATGTCGTCGGAAATCTGGCGGCGGCGTTCGTTGGTGATGCGGATGGCTTCGCGGCAGGCGCCGGAGATCATGCCGTAGCGGCTGTCCGGCAGGAGCGTTTCGATTTCCGCGCCCAGACGCACCGCCAGCTTTTCGCGCATGGCGACCGTCTCCTCCAGCAGAGAAGCGAACGGTTTCATGCGGCAGACGCCGTCGTCGCCTTCCAGCAGTTTGATGGCGAAGTATCGTGCGGGGATTCTGGAGGCGAAGGCCGGAACGAGCGACTCGATCCGGGCGGTCAGCTCCTGAATGGCGGCGTCCAGATGCGGACCGTAGCGGAGGGGATTGGGGAGCTTGCGTTCCGAGGCGGAAAGCAGGTTGCACATCACGTGCTTGAGGTGTTCGATGCCGATTCCCTTCGCGCCGACCGTGCGGACGATCGGAGTGCCGAAATAATGTTCCAGCACCGGAAGGTTGAATTTGAGTCCGCGCCTGTGGGCGTCGTCGGCCATGTTGAATACCAGCATCATGGGAATGCCGAGTTCCGCCAGCTGCGTGGTGAGGTAAAGGTTCCGCTGCGGGTTGGAGGCGTCCACGATGTTCAGGATCAGATCGATGGGGCTGTCCATCAGTTCCCGGAAGGCCACCTTCTCTTCCGGCGAGGAAGAGGAAAGACTGTAAATGCCCGGCAGATCAATGACTTCCACTTCCATGTCGCCGACATGGACGACTCCGCTTTTGCGTTCCACCGTGACGCCCGGGTAGTTGCCTACGTGCTGGTGCGCGCCGGTCAGGAGGTTGAAGAGGGTGGTTTTACCGCAGTTCGGGTTTCCGGCGAGGGCAACGCGAAAGGTCTGTTTCATAATAAGTGGAGCTGTCCTTTATAGAATGATTTCCGTAGAAGGCTCGCCGGAAATTCCCTTGGCGGGATGGACCCATATCTGGGCGGCGTCGCGGGAACGCATGGAAAGACTGCTTCCCATGACGCGGACCCGGAGGAGGTCGCCGAAGGGGGCGTGTCCCTCGAGTGTCAGGAGCGTTCCGGACACCAGTCCGAGATCGGCGAACTTCTTGATGCCGCGCAGGTTGCTGCTGACGTGCGCCACGATGCCGG
>CAZORN010000534.1:0-1761 GCA_964581935.1 uncultured Victivallales bacterium
CAGGTGGTCCTGATGAACGAATATCAGGAACGGCGTTTTGCGGAACGGATCGTCAGGAACATGTTCAACACGATTTCCGGCAAGCGGATCGCCGTGTTCGGGTTTGCGTTCAAGGCGGACACCGGGGATACGCGCGAATCTCCGGCCATTTACATTTCGGAGCTTCTGTTGGGGGAGCGCGCCACGCTCGCCATCCACGATCCGAAGGCGCTCGGCAATGCGAAACTGGATTTCTCCGAAGCCGAGGGGACGATCGAATACTGCGAGGATCCCTACGAGGCGGTCAAAGGCGCCCACGCGATCGCACTGGTTACGGACTGGAAGGAATTCGTCTCATACGATTACCGGAAGATCTTTTCTCTGATGGAGAAGCCGGCATTTCTTTTTGACGGACGCAACCTGTTGAATCACAAGGAATTGTTTGAAATCGGGTTCAATGTGTATCCGCTCGGAAAGCAGGAACTGACACATCTTTGAGGCTGATTTCAATAAAAAAATGTATTTTGAGCTTGATTTTTCCGAATCATGCGCTCTTTTAACCGAATAGAAAGTCGGGGGAAAGGAACGGGATGGTCCCGTCCCATCAGGACCGACACCAAATGACAAGGGGGCTTTTATGAAGAAAACCGAAGTCTACAAATGCAAGATCTGCGGGCTTACGATCGAGGTCTTGAGCGGATGCGGGTGTCCGTCTCCCGTTCTCTGCTGCGGCCAGCCTATGAATTTGATGCCGGAACAGACCGCCGAATTCAAGACCGAAAAGCATGTGCCGTATCCGACGAAATCCGAAAACGGCACGAAAGTAGTCGTGGGCGAAAGCGCACTTCATCCGATGCTGGACAACCATTTCATCGAATGGATCGAAATCGAGAACGGCTCCTACGTGAACCGCCAGTATCTCAAGCCCGGCGATGCTCCGTCCGCTGAATTCTACGTGCCCCTCCAGAAGGGAATGATCGTCCGCGAATTCTGCAACGTTCACGGGCTGTGGAAGTACGAAGTGAAGTAAAGGATTGATGGAACTGGAATTATGGAAAACTATCTGAAGGCCGTACAGATCACGGAAAAGGTCTGGTGGGTGGGGGCGATCGACTGGAATCTCAAGGAGTTCCATGGGTACGAGACCGGTCGCGGAACCACCTACAACGCCTATCTGGTTCTGGCGGACAAGATCACGCTTGTCGATACGGTGAAGGCCCCCTTCAAGGAGGAGATGCTTCAACGGATCGCGTCCGTGATCGGCGATCCCTCCAAGATCGATTACATCATATCCAACCATGCGGAGATGGATCATTCCGGCGCGCTGCCGGAGGTGATGGCGGAGGTCCGCCCGGAAAAAGTCTTCGCCTCCGTGATGGGGGTGAAGGCTCTCGACGCCCATTTCCGCATCGGCGAAAGCCTTACCGCCGTGAAAACCGGCGATGAAATCAGTCTCGGCAGCATGACCGTGAAATTCGTCGAGACGAAGATGCTGCATTGGCCTGACAGCATGTTTTCCTATATTCCAGAACAGAAAATACTGTTTTCACAGGACGGTTTCGGCATGCATCTCGCCACGGATAAGCTGTTCGCGGACGAGAACGACCTGACTGTCCTCCAGCAGGAAGCGCGGAAATATTACGCGAACATCCTGCTCCCTTATTCGCCTCAGGTCCAGAAGCTTCTGGAAGATTTTCCGGCGTTCGGACTCGATGTGAAGATCATTGCCCCGGATCACGGCCCGCTCTGGCGCGGCGAATTGCTTGCAAAGCCGTTCGAGCT
>CAZORN010000535.1:0-1755 GCA_964581935.1 uncultured Victivallales bacterium
GCATCGGCATCGCCGGAAAGAAAATGGAGCTTCTGGTCGGCATCAACGCCACCAGTCTCCCGCTGTCCCTCAAAAACATGGAACGCTATTCCAAATATGAGTTCGACAGCTATGTCTTCATGCTGCCCGGCCGGACCTCCTCGCTGGATCCGGTCAAATCCATCCTCAAAGTGCTGGACGCCGCCGACCGGAGCGTCTACTATTACCATTGTCCGCCGAACAACAACGTCAACCTCTCCCTGAACGACTTCGCGCGGATCATGGAACATCCGAAACTCAAGGGAATCAAGAATTCCGCGTCGAACATGTGGCTCCGGCGTGAACTCATTTGCCTGAAAAAGGAAAAGGAATTCAAGACGCTGCTGCTCGAAGGTCAGGAATGGGCCGTCGACGAAGCCCTGCTTGTGGGGTGCGACGGAATGCTCTGCGGGATGGGCGCGCTCGCCTCCAAAGTGATGGTCGGCATCGCCCGCGCGGCGGACGCCGGCAATGTCGCCGAGGCGGTCCGTCTCCAGAATGTGTTCATCTCCGTCTTCCACGGTGTATACGGCATCGACCTCGCCAACGTCTGGAACGGACAGAAATATGCGCTGGTGAAGCTCGGACTGATCGAATCTCCGTATACCATCGCGCAGGAAATGGACTCCCTCACCGACGCGGCGAAAAAGCGCATCGAAGACTCCCTGAAACAACTCAAAGAGGAGCTGGACTGAACCATGAAGCCGATTTCTCTCGGCGGACGTCGGGAGTTGTTCGTGGACAACTGCCTAATCGAAAAACTGACTCCGGGAGCGGAGTTCCGCTCCCATCAAATGGAACGCAGGGAAGTGGTCTTTTCCGTCGACGCCCCGCACGAGTTCACCAATGCGTCCTGTTACCAGAGCATTGTGAAAGACGGCTCCCGCTATCTGCTGTATTATCGTGCGGGCGGACGCTATCCCGGCCCCGCCGGAATGAGCGCGTCCTCCGACTGGAAGCTCTGCGTGATCGAATCGAATGACGGAATCCGCTGGAGCCGTCCTCAGCTCCGCATCCGCCCGGGCGGTCCCAACGTCGTGCTCGACGGAGAAATGACAAGGGAGGTTTCGCCCGACCCGCTCTGTCCGGCGGTCACTACCGTATTCAAAGACTCCAATCCGGATTGCCGTCCCGACGAAAAATTCAAGATGATCGTGACCAGCGAAGGCAAGGATCCGGGCATGTTTCTTTTCGTTTCCGAAGACGGATTTCATTTCCGCTGCGGAAGCAGAAAAAAATTTGAGGTCAACAGCTATTACGACTCCCAGAACCTCGCGTTTTTCGACCCGAACATCGGCAAATACCGGCTCTATCACAGACACTACCGGTTCGAGCCGGTCGAGACCCGGACGATCCGCACCAATCTGACCGAAGACTTCACCGTTTTCACGGATGAAAACGACGTGCAGTTCGACGATGATTCCTCCATGCAGCTATACACCAACACGATACAGCCCTATTTCCGGGCCGAACACATCCTGCTCGGCTTTCCGATGCGGTATGTCAATTACGATCTCCGCTGGGATGCTTCGCTTCTGGCGCGGCCGGGATACGATCATCGCGTCTTCCGGGCGTTCCGGCAGAACCAGCACCATATCCGTTACGGAACGGTTTCCACCGACACCATCATGATCTCCAGCCGGGACGGGGTCCACTTCAAACGTCATCCGGAAGCGATTCTGCGTCCCGGCCCGATGACGGAAGGCTCCTGGGTCTACGGCGACAGTTCGCTGTTCA
>CAZORN010000536.1:0-1753 GCA_964581935.1 uncultured Victivallales bacterium
ACGGCGCCGGTCCAGGCGATCTGGGCGAGCATTTCGTTGTCGAAGACGAAATCGTCGGAATTGTGCCCGAAATCGAGACGAGTCAGGAGTTCCTTCGAGAAGGCGCGGTAGCCGGTGTGGTATTCGGAGAGTTTCTGTCCGAGCATGATGTTTTCCGCGAAAGTGAGGAATCGGTTGCATATATATTTATAGAAAGGCATTCCTCCCTGAAGCGCGCATCCGCCGAGGATACGGGAGCCGAGCACGCAATGGTAGAGGCCGTTTCCGATCATGGAGGTCATGGCGGGGATCAGGAGCGGGGTGTACTGATAGTCGGGGTGGACCATGATGACGATGTCGGCGCCTTCCTGAAGGGCGAGTTTATAACACACCTTCTGGTTGGCGCCGTAGCCGGAATTTGTGTCCATGCGGTAGGCGATGCAGCGGTCGAGTTTCCGCGCGATCCCGTAGGTGTCGTCCCCGCTCGCGTCGTCGACGACGACCACCATGTCGACGAACGGCTGTTCGATGACCTCGTTATATGTTTTCAGCAAGGTCTTTTCCGCATTGTATGCGGGCATGACGACCACGACTTTTTTTCCGTTGAACATGATCCGGTATCCTTTACCGCTGATGAACAGTCAATCCGGTAAGATACCGGAGACGGATGCTGTTTTCAAGGCGTCGCACGCTCTTCCCTCGTTTTTTTCCGTTTCGGGACGGTCGCCTTTTCCGTTTTTTCTTGCGGCAGGACGGATACAATTACGCAGGTTTTCGAGCTCAGAAGCCGTTTCAGGGAACGATTGGCGTCGTCTCTTGTCAGGCGTTCCAGTGTTGTACGTCTGTTCCAGAAGGCCATGCATCCGGCTCCGGTGAATTCCGACGCGGTGAGCGCGCCCAGAAGGAGACCGGGCGACTGCCGGAGATTGTCCAGCTGGAACAGGAGCATCCTGCGCGCATTTTCGAATTCCTCTTCGGTCAATCCTTCTGCGACGATTCTGCTGACTTCGTCCCGCAGGAGTCTTTCCAGCCTCGGAACCGCGTCCGCGCGGGTTCCTCCATAGTATCCCATTGCGCCCCTGAAACCGACTCCGGGCGTATGGGTGAAGCCGGTGTAATAGACCAGTCCGTTTTCATTGCGGACGGTCCGGAAGAGCCGGGAGGCCATGCTGGAGGCTTCCGATTTGAGGATGTCGAGAATATCTGATTCCGGAGAAGCGATTTCGACGCCGGGCATGGAGAGGAACAGGATGGCCTGTTCTCGGGGCAGGCGGGCCTCGACGCGGAGTTCTCCGGTCGGGAAGCGGGGAGGGGGCGGTGTTTTGAGATTGTTCTTTTTCCAGCGGCAGGCGGACGAAAGCTTTTCTGCGAATTTTTCGGCTTCTTTCTGCGAAAGGTCGCCGGCGAATCCGAACACGGCTTTGTCCGGAGTCATACAGACGTTCCGGTAGAAATCCTCGAGTTTTTCCCGGGGAAGGACGGCGAGCGATTCCATTACCGATTGAGTGCCGGTTCCGTAGGGATGCCCCTTGAAAAGAGTCCTGCGGATATGGTCATCCGCCACGGACATGGGGGTGACGAGCTTGCTTTTGCATTCCTCCAGCAGGCTGGTCCGTTCCCGTTCCACGGCTTCCGTTCCGAAAGCGGGGGAGGCGAGCATTGCGCGGAGCATGCCGATGGTGAACTCCAGTTCTTTTCGCGGACAGCTGGCCTCGATTTTAATGGAGGCGTTGCCGTCGCTGACGGAAAGTTCGACGGCGTGGTCGTCCAGCAG
>CAZORN010000537.1:0-1752 GCA_964581935.1 uncultured Victivallales bacterium
GGAAGGGCCGGGTCCTGCAGAAGTTTCGGAAATTCCACGGCGTGGCTCGTATCGAGACCCACGACCGCCAGCTTGAATTCTCTCTTCATAAAAATGGACTCCTTGAAATGAGTTGCCATTCAATATATTTCACTCCGGCGTCTTTGCAATATCGGTTTTTGGTGATTTGTTGCAGTATTTGGTGATTATTGCCCTTTCGGCGTCCGCGAGCTCAGGAGTTCCCGAACAGCCGGCGGTGTTCCGACGGCGATTTCTGAAAGCGTTCGCGGAACTTGCGCGAAAAATAGAATTTGTCGTTGAATCCCGCTTCGAACGCGATGTCGCTGATGCGTTTCGGAGTCGTTGCGATCTGTTCCGCCGCATAGCGGATCCGGCATTCCAGAACGTAGTTCCAGGGAGCCATGCCGACGATTTTTTTGAAAATATGGCGGAAATGGACATAGGAAAGAAACATTTTTTCCGCCTCTTTTCCGAAGTTCCACTCCCGCAGCGGCGCGGCGGCGATTTTCCGTGAAAGCTCCTGCATCCGGGCATTGTATTTGCTGTTGCCCGGAGAGATGGCGTCCGGCTGGGTCGCGATGTAAAGCAGGATTTCTTCCAGCTTCACCGCGGCGAGCGCCTTGTGGTAGCGGTCCGGAATCCTCACGCAGTCGATTGCATCGCGCATCATGGCGAGAAGTTCATGCGGCCTCCGGATCGGAATCAATGGATTTTTTTCCCTCAGTTCAAGCATGCCGCCGGCAAGATAGGAACGGACGCGGTTGCCGTAAAAACAGATATACATCTGCGACCGGATGGCTCCGGGCGTCGGGGAACCGTAGGCGAACGGCACTCCCGGATAAGTGATGAAAACGACCGGCTGGTCTGAAATTTCAGGCGGATTGCCATTGACTGAAATCCGGATGCTTCCTCCGTAAATGAACTGGATCCCGTAGTAGCCTTCGAACATCCTGTGTTCGCATGAAGCCGTGTGACGGGGGCTGTCGTTTGCCTGAACAAACGTGAGGTCGTCGAAATAAGTCAGTTCGTCCGTTTTCATCTTTCCGCTTCCGTTTTCAGCAGGACATGGATTATTTGATGATCAAATATACCACCGGAACACGCCAAAACAAGCCGCCGTCGCGGAAAATCTCAGTCCCGGAACCAATGCCGTGTCTTCAGACAGATCCGGACCAGCATCAGCATGACGGGCACCTCGATCAGGACCCCGACCACGGTCGCCAGCGACGCCCCGGACGACAACCCGAAAAGCATCGTCGAGGTGGCGATCGCCACTTCAAAGTGGTTGGAGGCCCCGATCATTGCCGTCGGCGCGGCATCCTCATACCGGAGCTTCAGCCATTTCGCAAGAGCGTAGCCGAGCGCAAAGATGAGGAGGGTCTGAAGAAACAGCGGAATCGCGATCCAGAGAATGGTCAGCGGATTCGCCACGATGGTTTCCCCTTTGAAGCTGAACAGCAGAACAAGGGTGGTCAGCAGCGCAAGAATGGTGAGAGGCGTGAGAAAATGGAGGAATCGTTTCTCGAACCATTCCTTCCCTTTCGCCGCAATGATCCACCGGCGGGAAAAGTATCCCGCGACCAGGGGCAGCGCCACATAGATGACGATGGACAGCAGCAGCGCCTGCCACGGAACCGGCAGGCGTCCCACCCCCAGCAGAAATCCGCCCAGAATCCCGTAAAGCACCAGCATGGAAAGCGAATTGATCGCCACCATGACCAGCGTCAGTCCGTCGTTGCCGCGCGCCAGATA
>CAZORN010000538.1:0-1749 GCA_964581935.1 uncultured Victivallales bacterium
AAATAGCAAAAACTTAAGAAAAACTCCGAACCGGAGTGGAATTTTATCATAGGAGGCTTGAAATGAGCAGTGAAAAGATTCGGATTCTGACAGAGGCGGATTTTGCGAAAGCGACCGGCAGCGGAACGATTCTGGTGGACTTCTTCGCGCCGTGGTGCGGTCCGTGCCGCAGTCAGCTCGGAATTCTAGACGCCCTGGTCGAAAGCGGCGAATTGCCCGCGGGGGCGACGGTCGCCAAGGTCAACGTGGACGAACAGCCGCAGCTTGCGCAGCAGTTCAACGTGATGACCATTCCGACCCTGCTGGTTTTCAAGGACGGGAAGCAGACCGATCGCTTCGTCGGAGTGCAATCGGCTGACGATCTCATCGCCGCTCTCCGATAACCCGTACAGATTCAACAAGGGGTGGATTGACATGAAGTATATCATTGTGGGCGGGGTCGCCGCCGGAGCCAGCGCCGCGGCACGACTGAGGCGTCTGGACGAAAATGCCGAGGTTGTGCTGCTGGAACGGGGGCCTTACATCTCTTACGCGAACTGCGGACTTCCCTACCATCTGGGCGGAATCATTCCGAAACGGGAATCTCTTCTGGTCATGCCGGAAGCGAAATTCAAGGCATGGTTCAACATCGACATCCGCACGAAAAGCGAGGCGGTCGCCATCGACCGCAACGCGAAGACCGTGACGGTCCGCGGAGCCGACGGGAGAGAAGTCTCCGAATCCTACGACAAGCTCCTGATCGCGACGGGCTCGAGCCCGATCCTTCCCTCGATGCCCGGCAGCGGCGACGAGCGGATTCTCCCGCTCTGGACCATCCCGAACATGGATTCCATCGCCGCACGGGTCAATGCAGGCGCGAAAAAGGCGGTCATCGTCGGCGCGGGCTTCATCGGACTCGAAACCGCCGAAAATCTGGCGGAACGCGGCCTTGAGGTCACGGTCGTGGAGCTCATGGATCAGGTCCTTCCGACCATCGACCGCGAAATGGCGACGCCTCTGGCGGAGGAGCTCTCCTCGCTCGGAATCGCCCTGAAACTCGGACACAAGGTTTTGTCTTTCGAGAAGAATGAAAATGATCTTTCCGTGATCCTCGACAACGGCGAAAAAATTCCCGCGGATCTGGTGGTGATGAGCATCGGCGTCAAGCCCAATTCCGATCTGGCGAAAGCCGCCGGACTGGAACTCGGCGTGCGCGGACATATCAAAGTCGACGAGTTCATGCGGACCTCCGATGAAAACATCTACGCCGCCGGAGACGCGGTCGAGGTCTTCGATCCCGTGACGGGAGGCGCCACCGCAGTTCCGCTGGCCGGACCCGCCAACAAGCAGGGGCGCATCGCCGCGAACAACATGACCGGAGGCAAGTCCCGTTATCCGGGAAGTCTCGGAACCGCCGTCCTCAAAGTGGGCAGCCTCAACGCCGCCAGCGTGGGACTGACCGAACGCAGAACCCGCCAGCTCGACCTTCCTTATGAGAAGGTCTATCTTCATCCCGGATCGAACGCGTCTTATTATCCGGGCTCGACCCGTCTCCACATCAAGCTCATTTTCGCTCCGGACGGCAAAATCCTCGGAGCGCAGATCGTCGGCGGAAAAGGCGTGGACAAACGGATCGACGCGATCGCGTGCGCAATGCGGAACAACCTCACCGCGCCGGAACTCGCCACGCTCGAGCTCGCCTACGCGCCGCCCTTCAACTCCGCGAAAGACCCGGTGAACTTCGCCGGATTCATCGCCGAAAACGTGCTG
>CAZORN010000539.1:0-1747 GCA_964581935.1 uncultured Victivallales bacterium
CGCCGGCAACAGCAGTCCCGCCAGGATCGCGATGATCGAAATCACGACGAGGAGTTCTATCAATGTGAAAATTCCGATCGACCTCCGATGTTTCCGCATGTTCTCTCTCATGATCCATACTCCTGGGTTTTGGTTTCTGATATTAATTATACACCGAAATTCAGAAAAAACCTTGATTATCTTATCAAATAAAGATATATTCTTTTCAAAATATAAAAGAGAGGGGTCCCATGTCGGAAGCGAAGGTACGTTTTCTGGATATCAGCAGGGATTTCAGGCCTGAAGAAAGTATTTTCATCCATCCCCACACCTATTATCGCAACTTCGACACGATGCATTATCATGATTTCTATGAACTGGTCGTTGTCCGGCACGGATTCGGCCGGCATGTCACCAAGGATGGAAAATATGACATTTATCCGGGGGATGTTTTTCTGATCCGGCCGGGCGATCCCCATGCCTACAGCGATATGAGGCAGATGGAGCTGATCAACCTTCTTTACCGTCCGGAACAGCTCCGGGAACTCATGGCGGAGCTGGCGAATACGCCCGGTTACAGCCATTTTTTCGAGACGGACCCACAGCTGACCGGACGCTATCGGTTCAAGGACCGCATTTCCCTGCCTCCCGAAACCATGCTGAGAATCAATGAACTTTCCATGCAGATGTTTCAGGAGCAGCAAACCCGCAGAAGCGGCTGGCGGCTCATGATGAAGATTCTTTTCATGCAGATATTATGCATGGTCTGCCGGACCTTTGAACAGCGGTCCACCCAGTCCAATGAAACACAGGAAATTTCGCTGATCATACGGTTCCTGAACGATCATTATGAGCAGAAAATCACACTCGGAACGCTGGCGGCGCGATTCGGGAAGTCCGTTCCCACCCTGAGCCGTCTTTTTCAGGCCACCCTGAACCGGAGTCCCATCAGTTATCTGATTCATCTGCGGCTGGAGAAGGCCGCGGCGATTCTGCGTTCCGCCGCGGATCCGATCTCGGATGTCGCCTGCCAGTGCGGTTTTCAGGACAGTAATTACTTTTCCAAGATGTTTGCCCGTCAGTTCGGAATTTCTCCTCGCGTCTACCGTCGGAGCAAAGGAAAACAGTCATTGCCCGGGTTGCCTGATGATGAATCCTAAGTGAGCGGCAGTCCGGACAGGAAATAACTGCATTCATCCTCCGTTCTCCTGTTGGAAACGAATAAAATCTCATCGATTTTTCGCGGTCACGGTCATTTCCGGAAACGGAATTCCCCGGGAGCGGAAGGATGCATCCGGTGTGAAACAGATCCCGGAAAGACGTTTTTTCATGTCTTTATTGCTCTGAACAACTTCAGATTTTCCGTAACGAGGACATCGTCAATGTTGTCGGCGAGAAGGTACGCGCCGCAAGCCCGGCCTGCCCATATTTCATATTTGGAGCTCAGGTGGGAGTTCAGTTTCTCGATGAGATGGATTTCTGCAACGCCCGGTTCGAAAACGGGCTCCTGAAAATTGGAAACTCCGCCTATTCCGACATCATTGTTCCGGCCTCGACGGTGTGGAGCGGATCCACTGCGGACAGGCTTGAAAAATGCCGTGCCGCAGGCCTCGGGGTATACCGCCGCGGAACCCTTCCGGAATACGTCCGCTCATCCGACGGTGTGGAGCGGCGATCTTTCGAGGGATTTCCCGGGTTGACCGACGCTGGGATTGCTTTGAAACCCTCCCGAAATTGCTCGAACTGAACGTTGCTGACGCAAAAAAAG
>CAZORN010000540.1:0-1731 GCA_964581935.1 uncultured Victivallales bacterium
GCTGCCACGCCAGACTCCCGAAGACCTCCGGGCTCAGTCGCGAGAGGCCCGAGAGGGGCGCACGGCGTTTTTCCGGCAGGAGTTCCAGACACTCCTCCAGCCGGGGCAGGGGGAGCCGCTTTGCGATTCCGGCGGGATCGATCGTGAAGGCAAGACGGTTCCAGCCGCTTCCCGGCGGAAGCGGGATTCCGCAGTGAAGACCTTCCGCCGTGAGACAGGGCCGCCGCACGATGACGGGGCGTCCGCAAGCAAGCCATTCCCGGATCGTTTCCATACAGCGCGGGTCCGCCGCGACCGGACACTCTTTTTCCGGCAGCAGCAGATCGTGGCGCGAAAAGGAAACGCGGTCAGGCATTCATGACTTCCCGGATGATTTTCGCCGCTTCGGGGCGTCCGCCGCGTTCCTCTCCGAGTTCGGCGCGGGCATCGGCCGATTGGTCCCCGCAGAGGGCTCTTTCCATACAGTCGTACAAAGAATTCTCCCACACTTCCCGGAGGCCGCCCGTCTTGAAGAAATTCCGGACGCCGGGCGCGAAGACGGCCACGGTTTTGCTCAGTTCTTCAAGATAATCGAGGGGCAGTTTCGTCACGCGAGCGATGGCGGGCAGGATCATCACGGAGGTATTGCTGTCCGGCAGGGCGCAGGTGTCTCCGGCGCACAACCCGAAGGCGATGAAGCCGCCCGCGATTGAATTGCCGTAGACCAGCGCGACGACCGGGTGACCGTTCCGCCGGGCGAGGTCCTGAAGTTTGACCAGATGCGCGATATACTGGTTGAGTCCGAGCAGTTCGTCTTCGAGCGCCATTTTCTGCCCGTTGTTGTCGACGAGCATCAGGATGGGCTGTCCGGGACGGTTGCGCATTACGTCAATGAAGAGACGCGAGAGGGCGAGAAGCTCCCTGATTCCGAGGCGGGTTCCGTTGGTGGTTCCGATGACGCTCACCGCGCCCGAGGGGGTCCGGCCTTCGCCCGATACGATGTTGTCCGCCACGGTGACGCTGTTTCCGGCGGGGAAGAGTTTCGGCAGCAGTTCCTGCAAGTTCATTTCGCACCTCCTTCGGCCTTGAGTTCGGCGGCGGTCATGGAAGGGATTTTTTCGGGGGAGGCGAAGCCCAGTTTCCGCCAGACGTCGAGGGCGTCGGGACATCCGGCGAATTTTTCGGCCCGTTCCTCCAGCTGTTTCTGTTCGGCTTCGAGCTGGGCGAGCGAATAGCCGGCCTTGAGCGACAGCATGTCGAGGGCCGCCTGACGGAACGACTGCATGGAGTCTTCGGCAAGGATCAGGACCTGTCCCTGAAGGTAGCGGTTCTTGCCGCCGTAGGTGCGCCAGACGAGCGCGCGGTCGCGGGAGTCGAAGACCTCGACGCCCATGTTGGTTTCGATCACCTCGGGTCCGGAGACGCCGATCCGCCCCTCTTCGGAAACGGCCAGCGCGTCACAGCATCCGGTGATGATTCCGGCCCCGCCGTAGGCGCCGCAACTGCCGCCGACGAGCCCGAACACGCGGATCCCCGCCGCCCGGACGTCCAGCAGGGCGCGGATGATTTCCGCCACGCCGATCTCTCCGGCGTTGGCCTCCTGAAGGCGCACACCGCCCGAATCGAACAGAAAGAGAACCGCGTCCGGCGTCTTTTTCAGACACCGCCTCAGGAGTCCGACGATTTTTGCGCTGTGGACTTCGCCGATCGCTCCGCCCATGAAGCGTCCCTCCTGCGCGATGACCGCCACGG
>CAZORN010000541.1:0-1726 GCA_964581935.1 uncultured Victivallales bacterium
GTTCGGGCATCTCCAACGCCGACATCGGCAGGACCGTCTACGTGTCCGACGACCATACCGTGTCCCTCGCGGCCGGAACCTACGGCGTTGTCGCGGGCGTCGTCTACGATGTGGATGCCGAAGGCGTCTGGATCGCTGTCGGAAGAACCTCCCTGAATGCGGCTCCTTCCTCCGCAATTGCGGATGTGAGCGCGGCCGGAACCGACAGCGCGAATCTCATTTCCGCACTGAATTCCCTGCTCGCCGCCGCCCGGACGCACGGCATCATTTCTGCCATCTGAACCTGAAAAATAGAAAGGATACACACCAATGGAACTCAATTCCACCAATCTGACCGCCATGCGGACGGCGTTCAACCTCCGTTTCAAGACGGGGATCGAGGCCTACAAGCCGATTTACGCGGAACTGGCGATGATCGAGGGCGATGTCGCGCACGATGCCATCGAATTCCCCTTCCTCGAACAGTTCGCCGGAATGCGTGAATGGCTCGGCGACCGCCAGTTCAAGAATCTTTCGAGCAACAAAATCACCATCAAGGAAAAACCCTACGAACAGTCCGTTTCCATTCCCCGCCGGAAAATCGAAACCGACAACTGGGGCATCTACGGAACCATCATCAGCCAGATGGGCGCGGCCACGGAAGAACTCTGGGACGAGCTCTTCATCGAGGCCCTGACCAATCCCGCCGACTGGTTCGACGGCAAGGCGTTTTACGTCGCAAACCGCAAATACGGAAACGGAAAGAACGCCGGCACGATCAACAACACCGCCGCCCTTGCGCTGGATTTCGCCCATTTCGGCACATTCTATCTCCAGATGGCGACGCTCACCGGCGCGACCGGCAAGCCGCTCTCCTCGCGTCCGACGCACCTGATCGTCGGCCCCGCGCTGGAGGACACGGCCCGGATCATCCTGACCCAGGATAAATACCGCGACGCCGAAGGCAACGAAGTTCTGAACCCCCACAAGGGCAAATGCCAGCTTGCGGTGCATCCTCTGCTGATCGGCGAATATGCGTCCGACTGGTATCTCGGCAAGTTCGACGGCGTGCTCAAACCGATCATGGTCATGAAGAACAAGCTCGGGGAACTGGTCCGCCTCGATTCCGAAACGGATGAGAACGTGTTCCTCCGCGACGAAGTCGTCTACGGCACGAGCGCCTACGGCAACGCCGCCGCGCTGTTTCCGCATCTCCTCGGACGTTCCCGTCCCAGCGCGGGCTGATCATGAGCTACGCGACGGTATCCGATTTTGAAAACCGCATCGGGACGCTTTTCGGAAATGTCTATTCCGGCGCGGACGGCGCGGCTGCGGCTCAGGCCGATCTGGAATCGGCCGCCGCGGAAGTGGACGGCGCGCTGGCTTTCCGATACGCCCTCCCGGTCGGGGGAGAACGCAGCCTGACGCTTCTCAAGGACTGGACCCTGACACTGGGCGAAGAACGGGCCTGCGCACGAACCGCGGGCTCCGTTTTCGCCGAAAAGGTCAAGACCAGGGCCGCCCAGGTGCGGACGTATCTGGAAATGGTCCGGACCGACCGCTTCCGCCTGCCGGATGCAAAGGAACGGACCTCCTCCGATGTGCGTCTGACGCTGACCAAAGGCGAGCCGCCCGTCTTCGGGCGAGATCACATGGAGGGCTTCTGATGCGGGCGCCCCATGAAATCGCGGCGGATCTCAAGTCCCTGCTGGAAACCTCGTTTCAGGCAGTTCTTGTGACGACCGCC
>CAZORN010000542.1:0-1715 GCA_964581935.1 uncultured Victivallales bacterium
AAGATCAGCCGTTCCAGCCAATCCGCGCTGTCGATCACGACGGTCTGGAATTCGTGCGGATCGTCCCGGAGCGCCGTCAGTTCCGCGAGGACTTCCGACAGACTGTGCGCCAGCGGAAACTTCTTGCAGTTGATTTCTCCGAGTCCGTCCTCGGTCTGGACGAAAATGGCATTCGGCGCGAACGCTCCGAACGTGCTGTTGTGTGTCAGCAGAAAATCATCGGTAACATACAGCGAATCCGGCGAGTCGATCACGATGCACCGGCATTCCTTTTCCCCGACACTTTCCATGCTGCGAATCGTATGACGGATCACCCATTCCGGAAATTTCCATTTCCCGGTTTGCTTGGCCGACGCCACCGGGACAATACTATTGGTGAACGACGCATAAATCCGATGGGAATTCTTCACCTCGTGAATTTCACCGCCTTTGCGATAACGCCCCTTGCGGATTGCCATCGTTGTCGAACCGCCAAGCGAACGAACCAGAAAGATGATGTCCTTTGCCATTTGTTCGCTTGCCGTGCAGATTTCAACCGCGCCCGGCCGACCCACAAAACCATCGCCGTCACAGAGGCCGCGCAGCAATTCCAGACGATCTTCAATAGAAGCCAGCAAATAGCGTTCCGGAATGAATTTCGTATCGCTGACCTTGTCTTCCAGTCCGAGTTCACGAAGCGCTGCCTTGAATGCGCTCGGAGCCGCGCCGCACGCCCTTTTTTTGATACGGATGCTGCGATTTCCGGTGGTGGTGTCGTCTGAATCCGGAACACTGTCCGCAACTCGCTTCAATATGTCCGCTTCAGGATTGGTTATGATCGCGGAACAGCCCCAACTGCCCTCGGCCAAATAAATTCCCAGCAGCCACGGGGAAAGCGGCAATTCGGCATTTCCCTCAAATTCAACCGGAGCCACACGGGGAACGGCATGATTGAAGTGCGTCCCGTAACGGAGCGTCCGGCGGATTGTATTCAAATCGCGAACCGCACCGGGGAGATCATGATCACGTTCCGTCCTGGTTTGCGTAAACCAAAGGTGCTCGTCACAGCACTCCGTGGCGGAGCCGTCCCGGAACGTCACTCGGAAAACCTCTTTCATTTCCCGGGGATAAACCGCGAGAACGGCGTGCGCCTTCCCATCGGAACCGACAACCCGGTCTCCGACTTTGAGCGATCCCATTTCGACAAAACCGGTCGGAGTCAGAACTTTTGCGTCAAGCGGCTGGGCTTTCCCTACGCCTTCGCTGCCGTAAATCATGATCCGGGGCGGTTTGTTTTCCTTGCCTGTCTGAATGTTTTCAAGCATTCCCATTCTCTTTTTTTCCCTCCTTGAAAGTTAATTGGTTGCGAGTTCAAGCTGAAGCGCTTTGACGAGCTTGCGGATTTGTACGGTATTCATCCGGGCGTGAATCTCCGCCATGACCGAATGAACCGCTTCAGCATCGGGATCGGGCTCGTTCTTTTCTACCGGCCGACGGGGACGCATGCTTTCCTCATAGGCACGGCTCACCGTGTATTTGCCGGATGCAAGAGCCTCTTTGACTTCATCGGAGGCAAATTTCCCAATCGCACGGAGTTTTTCGACTTGCCGCGAGGAAATTCCCAATACAACAGCGACATCCCGCGACGCCCGTCCGGCCCGGCATTGACATGATTCAGTCCTCGGGCCGCATTTCTTTTTTTGATACATGGTTTCCACACACCGGAGAAGTTCCGC
>CAZORN010000543.1:0-1706 GCA_964581935.1 uncultured Victivallales bacterium
GGTAATATTCATCCGGCATGGACTTTCCGCGTCCCTTCTGCATCATGTGGTTCAGGTCCTCATACAGGATGAAGGACGCTTTCGGATTGTTTTTCAGACGCTCCCGCCAGAGTCCCAGATCTTCGGCGGTCACCTGATAGTCGCGTCCGCCCTGAAGGAAAAGCATGGGACAATTCACGCTTTCGATCAAACTCAGGGGATCATATCCGAACAGGTCGTTCCAGTAGGACGGCTGCACGGTCTCCCCGAAAAGACGTCCGGTCTTTTCTCCGCTGGAAAGCATCTCCTCGAGTTCAGCCGTCAGTTCATTTTTCCGGGCGTCCGTCAGGCCGGGACTGTTTTCCAGCAGATACCGGGTCTGGGCGCGGTAAAGGTCGGCCATCTTCCGGGCGGGCGCGGCCATGAAGATGTAACCGGACGGAAGCGAGGTCCTCCGGGCGATGCGCGGAATCAGCATGCCTCCGAAACTGTGGCCGAGCAGAAACAGCGGGGCGTTCCTGAGCCGGGGGTCGGACGCAGCCTTGCCGAGAGCCTCCACCGCATCGTCGACCGTCTCGTCGTCCAGGGTGAAGACCGTCTGCTTCCGGACTTCCGCCGGATAGATCTTCGTACGTTTGTCGTAGCGGAGGGATGCGATTCCCTCCTTTGCCAGCCCCTGCGCGATCTCTTCGAAGATACGGTTCGGTCCGAAGGTCGCGTTCCGATCCTGGGGACCCGACCCCTGCACCAGCACCACGCACGGAACGGGTTTCTTCGCATTTTTCGGAATCAGCAGAATCCCCGGCAGCGGCCACTCCCCGCCGATGGTCACATCCTCTTCCCGGAACCCTTCGTTTTCCATCGGTTCCGGAGGCAGGGACTTGTAGAAAAATCCCGCCACCAGTCCGCTTTTCTGTTCCACGAAGCAGGTGAAGAGGACCGTAGCATATTCATATTGAGCACGCTGCGTGATCCGCGTCATGCCTTCCTGACGGACAAACTCCGGAGAATTTTCCAGTCTCACAAATCTTCCATACCGAAGACGGCTGTCCGCCACTGCGGCCGCAAAACGCTTTCTGTCCAGCACATTCCCCAGCGTCTGGGTGGTGACCAGCTCCAGTCCGTCTGGTTCCCCCTTCGAAAACATCTGAATCAGCTTTTCCCAGTTCGACGGGCTGTCTGCGCTCAATTTTCCCGGAAAACACAGTATGACCAGCAGGAAAACCACTACGATTTTTCCCATAATGCGGCAATCCCCTCTCTTTTCCCCTCTGATGTCACGGACGCGTTCCGTTTATTATACTCGAAATCCCGATAAAGACAAGAGCGGTGTACAAATATTTTTCGTTTATCAAAACAATATCATATAAAATCATATTATTATCAATATTTCTCAAAATTCAGCAATCCACGGCTTGCTTTTATGAAAAATGCCTGTATTGTTAATAGAAACAGCAAGAGCAACCGGAAAGGGTGAAGCATGGACGTTCAGTTCGAGTTTGTCGCCGTCGGATATTGCAGCAGCGACTATCTCTGCAAGGTGGATGAGATTCCCCTCGATCATAAAGTAGAGGCGAAAGAGCATCTGACCCAGGGCGGCGGTCCGGCCGCAACGGCGGCGGTGGCGGCGGCACGGCTCGGGATGAAGACCGCCTTCGTCGGAGTGGTCGGCGACGATGATTCCGGACGCATGATCCTCCGCGATTTCGCCTCGGAAAAAGTCTCGG
>CAZORN010000544.1:0-1706 GCA_964581935.1 uncultured Victivallales bacterium
CATAGCGCTGCCACTCTTTGGAGAGGCGGATTTCCTTGCGGTGCCATTTCGTGCGCATTTCCCAGAGGGTGAGGGTCACGGGGAAGTTGTCGCGGTCGGCCTTGAGATAGACGCTGAAGGTCAAGGGCTGCCCCACCACCATGCCTGTATCGAAGGTCTGGACCCCCTGACTGGCGCACGATTCGTCAAAAATGAGTCTGAGAGACTGCTTGCCGGAACGTTTTTCCGCTGTGTCGACGGCGAACGTCTTGAGATACTCTTCATACGGGCGTTTGAAGTTGTAACGGCGCGGGGTATCTGTGTCGAAATAGGTCGGGATGCCTTCCTGAAGGTTCTCGAAGGAGGAGTTGACTGCTGTATTCGAGGAATCGTCCCCCTTTTTCAGGGCGAAGAGCTGGAAGTCGTCGACAAGGGCCGTTTCCCGATAGGCGAAGACGGTCAGCGGTGTGTTTTCCGGAGGAGCCGCGATGATTGCCGTTCCGACATCCTGATTGCCGATCCGGTAGATGAGCTGGTCGCCGCCGCTGATTTTTTTTCGGATGAGAGTCAGCGTGTAGAACTTGCCGAACTGGAAACCGTCCACGTTGCGGATGCTTCCGCGTGCGCGCTTGTCGCCGGGAACATTATATACCATCCACGCTTTACCGTCCGGACGGAGCATGAATTTTGCTCCGCCGAAATCGAATCCGGCGAAACCGGGTTTGACCTTGTTCTCGGGCGTCGGCTCCTGAAGGGCGATCTTGACAGAGGCCCAGAATTCCCCGGGAGCTTCCCGTTTCATGGCGATGCCGGATCCGTTCAGGGTAACGATGCCGTTTTCATTCTCCGCCTTGCCGGCCGGCTTCCAGTTTTCGATGAAGGTTCCCTTCACGTCGAAGTTGTCGCTGAAAATCGGGGCGCCGCGTTCCTGCGAGTAAACGGTGCTCCAGGCCAGGATCGCCGAAAGCAGTAAAGTTTTTCTGAACATGTGATCTCCCTGTTTCGTTATGAATTCATTTTCGATTGTGTAAAGAAACTGTTTTCGCGTGAAAAGACGTTGGCATCGCGCCGGAGCCGTTTTGTGACGTATCCCGCTAAAAGATGCTGCCGTCCCCGGTCATGTTGTCGTAATTGCTTCCGCGGCATCCCCATGCCTGCCGGATGAAAAGTGGAAATGCGGACGCGCTTCCCGTGAGAGCTCCCTCTGTCCGGAGAAGGTTGACGCCTGTCTGATAGTTCATGATTCCGGGCGTTTTCAATGGGGCGTATCGATTGGAAACAAGGTTTTCCGAATGACCGTCGACAAACGAGACGGACGCTCTTGAATCGTGGCGGTTCCCCAGAAGGAATTCCCCGGAGGGGCCGATGATCTGTCCGTAACGTCCGGCGTCGAAGCTGTCTCCGATCGCAATCTTGAGTGAAGGCTGGCGGACCGAACCCGGTTTTGCGGAGTAAGTTGTTCCCGCCGCTCCCAGACTGTCATTTTTTCCGTAGGCGAACGTATTGTAGTCCGGGTTTCCCGCATAGCGGTAGGCCGGACAGCGATAGTAGGGGGCGACCTTATACACGGACGGAGAAAGTGCGCTCATGTTCTTTCCGGAAAGAATCTCGAAAATTTTATCATGCCAGAACGGGGCGTTTGTCGTGGGGCTGGCGCGGGATACATAATAATTATAGGCGTCGGCATACAGGATCATGCCGTTCATGATCGTTTTCGTATTGTTCAG
>CAZORN010000545.1:0-1702 GCA_964581935.1 uncultured Victivallales bacterium
TCGGCGAACTTCTTGATGCCGCGCAGGTTGCTGCTGACGTGCGCCACGATGCCGGACTGTCCGACCTCCAGTGTGTCGAGCGCCACGACATCTTCCTGCGAGTTGGCCGTGATGGTCGGCATGGTCGTGCTCAGGTATTCGCGGAGTCCCGCGCAGTCCGGACGGTTCATGATGGCTTCCGTCAGGGTGACGAATCTCGACATGACTTTTTCACCGACGACATGTTCCACCTTGCAGGCGGTCCGGTTCGATTCCTCTTCCTCCAGTTTCAGGAGCGTGCGGAAGAAGTTGTTCAGCGCGGCGTGGCGGAGCCGGATCACCGCCGCCCGTTCCGTTCCCCGGACGGTCAGCGTGACGGGCGTGTGGGACTGATAGCGGATGAGTCCCTTGGCCGCGAGCATCTGAATGGCGTTGGTCACGGAAGGCATCTTGACGTTCATGCGGTCGGCGATGTCTTTGGTATGCGCATGTCCTTTGGTTTCAATGATCTCGGCAATGACTTCGAGATAATCTTCCAGACTGCTTGAAATCGGTTCGTTCTGCATTTTTCCGGCTTTTCAGAGGTTTGTGCTTTTCCTTATCAAGGTAAGATACATCCTCCGCCCTTCATTTTCAAGGGGCGATTTTAGAAATGGCTAACTGTTTGCAAAGGGCGAAAAAGAATTCATTCGGCGGCGCGGCGGAGGGTAAGGATCACGATTTCCGGCGGACACAGAAACCGGGCCGGAAGCAGGGAGGTTCCCACTCCGACGGTAATGAACAGCTTCTGCTGTCCGGCGTCGATCAGCCCTTTCGCGTGCTCCTTCCCGTAGTCCGACGGCACGAACGGCGGTCCGATGAGAGGCAGGACGATCTGGCCTCCGTGGGTGTGTCCGGAAAGCATCAGGGCGAAGGAAACCCGCAGTTCCCGGAAATAGTCCGGGGAATGGGAGAGAACGACGGTCGGCAAGGTTTCATCCGTTTTCGCGACTCCCTTCTGAACCAGCCACGGACGCGTATCGCGGTCCGGCAGACCGAGAATGTTCAGTTTTTTTCCGTTGATGTCCCGCACGACGTTTTCATTTTCGAGCACGTGAATGCCGTGCCTTTCCAGAGCGCGGCGGACTCTCATTCCGTCATACCACCAGTCATGGTTGCCGAGGATCGCATATACGCCATAGCGGCTTTTCAGTCCGGCGAGAACCTCCGCCGTATCTTCCGGCGTGGCGCGGCGTCCGGCTTCCCCGATGAAGTCGCCCAGCAGAAACACGAGGTCCGGTTCCTGTCCGTTCGACATTTCCACCACCTTTTCGAGACGGGAGAAGTCGGAAAGCGTCTTCCCCTGATGGAGGTCGCTGATCAGCATCACCCGGAGTCCGTCATGCTCCGGACGCCAGTTTTTCAGATAGAGGGTCTGATGCCGGAGCGTGAGCGTCGCGGGCTCGATCTCGAAGGCGTAATATGCGCTCCCCGCCAGCGCGAAAAACACGAGGAGCAGCAGACATGCCAGACCCGCTTTCCAGAGGCGTCCCGGGGAAGACCGGAACCATCCCCAGAAAGTTGTTTTACCGGAGGCTTGCGGCATGGTGAATATCCTTTTCAATCATAAAGAAGGGCCGTTTTCCGCATGGCTTCGGCGATGGCCGTGATTTCGTCAGGCGGAGTGACGAACGGCGGCATCGTGTAGAGCCACGGTCCGAACGGACGCAGCCATACGCCCGTT
>CAZORN010000546.1:0-1691 GCA_964581935.1 uncultured Victivallales bacterium
CGATATTTTCCGGCTGGACGGCGAAGCTCATGCGTTCCTGAGCCTCGGAAATGAGGATTTCCCACGGCTGCATTCCGGCGTATTTGAGGGGAGCCTTCTTGAGGTCCATGACGCATCCGCCGCAGATGGAAGCCATCTCGCCGACGCTGGAGGAGAGGCCGCCCGCGCCGTTGTCGGTCACGAAACGGTAGAGCCCCTTGTCGCGGGCTTCGAAAATGAAGTCGCCCATGCGCTTCTGGGTGATCGGGTCGCCGATCTGGACGGCCTGGACGGGGCTGTCCTTATGGAGCTCTTCGCTGGAGAAGGTCGCGCCGTGGATGCCGTCCTTGCCGATGCGTCCGCCGGTCATGACGATGAGGTCGCCGGGCTTGATGCTCTTTTCCCAGCCGTTCTGTCCGTTGATCTTTTTCGGAAGGGTGCCGAGCGTGCCGCAGTAGACCAGCGGCTTGCCGATGTAGCGGTCGTCGAAGACTTCCCAGCCGAGACCGTAGGGGATTCCGCTCTGGTTGCCGCCGTCGATCACGCCCTTGTGGACGCCGTCGCGGAGACGGCGCGGATGGAGGAGTCCTTCGGGGACGTCCTTCGGATCGGTGAACGGAGAACCGAGGCAGTAGCCCCAGACGTTGACCAGCAGATTGGCGCCCTGCCCCGTGCCCATGGGGTCGCGGTTGACGCCCACGATGCCGGTCATCGCGCCGCCGTAGGGATCGAGCGCGGACGGGCTGTTGTGCGTCTCGACCTTGTAGACGAGGTCGAGCTTGTCGTTGAAGGCGACCACGCCCGCGTTGTCGGAGAACACGGAGACAAGCCAGTCGATCTTCTTGGAAATTTCCGAGGTGCTCTTCTTGATATAGGACTTGAAGAGGGAGACGATCTCCTCCTTCTTCCCGTTTTCATCCGCATAACAGACCTTGGCGTCGAAAATCTTGTGCTTGCAATGCTCGGACCATGTCTGCGCCAGCACTTCGAGCTCCACGTCGGTCGGATTCTTTCCGAGCCCGAATTTTTCGCGTCCCGCCGCATTGCGGAAATAATTCTGGATGGCTTTCATTTCGTCCAGCGTCAGGGCCAGGATTCCCTTGCGGCTGATTTCCAGCAGTTTCTCGTCGGGGACTTCCAGATCGAATTCGCGGACGACGCCGGATTCGGCGCCTTTGACGAGCGGCTTGTTGAGGGGGATTCCGTTGGCCTTGACCTCGGCGGCGGCGAGGACCGTCACCGATTCGATCAGTTCGTTGGCCAGCACGGAACGGGCGATTCCGAGGAGTCTTTCCTTCGTCAGGGACGGCGCCTTGAAAAGATATTCGACGGAGCTGAAAACCTGCTCGTCCTTGCGGAGCTTGCGTCCGATGATGTCGCCGATCGCCTCGTGCGCGGTGCGGGCGACGTTATCGGTCACGCCGGGACGGAAGCCGACCGCGGCGAGGAAATCGTATTGAATCGGAGGATTCTTCGTTTCGCCGATCACCCAGTCCTGAGTCACGGGATTGGCCAGTTCGCGGGCGATGCGTTCCGCCTCGTCCCGGGTAATATCGGCGCAGACCGTGAACACGTCACGGGTGCGCAAATCCTCGACGACGTCCAGCCCGGTGAAGTTCCGGATGGTCCGCATGACGGACTGTCCACGCGAATCGCTCCACTGAGCCTTGACGGAAATCTCGATTCTGAAATCCATATTTTCTCTTCCTTCT
>CAZORN010000547.1:0-1689 GCA_964581935.1 uncultured Victivallales bacterium
TGATCTCCTTGCCGATGCCGATGGCGACCGCCGCCTGGGCGTCGCAGCCGAACGCGCCGACATTCTTTGCAAAGGCCCCGCCGAATTCGATCCCGATCGGAACGTATCCGCGGGAACGGCGGATATGGATCGTGCGGCCGTCCTTCACCGTGCAGATGGAAGGCGGACACGGATGCGAGGTCTTCAGGTCGTGACAGAGAAACTTGTCCGTATAAGCCATCAGGCGGTTGAAAATTTCATCGATGTCGAGACACTCCGCCTTGCCGGGACGGTTGTCCCCGCACGTCACCAGAAGCTCGAACGGAGGCACGCTTTCACCGCCCCCGAGGTGTTCGATGAGCAGCCGTTCCGGCAGGGAGGGCGGCAGACCGATCGCATAGGTGTCGGTGTCGGGCGAAATCATCGGCGAGAGCAGCGGCTCCGCATCCTTTCTGCGTTCAAGGATCAGGACAGGCGCCACAGGAGAAACCAGAAGCGCTTCCTCCGCGGGAGAACATTCACAGTATTTCCGGATCACTCCGATGTCGCGCGCCATCAGGCAGAGCGGACGGTCCGGCAATTTGCGTTTCCGCCGCAGACGGAGGATCGTTTCTTCATTGAAAGCGTCCGCGAAAAGCTGAAACCCGCCATACAGGGACTGGAGCGCGATGATCTCCCCGTTCCGGATGGCTTTCCGCGACTCGCACAACGGATTGGCGTCTGTGACAAGATCCCCGTAGGTATCCAGCAGGAAAAATTGCGGACCGCAGCGGGGACACGCCAGAATCTCCGAACCGTAATGGTGGGAATCGTTCCGGTTCTCCTTGTCGAAGCGGCAGTCGGCGCACATCGGAAACGCCGTGAAGGACGTGTTCCGACGGACAAACGGACTCCGGATCGCGTATGAGTAACTCGGCCCGCAGGCGTAACAGCTCGAAAAAGCGTAGCAGAAGCGGCGCGCCGAAGGATCCATGACCTCCTCGACGCACGCCGGGCAGGGCGCACGGTCCGGATTGATCAGCGGAATCTCATTTTCATCCCCGATGATCCGGAAAGCCGGATTCCCCTGCCGGTCGGGAATGCCGACATCCCTTTTGATCATTCCCACGGAGTGAAGGCGGAACGCGCCCGGCACTTTCGCCGGAAGCCCCCGGATGAAGGAACTGATGTTTTCATCATTTCCCTGGAGACACAGAAAAACGCCATCCGCGGAGTTCGCGATCCAGCCCGTCAGATTCGCCTCCGCCGCAATCTTCCAGAAGAACGGGCGGAATCCCCCCACATGGATGGATCCCTGCAACTCGAATGTAACACTGCTTTTCATCTGGCGACGCCGTATTTCCTCTGATAAATGCTCAAAACATCCAGCAACGGATGCCGGGGCCATTCACAACACTCAAAGCGGCAGGCAACGGAGGACTCATCCTTCCGGACGAGCGCATTCCCTCCAGCGGAATATTTCCGCGGAACATTCCCGCATGATACAAGATCGGCAATGCCGTCCGGGCAATACCGCCGACTCCATTCTCCATATATCCGGGTTCCGCAAACGGAGCGCTCCCTGCGGACCGCCCCCGATTTGCTGTTTATAGTCATTCCCGGTAACTTACAGCGTTTTCGGGACTTTTCCAGCGTTTTTTTTCCGTTGTCGCTTGATTTTTCAAATTCTTGATCCATTTTTAACCCGACGAAAGGATCGAACATCATGAA
>CAZORN010000548.1:0-1680 GCA_964581935.1 uncultured Victivallales bacterium
TCTCTGGCTCCGCTTTCCATTCCGATGATTGCGTTTCTTGTGTTCGGCCGCCGCCGTCTGCTGGAACAGCCTGTTTTCGGGTGGCTCGGATATATTTTCCTGCCGATGATCCTCCTGAGCATCCCCGGCTGCAAGCATCTCCGTTACATTACGCTGTGCATTCCCGCGATCGTGCTGGTCGGCGCATGGGGAGTCATGGAAGCGCTGGATGGAAAATGGGGCGGACGTCTCCGGACTTCCCTTGCCGTTCTGGATCGCGTTCTGCCGTGGCTGGGGATCCTGACGCTGATCGGAATGGTTCCGGTCGCGGTCTTTGTCCTGCAATGCGATGTCCTTCCCTTTTTCCAGTGGGGCGTTGCGCTGTTCTGTCTGGGGCTGATCGTTTTTTATGAAAAGAAACGCCTGACGCCGCAATCCCGCTGGCTGTGTATGGGGGCCGTGTTCGGAATCATTTACGTCCTGGGGGTCAATCCGCTGATTGCCGCTTATGAGGATTCCTCCGTCTTTGTCGGCGCGGTGGAAAAAATCCGGAAGGGAAAGCTTGCCATGTATGAGGTCGGACCGGACCACGAGGCGCTCAAGTATAAAATCCTGATTCCGGCTGAAGAGCGTACGAAGATTCTGTTCATGCTGGACGAGCCGAGTCCGGATGAACAGTACAACCGGATGTTTCCTACGAAAATCGTGTATGACGCCCTTCCGCTCCTGAAGCCGGAGGATGTGCTGGTCCTCCGCAAGAGCAAGCTCGCTCCGCTGAGTGTCGTGGCCGACGATGTGGGGCGGAAACTGGACGTCATTCTTTCGGGAAGTCTGGGGCACCGGGAATATCTGGCCGTAAGGGTTCTCCCGAAATAATCATCAAACGGCAACAGGGTGAGGGCGGCATCCGCTTATGAAAAAAAGTAAAATCCTTCTCCTGACCCTCTCTCTTCTTGCGACCGCCGCCGTCTTCATTATTCTTTTTTTGATCCTGTTCCGGAACCCGTTTCCGCCCGCGGCTTCCCTCCCGACCGATAATGTCTGCCGTGAAATTCTGAAAAAATACGACCTGTCCTTTTCCCCGGGGGAGATCCGGGCGGGCGCGGTTTCCCTGATGAATCCGGCGAAAGTCCGGGAAGAGACGGTTCCCGGTTCCGGGACGCCTCCGGACCGTGTCGGTCTGCCCGACGGCTGGGGATTCTACCTGCCCGCGGAGTGGAAACGTCCCGGACTGCTGAGCATTTCAGCGTAGGGAGAAAAGTGGCGGACGCTTGCGGGCGGTCCGGTTTCCTATATGAATTCCGAAGGATGCCGTAAACCGGCCTTTTCCCTGATCCGCATCCGTGCAAGGGGATTCGGAAAGATCATCCCCCTGGTCCGCACCTACCATTACTTTTTTCTGAATGAAAAGGAATACGCACTTCCGAAGGAAAAGGTCCGGACCCTCTTTTATACGGATTACTATTTCCTTCACGAGAGCTGCGACGATTCCAACACTGCCGCGTTCGGGTTGTCCGTCAGCGGCTGGATCGATGTTTCCGAGATCTTTTTTTATCCCGTCGAAGACCAGCGGTTGAAGGGGATCACCCTGCTGGAAGGCACCGTCCGTGCGGCTTCCCCGTGTCCCGATCCCTCCAAGTCGGATTATCCGAACTGTCTTTATTCCGTCGAACTGGAAGGGAAACTGATCCTCAAGGGACC
>CAZORN010000549.1:0-1677 GCA_964581935.1 uncultured Victivallales bacterium
CCGAAGCCAATATCGAGCGCACGCTGGCGCTGGGGAATTACTATGTTTCCTTCTACCGTCTCCTGAATTCGCTCGGAATGCGCGATATTTCACCGAAGACGTTCGACAAGCTCCCCGAGGAACTCAAGGCCGCCCAGAAAGAGGCGGATGTCGTTCTTGCGGCCGCCGCGAAGTAATACTGATTGCAATCTTAAGGTCAGTAACACTTTCATTGTATTGAACACATGAGAAGTTTTCCTTACGGAAGCGTTCCTGCCCTTTATACGATTGTTCAATCAGGCATCGTCCGCGGTAGGTTCGTGACTCCGTCGCGAACTGATTTTATGCAGTTCGGCAGGGGACTGCCGAACCTATCCGAAACGTTGCAATGCAGAAATTGTGTTGCACTCATAGATGATTTTACGATCCAAAAGAATGCAAACTGGTATAAGTCAGGGACAGACAAACCGCTTTCCTTCCGGATGTTATGACGACTCCTGCCGCATTTTCCGTATTGTGGAAACAAGGGTTCCCTTGCGGAATGAAAAATGCCGACCGAGAGGGGCGCTCAGTGTTTGCCGCCGATCATCCGGAGAAGATAACGCCCATAATCGGTTTTCACCATATCCGCGACGCTTTCGCGGACCTGTTCGGCGGTCATCCATTCGTTGAAGAAGGCGATTTCCTGAAGGCAGGCCACCTGAAGACCCTGGCGGGTTTCGATGGTCCTGATGAAGTTTCCGGCATCCAGCATGCTTTCATGCGTGCCGGTATCCAGCCAGGCGTAGCCGCGTCCGAGTTTTTCCACATGGAGGAGGTTGCGCCGTAGATATTCATTGTTGACGGCGGTGATTTCGAGTTCGCCGCGTGCGGAAGGCTGGATGTCTTCCGCGATGGAGACCACGGAATTGTCATAGAAATAGAGGCCGGTTACGGCGTAATTCGACTTCGGGACGGCGGGTTTTTCCTCGATGGAAACCGCTTTGCCTTCGGCATCGAATTCGACGACTCCGAAGCGTTCCGGGTCGCAGACATAATACCCGAAGACCGTTGCGCCTTTTTCCCGTTCGACCGCCCGTTTGAGGAGGACTTGAAGACTGGCTCCGTAGAAAATATTGTCTCCCAGCACAAGGGAGACGGAATCGGATCCGATGAACTTTTTCCCGATCAGGAAGGCTTGCGCCAGACCGCCGGGGAAGGGTTGAACTTCGTAAGTGAAACGGACGCCGAAGCGGGAGCCGTCGCCGAGAAGACGGATGAAGTTGGGCTGGTCCTCGGGCGTGGTGATGATGAGAATGTCGCGGATTCCCGCCAGCATCAGCACGGAGATGGGATAGAAAACCATCGGCTTGTCATAAACCGCCAGAAGCTGTTTGGAGACTCCGCGGGTGATGGGATGCAGGCGGGTGCCGGCGCCGCCGGCCAGAACGATGCCTTTCATGACTATTTCCCTCCGATTCCGAGACGTTCGCGATTGTAGTTTCCTTCCTGCACGTTTTTGCACCATCCGGAACGGTTTTTCAGATACCATTCAACGGTTTTCCGCAGGCCGGAGTCAAAGGTTTCACGGGGACTCCAGCCGAGTTCGCGCTTGATTTTTCCGGCGTCGATGGCATACCGGAGATCGTGTCCCGGACGGTCCGGCACGAAGGCGATCTGTTCATCGTAATGCCTGCCGTCGGAACGCGGCTGAAGTTC
>CAZORN010000550.1:0-1677 GCA_964581935.1 uncultured Victivallales bacterium
TCGGGCGGAAGCGTCCGGATCGTGATTCAAAAGAAACTGTCCGGTGATTTTATCCTTGGCGTCAGCAATGGCAAGGATACGCCGCTGATCTGTCAGGGAGAACGGCAAAGTGTGGACACGGAGTTTGAAGCAGCGCTTCCCGGTTATCTGAAAAAGCTGAAAGAAGCCGCCATCGAAGCCAGACTTCGCGCCGCGACGGAAGAGCCGGAAGAAACGGATGATGAAGCGGAACCAGAGGCTCACCCCGCGTCGGAAAAGCCTTCGCCGACTCCCCCAAGGAAAGATGAACAACCCGAACTCGATTTCGGATTCTAACCCAACGAAAGGATTTTCAAAATGAGCAACGAACTCGCCTCTCTCCCCGCCAAACGCACCTTCCACTACAACGGCATGAATTTGGAAGATCCCGATCCCGCCATGCCGCCGGAACAGGTTCTGGAATTCCATGCGCTTCTCCACGCCGAACTCACCAACGCCACACTGAAAGGTCCGAGCCTCGGAGCGGACGGAGTTCAGTCCTATAAAGTCGAGGTGAAAATCGGCGATGACAATTGAGCAGAAGAGGAACATCACATGGAAAACGCTGCAAAAAAGATTCTTCCCGAACGTGCGGCGAAAAACTTTTCTACTCTCGGATTTTTCCAAGGAGAATCACGAAAATTCAGCCCGTTTGCTTCAGGCGGCGCAAAACGCCAGACCAACTTCCGTCCGGCAAAGCGTCCTGCCCCCCATTCTCTGATTACTCCCGTTCTGGACACGGTTCAGGAGATCATCGCCGAAGAGAGTAAAATTGAAACGCCCTGCCGCATTCTGGCGGGTCTGAATACGATTTTTCCTCTGGAGGATCTTCGGAAGGGGTCCGGCGATCCGCTTCAATGGATCTCCGAAGGATTCCGGAAATGGCTGGAGAGTTTCATGTCGAAACAGGTGATTGAACGGCTCAGCCTGTCTTTGCAAATCCTGCCGGCAGACGAAATGGACAATGAATCCTTCCCGGAAGTCCCCGATGCGGACACGGTGATTCAATTCGGCATGAGCGATTTTGAAAACGGCTGGTTCCCGCTGGGCGATGTGCTCGAAGCATACGATAAACAGCATCCGGGGCTGGCAAAGTACCTTCTCCGGATGTTGAGCGGCTGTCCGCTGCAGATCGGGACTCCGGAAACGATCTATGAGATGGCTTCCGAGTTCTGCTGGTACGGCAATGACACCGAGGAGGAAATCTTCGAGGAACGGTACAGTGAATACATTGAAATGGGAGAGTCGGAGGAGGATGCCCGTGATGCGGCTCTTGAGATGATCATGGTCGAATATGCCGAATTTGAGGAATATCTGCCGGAATGGACATTCAAACGCTCGAAGCGGAATTGCGATGATTCGGGAGCCATCCCGGTGGAATTGCAAAACCTGAAGCGCTGTTATGACCAATGGCAAAAACGGAAACGATACCACTATCTTTTTCCGCAATGCGTCTATCCGGGAATCGTGGCGCCGCCGGACCGGAAAAGTTACGACTTCTGCTGCGATGTGATCAACCGAATCGGAAACGATCAGATGCAATGCGGCGGAGAGTATTATTTCTCCACGCTTGCCTGGCCGTTTCCGGTGAACAATTCCCGGAAAATGCTTACCGCCTTGCGGGAAATCCGCCTGACGCTGGAATACTTTTCCGCCTGC
>CAZORN010000551.1:0-1676 GCA_964581935.1 uncultured Victivallales bacterium
AGTGCGAGGACAAGGTCCGCATGGCGCGCGAGCGTCTTGACCGTTCCAAAAAACTTCAGCTGGTGAGCGCCATCTCCAAGGTGGAATTCGAAAAGATCGAACTGGAGGCGATCCAGCGTGAAGCCGAGCTCGCCCGCGCCGAGGAGAATGCCCGTCGCGTGGAGAGCGGACTCGGTTTCAAATATCTTGAAAAAGCCAAACGCGACCTGGCGCTTGTCGCCGCCAAAATCGAGGGCAAAAAAGCGGAACTGGCATTCATCCAGAGCCGGATCCGCGAGTGTAAAATCGTTGCGCCCGCCACTGGACGGCTTGTGGATCTTCAGTGCAAGGACACCTGGTACGTGGCACGCGGCAAGGTGGCCGCCGTGATTGCGTCCGGCACACGGGTGCGCGCCATCGCAAAAATCGATGCCAGAGTCGTGCGCAAGATCAAACCCGGCCAGAAAGTCCGCGTCACCAGCGACGTCTACAACAAATACCAGTACGGCAACTTTTCCGGTGTGGTCAAATGGATCGGAGACGTGCCCCTGACCGCAACTCCTTCCGAAACCATTACCCGCTATCCCGCCGAAGTCGAACTGGATCCCGAAGGCTATGTCCTCAAATACGGGTCGGGCGTCGAATTGGCCATCATTACCGGAAAACAGCCCGCCATCTACGCTCTCCTGAATATGAGCGACGAGGATTTCAAGGAGATCCGCCGTCGCCGCGCGGCTCATAAGAAAATGGTTGTCGATGAATCTCTCCACTACGATTCCCTTAAGAAGGGCAAGGAGTGAAAGAAGGGAGGCTTCCCATGGTTCCTCAGATGCACCCTGCTCAATGGTGGACCCCTGAAAACGGGGCTGCCCGCTGTCGGCTTTGTCCGAGAAACTGCCTCATCCATGAAGGAAAAACCGGATTTTGCGGCGTCCGCGTGAATTCCGGAGGCGAACTGCGGAGCGCCTCCTTCGGGTATCCCGTCGCCATTCAGGTCGACCCCATCGAAAAGAAGCCGCTGTATCACTTCCTTCCCGGCACGAAGATTTTTTCGATCGGCACCTTCGGATGCAATCTCGGGTGCATTTTCTGCCAGAACCACACGCTTTCCAGAGGCGGTTATACCTCCGGACAGGTTTTCCGCCGTTTCGAGCCGTCCGAGATCGTGACGCTGGCGGAACAGCACGGCTGTTCTTCCGTTGCCTTCACCTACAACGAACCCACGGTCTTCGCCGAATATGCGATGGAGGTCGCCGCGCTTGCCCATGAGAAGGGATTGAAAACGGTATTCGTCTCCAACGGATATACTTCACTGGAGGCGGCGAAGGAGATCTATTCCCTGATCGACGCCGCGAATATCGACGTCAAGGGGTTTTCCGAAGAGTTCTACCGGACTCTCTGCGGCGCCTCTCTCCGCCCGGTCCTGAACCTGATTGAACTCATCCACGAAATGGGTGTACACATCGAGCTTACCACGCTGGTCATTCCGGGAAAGAACGATTCCGAAGAAATGCTGGATGCCTATCTGGATTGGGTCGAAAGCCGGCTCGGCTTGGAAATTCCGCTTCATTTCTCGGCGTATCATCCGGCCTACCAATACCGGGAAAGTCCGCCCACCCCGCCCGAGTTGCTCCGGAAAATCGGGGCGCACGCGCAATCCCGGGGATTCACCCGCGTGCATCTGGGAAATATCTGAA
>CAZORN010000552.1:0-1669 GCA_964581935.1 uncultured Victivallales bacterium
CGAGTGGATCCTCACTCCGGCCCAGAACAGATACAACTTCGTGTATCCTCTCATGGAAACCATGCCGTAACAGGCTTTCATTCCGATCTTCAGGCGGAGGCGTAAAAACCTCCGCTTTTTTTGTCCTTGCGCAACCGCCTGCTGTTTCAGAGGCGTCAGGACAATCCGGATACGGGAAGGATTTTCCGATGGAACCGGGAACCCGGTCCGGGTTTCCGGTTGATGGCATCGGATTCATGACAATCGCCGATTCTGGGACGAGCAAGTCTCACGCAATCAATCACATCCAGAAAGACGCCCGGCAGTGGGAAACAGAACCGCAATCAATGGGCGAGGCGGACGATCTTTCCCCAGCAGGGTTCCTGAAGGGCGAGATTTTCGTCGTTGATCTCGCTGCGGTTCCAGCTGCCGTATTGTGCTTCGGCGGCGCTCCAGGGGGACAGCTCGATCCGGAGCGTATCGCCGGTCCGCAGGGAGGCGGCCGGCTGAAGGACGTTGTCTTTCATGCTCTCGATAAACACAAGCGCCTGTTCGTGGCCGGAATCGATATCGCCCAGATGGAGCGTCATGACATGATCCTTGTAAGGAGCCGCGTGAGGACGCGGAACAATCGAAAGCGCCAGGACGGTCGCGGTGACGGTCCTAGGCTTGTCCACCGTCAGGAATCTGGTTTCGGGAGCTTTCCCCAGCGCCATATCCAGCATTTTCCAGTTGCCGTCCGCCAGTTCGCGGATGGCGAACTCCCAAACGACGACCTTCTTTCCTTTTAAACGGTCGCGTCCGCGCTTGAGCTCGTTATCCAGCAGTTCCCGCGTGGCGAACGCCCCCGCGTCGTTGCGTGCGATCACATCGACGGGCTGTCCCATAGAGGATGCCAGATGGTTGGCGAACCCGGAATCGGCCCCCCAGTTCATTGCGGGAACGTCAAAGATATTGGTAAAGCTGTCGCCCAGCAGGAGGACCTGCGCATTTTTGTCCGGACGGAAGCGCGGATCGGTCGCCGTGACGTTTTCCGGCTTGAAGAAATGCTCGGCATTTTCCAGTTTCAGCATGGCGGCGATGTCGCCCAAAGCCGTAATCTGCCGTGAAACCGGTTTTTCAGACGGACCGTTCCCGGTTTTCGGCAAAGCGATTTTCTCCGCCGTCAGACGGGCGGCCAAAGTCATTCCTTCGGGCGTCCAATGGGTATCGGTCCGGAGATACGGCTCGGCGCCGCTTTTCCGTATGGCGATGAATTCGGGAGCCAGATCGACCACCGCGACGCCTTCCTTTTCCACGCGTTCCTTGAATTCCCTGAAGCTGGAATTCTGGAGGAGACCGGAAACGCCGCTCAGCTTTTCGCCGTAGAGCATCGGTTTCACGGGAACCGGCAGAAGAACCAGACGGATGCCGCGCTCCTTCAACTGTCCGGCGAACTGGAGCACCGCCTTGACGGGATCGGGCTGGACTCCGGAAAGCATCCGTTTTTTCAGACGCTCCGGACGCAGGAAACCGGGATTGGCGAGATAATTGAAGTCGGAGGCATAGAACAGCCAGCCGTCCTGTCCCACAATCACTTTCTCGTTGCCGGTGCGGAAGGATTGCAGGAGAAGTTTCTGAGCGGGAGGAAGCAGGAGGGCGCGCAGAGCCGAGGTGTCTTCCAGCGTATCCTCGTAACTCTTGATGGCGT
>CAZORN010000553.1:0-1664 GCA_964581935.1 uncultured Victivallales bacterium
ATCGAACCCGAACCGTTCGGCGAGATTCAGGAGGACCGCCCGCGCCAGAGCCGCGTTCGCCTGCTGGAAGCGTCCGGGCAGGGGCAGGCGGACCGTTCCGTTCCAGAGGAACTGATACGGGCGGTCATTTTCGAAAACGATGCGTGCATCGCCGGGCATGACCGCCTGTTCGAGGGGAGCGCCCAGTTCTTTGCTCCGGGCGATGAATACCTGCATGGCTTCGTCCGGAATGGTGCATCCGAGAAAGACCGGCACGCCCGGCTTGATGATGCCCGCTTTCTCGAAAGCGATCTTGGCAAGGGTGTCGCCGAGGTATTCCTTGTGTTCCAGGGAGAGGGACGTGATGACGCTTGCAAGGGGGGTGACGATGTTCGTGGCGTCGAGACGGCCTCCCATGCCGGTTTCCCAGACGACGAAGTCCGCGCCTGCTTCCGCGAACAGCAGCGCGGCGGCCGCGGTGGTCGCCTCGAAATAGGTGACGCGGAAATCCTTGCGGAGGAGCTTTTCCGCGGCGGCGCGGACTTTCTCCAGCGCCTTGCCGACGGTGACGGAATCCGGGACTTTTCCGTTGATGCGGAAGCGTTCGTTCACCTCGACCAGATGAGGGGAGGAATAGAAGCCGGTTTTGAATTCCGCGTTAAGGAGTCCGGCTTCCAGAAAGGCTCCGGTGGAGCCTTTTCCGTTGCTTCCGGCGATATGGATGAATTTCAGGTTCTTTTCGGGGGAACCCAGTTCCTCGAACAGAGCGCGCGTCTGGTGGAGCCCGAGCTTGACCCCGAAGAATTCAAGTCCGCTCAGCCAGTCGAATACATCCGTCTGTGGAGCGGTCATTTTCAGTAGAGGATCGGCGACCAGCTGGCGCCGCTGGATTTGGATTTTCCGCTGATGAGGACTCTTGCCTTGTTGGTGCGGGTGTCCACCACGTAGATGGAGCCTTTGCTGGAGAGAACCACATGGCGGTTGTCCGGAGCCCAGGAAGGGCTTTCACCCGCCACGGACGGAGCGGAGGAATCCGCGAGAGTCGAATTGGAGCTGTTCTTCTGAGCGGGATATCCCATTGCGGATGCGAGGTCGATCACCTTCAGGGTATAGCCGCCGAGACGGGCGGAATAGGCCAGCTTGTTGTCTTTGGACCACGCGGGGGAGACGGATTCGCTGCCCTGGACGCCGGGGACTTTCTTCGGGGTGCCGCCGGAAGCGCTGATGATGTAGAGGGCGGGGCGTCCGGACTTATCGGAGACGTAGCAGATGGAGGAGCCGTCGGGGGACCATGTCGGGCTGGCTTCCACGGCGGTGTCGTTGGTGAGACGCGTCGGAGAACCTCCGTTGAGGTCGCGCACATATAGGTCGATCTGGTTTTTCGTGGTGATGATCAGGGCAAGTCTGCGTCCGTCGGGGGAGATTTTGCCGGCATTGATGCCCCTCTGGCTGGAGAGGGCGCGGCTGCGGTTGTTGACGATGTCGTACTGGACCAGCGGAGTGGAGGAAAGGAGGAACTGGTTGTAGATGATGGAATGTCCGTCCGGATGCCAGGAAGGTTCGATCGAAAGGGTCGCGTTGTCGGTCAGACGCTTGATGTTGCTTCCGTCGAAGTCGCAGATGTAGATTTCGCGCTGGCGGTTGCCGGTTTCAGAGGAGAACAGGATTTTCGTGCGGCAGATGCC
>CAZORN010000554.1:0-1663 GCA_964581935.1 uncultured Victivallales bacterium
ACATAGCTCGAAGGGTAGAACTCCAGCCACATCGTCTCGATGGAATACTTCTTATGGTTTTCCTTCCACGCATTTCCGATCGTGTGCGGGAAATAGCGCGGGGTGACATATCCCGACCCCGCCGAGTAGATATAATCATACAGGCCGAAATGCCTGACGCCGATTTTTTTCCATTGTTCCATGCGTTCATATGCGTTTACGGAACCCCAGTTGATGACCTCAACAAGGATATTGTTTTCCATCTTGACTCCGCGCGGGACAGCGGAGGCGGTGCGCCCGTAGGCGATGAAAGAAACGACTTTTCCCGGGTATTTCTTCGCAAGCACCCGGGCCGCCAGATTATAGAAACGGGCATACTGGTTGCCGGTGCTGTTCAGTTCTGCAACGCATTTTTCGCACTGACAGTCGCCTCCGCCGTCGTTGACCCCCAGCGGGAGCCCGAAATTGTCCGGATGCTTCTTGAAATATTCATCGGCATATTCCTCCACCAGTTTTTCAAGATCGCCGTGAGACATGCACGGATTCCACGGTCCTGCGAATTTCCCTTTATCGTCCGGCAGGCGCCGTTTCCCGCCGATCAGCGGGAAGTATTCGGGATGGGTCTTTCCGTATTTTGCGGGCGGGACCAGTTCCGAAAGCGCATGAGTGGCCATGCAGGTCAAGCGCGGATTGCGCGCGAAGTCGCCGTTGTTCGTGAACACCAGATTGTAGGATTTGACGGAAGGCTCTTCCCTGAACTCGAATTTTGCCGGAAGCTTCAGGATTTCCTGTTTCGGAATGATTTCATAGAGCTTTCCGCCGGGATACGCGCGGTAGCCTGCAAAACGTTTCAGGAAATCGTTCACCGCAAAGTTCGTTCCGGTACGGTTTTTGCCCGCCAGAACAATGTTGCGGCCGTCCCGGCATATCATGTAGTAGCCGAACGGATGAAGCGACTGGAAATCCAGACACAGCGACTTGACATACGGCGTTTCTCCCACATGAATCAGGACCTGATCCATATCTTCGACGGGAGTGAAAGAATCTTTTCCGAGGCTCTGCGCGAGAATCTCCGGCAGAATCGTCTTTTGCCCGCCCGCAACCATGGCAAGGTGAAGTTTTTTCCCATCCATCAGGACGGCTTCGTTGGACTTCGGAAGCGGGAACAGCCGGTCGAGTTCCTTTTCATCGAGCAGGAGCGTTACGAGCTTTGCCAGAGCTTCCGCGTATGCGGGATCCTTCGGATCTGTGCCCGTGTAAATGACCGCGCCTTTTCCGATCCGCATGACTCCGAGGTCCGCGGTATCCGGTGTTCCGAAAAGAACGGTGAGACCATCCGGTTTTCCGAGGCCGGGTCGCCGTTTTTGCTCGGCAAAAATGTTGTGTTTTTCCGCGTCTGCCCCGAAAATCTCCTTTCCCTTCGGCTGAACCGTGCTTTTCCAGTCACCATAGGCATACGCTTTGGCTCCGAGCACGGGGACGGCCGGAGAAAGGTCAAACTGATTTTTCCCCTTTGGAAACGCATTGGCCGGGGTTGAAGCATACAAAACCAGAATTCCGCCGTCTTTCACAAAATTCCTCAGCTTCCCGACTTCCTCCGGATTCAGCGCTTTTCCGGAATAGCCCCCCATGTGAGCCCAGACCGCAATCTTTGTTCCGGGCGAGGGCAGGGTGTATTCCTTAT
>CAZORN010000555.1:0-1661 GCA_964581935.1 uncultured Victivallales bacterium
TTGACCTTGTCTTCATCCATGCCGGCGTAGATTTCGCCGTTGATGCTGAGGACGGGCGCAAGTCCGCAGGCGCCGATGCAGGCGACGACCTCGATGCTGAAGAGGCCGTCTTCGGAGGTTTCGCCGGCCTTGATTTTGAGCTCATTTTCGAGAGCGGCGAGGACCGCCGCGGAGCCTTTCACATGGCAGGCCGTTCCGCGGCAGATCATGATGTGGAACCGGCCTGTCGGCTGAAAACGGAACTGGTTGTAGAACGTGGCCACGCCGTAGATTTTGCTGGCGGGAAGGTGGAGGTGCTTTCCGATTTCCAGGACGGACTCCCTGGAAAGAAATCCGAACTCGTTCTGAACATCCTGAAGAATCGGGATCAGGCTGTCCCGCGAGGCATTCTGATATCCGTTCAGAATGTCGCCCACTGTTTTTCTCTCACTCATTGCTTTGTTTCCTCATTTTATGAATTGAGTAACCGTTATGAATTGAAAAATAAACACGTCCCCTCATAGAACGTTATTATCTTCTTGAGCTCAAAATCACTCCGTTTCCGGTTTTCCGTCAGCCGAGTCCGGCGAAGTAGGCCAGCTTTTCAAGGGAACTGGCGATGTCGATGCGGTCGACGAAAACGCCGTCCGCCACTTTCAGCGGAACGGGCGCGAAGTTCAGGATGCCCCGGATGTTCGCCTCGGTCATGCGGTCGGCCACATACTGGGCGCTGCCGGCGGGAACGGTGATGATGCCGAGATTGATTCCCATTTCCTTGACTTTTTCATCGAACTGAGACATGTGGAAGCACCGGCATCCGGCGATGACGCGGTCGACCTTGCTTTCGTCCGTATCGAAGGCGGCGGCAATGGTGAGTCCGGGGTGGCTGTAGGTGAAATAGGAAAGGATCGCGCGCCCGAGGTTGCCGATTCCGACGAGCGCGATGATGCGCTCCTTGGAACCGTCCAGGATGTCCGAGATGTTGCGGATCAGTTCGGACACGTCGTAGCCCTTGCGGGGGCTTCCGGTATGACCGATCTCCATGAGGTCGCGGCGGACCTGGGTGGAGGTATTGTGCGCCAGCGCCGCAAGCTGGTGGGAAAAGAGGGTATGGGTTCCCTTGGACTTGAGGTCGGTCAGGAGGCGTTTGTACAGAACCATCCGTTCGATGGTCCTCGCAGGAATCGGCGTCATTCTTTTGTTCATCTTCTGCTGTCCTGTTATTTGATAGTGAAATTGTGAAAACAAACCCCGATTAATCTGTGACATAATTCACAATAAAAACCCGAACTCACCCCTCGCAAAAACCGTTTTCAGTAGAAAAACACGCAAAAATATTGTTTCTTTCACATCCAATATAGCCGTTGTTCGACGCTTGTCAAGTCATTTCACAGCACTTTCCGTTAAAATGTGAAAGTTTTATCAGTTGAAGGAAACGAAACCGAATTAACCGGCACGGAAACACACAGCCGCTCCACCGGAGACGGAAACCTGGCGACCGGAGAGGGCATCTTCATAAAAAACGCTCCCGATGCTTGCACTTTAATGAAAGCGGGTGTAAATTATCGGCTCTTGACACAAAACCACTACTTTTTTGGAAGGGCAACCGCATCATGGCAGGAAAGAGTTACAAGATCGCCGCGCTTCCCGGAGACGGAACCGGTCCGGAAGTCGTCGCACAG
>CAZORN010000556.1:0-1660 GCA_964581935.1 uncultured Victivallales bacterium
CCGGAAAAAGCAACAGATTTTGAAAGTTTTTTTGAGGAATGAAAAGAAGCATATCCAATGTGGCCAAACGGGCCGAGCGGGACGGGGGGAAAGGACTTTTCGGCTCCATCCCGTTGAAATATCCGCTGTTCGGGATGTTTCTGTTCCTCATGGTCCTGCTGGCGGCGACGCTGGTTCCGGAGGAAAAGGTTCCGTCTTCGCTGGATAAAATCCATGCGTTTCTGCTGACATGGCGCAACAAAGCCATCCGTGCGAGCGAACTACCGGTCTCCCGCTTCGAGGACACGTATGTGCTGGAGAATCCGAGGACGGATCCGATCCGGGTGTATTTCACGCCGTCGCCGAACATCATTCCGGGCCTCTGCGCGTTCATCGATTCGGCGGTCAGGACGATCGAGGTGTGCGCCTACGACCTGAGTTCGGACGATGTGGCGCAGGCGCTGGTGAACGCGCGCAAGCGCGGAATTTCCGTGCGGGTGGTGACCGATACGGACAACGCCAGGAATCCGGCGGTGTCGAGACTTGGCAAATACGGGATTCCCGTGGTGTCGGACCATAAGCCGGGCTACATGCACAACAAATTCGTGGTGGTGGATTCCCGGTATGTGTGGACGGGGTCATTCAATTTCACCCCGAACGGCAGCCTGAATAACGACAACAACGCCATCTGTCTGGAGTCTCCGGGAATTGCGGCGGGGTACCGCACGAAGTTCGAGGAATACTGGAACGGACGCTTCAGCCGGTCCGCGCGTCAGGTCCGCGCACCCGATTCGGTCTTCATCGGGAACATTCCGGCCGGATATGCCTTTTCGCCCTCCGACCATGTGCGGGCGCTCCTTGTGAGGGAGCTGTCCCAGGCGCAGCGGACGGTGGACGTGATGGCGTATTCGTTCACCGGGAGCGAGATGGCGGTCCAGCTCCGGGAACTGGTGAACCGCGGGGTGAAGGTGCGGTGTCTTTTCGACGCCGGACAGGCCGCGAACAAGGCCAGCCGCGACGAATTCCTGAAGCTGGTCGGGGCGGAGGTCCATCTTTCCGCCAACCGTTCCGGCAAGATGCACCACAAAGTCATCATCATCGACAACCGGACCGTGATCACGGGGAGCTATAATTACTCGGCCAACGCCGAATACCGGAACGACGAAAATATCCTGATCGTCCGCAGCCCGGCGGTCGCGGAGCTTTACACAAAAGAGATGAATCGGTGCATCCGCGGCACAAAGGGGTATTGACTTTTACCGGTTTCCGGGGTATCTTACCGGGTTTTCAAATCGAAGGAAAGGATTTCTGAAAATGAGAAAGATTCTTCTGATGCTTGCCGCCTGCGCGATGGCTTTTTCCCTTGCCGCCAAGGAGGAAAGCCCCGCTCCGAAAATCGCAGTGATCGACATGGGGCGCGTATTCGACAGCTACAACAAAACCAAGATCAACGAGGCTAAGCTTAAAAAACAGGCCGAAATCTTCAAGGATTACTCCGACAACCTCGCAAAGTCCCTTGAGAAGCTCAAGGAAGAGTTCGTGAAGCTTCGGGACGCTTCCCAGAACGTGGCCTTCTCCTCGGCCGAGCGGGAAAACCGCCGCCTCAACGCCCAGGAAAAATACCGGCAGGTCATGGCCAAGGAAGAGGAACTGCGCGAATACAACCAGGAAAAACAGGCGC
>CAZORN010000557.1:0-1659 GCA_964581935.1 uncultured Victivallales bacterium
GTGCTCGACCGGGCAAGGGAAGCCGAAAAAATACTCCGCGCCCGCTTCGGATTTCACGGGGTGCGCGTCCGCTGTACGGAAGACGGCGATACGGCCCGGATCGAAGTCCGTTCCATCGATTTGAAACGGCTCGCCCGCCGGAAAGAAGAAGTGACCGCACTCCTCACAGACCTCGGATTCCGGAAGGTCGAATCCGATCCTTCCGGCTATCGCCGCGGCGCCATGAACCGATCGGAAACGCCGCCGGAAAAATAAAGCGTCCGGACGAGACGCCCTCACGGATTTCCGTTGATGAGTTCCCGGTTGGCGGGACGGATCAGCGCAAATGCAAACACCGCAATCAGCGCAAAGGAAGCCAGTCCGCCCCAGAGCAGAAGCGGCACGTTATGCGAACGCTGCAGCAGGACCGCACCGAACCACGGTCCGGCCGAAATCCCGATCCCGCGGATCAGACTCAGCAGAGCCATGCTTTTTGCGGTCGCTCCGTCCGGAGCCAGACGACTGACCGCGGTATAGATCGACGGCTGGATAATCATCTCGCCCGTGGTAATCACCAGAACGGAAAGGGCGAAGAGGCGGGCGTCTCCGAAAAAGGCCAGCGAGAGGTATCCGGCAAAATAAAAAACCGTTCCCCCGACCAGCCGGACGGTCTGTGAAAGACTCAGGTGATCCAGCAGCTTCGTCAGGGGAATCTGGAAGAGAATGACAAGGAGTCCGTTCAGCGAATAGAGAAGGCCGAGGGAATCGCGGCTGATCCCCGCTTCTCCCGTCGCAAAAACGGAAAACGTGGAATACAGCTGGGATGTCAGCAGCGTAAGGAAGAAACTGCCGAGCGCAAGTTTGAAGAACGGCGGATTGCGGAGAAGTTGTCCATAGTTCGCCCCGTCCGGACGGGAACCGGCAGGAGGAGTCTTGCGCTCGGGTTCCTTGCAGAAATATCCGGAATAAAGACTGCCGCACAGACACAGCATGGCGGTGACGCAGAAGATCAGGGAGAAAGGAGTCCGTGCGAGAAACGCGCCGAGCATGGGTCCGAGAGCCCAGGCGATGTTGAACCCGACGCGGATTTTGCTGTACATTCCCGGCCGGGATTCCGGCGTGCTGATGTCGGAAAGATAGGAGTCGGAAGCCACCTGAAAGAACACGCCGGTCCCCGAATTGATCATGAGCATCACGGCGAACACCCAGAACGGAGCGTCGACGACGGTAAGAAGCGCAAGGATCAGGAAGACCGCGGTACGGGAAAGCTGTCCGAACTGAAGTATGAAGCGGCGCCCGACGCGGTCGGCCAGCATGCCCGAAAACGGCGGAACGACGATTGCCGCAAGCCCCATCAACGGAAAGATGAGTCCCACCTTATCCATCGGAATCCCCCGTTCCTGATGTAGATACAGGGGGAGGAACGGGTAGACGATCGAATACGCCAGCTGATTGAACAGCCAGCTGACCGCGAGAATATTTGCCTTATCCTGAAAAAAATCTCTCAGCTTCATTTCCTGTATGACCTCCGGCTTTCATGCCGGATTTCATGTCAATATATCCCGGATTTCCTCCAAAACAAGGATTTGCGGAACCGCATGCACGAAAAAACGGATCAGATGTGAAAACAGGTTTTGACTCCGCCGATCATCATCTGCATGGCGACGGCGGCGATGATCA
>CAZORN010000558.1:0-1659 GCA_964581935.1 uncultured Victivallales bacterium
GGCAGTTCTTGTGTGTAGCGCCGGATCTGTTCCGAGTTCAGACGGAAGAATTCCTCGCCTTTCGGAGATTGGAAAAGGTCGAGAGTCTTCTTTCTGATGGCGTCCGGGATCGGTTTGTTTCCTCCGGTGAACCAGTCATAGGTGGATGACGCCGGAAGCTGAAAGTCCGGATAGTCCATACTGAATTGATCATTCCACTCCTTCTGTTTTTTATCCGCATCGAGCATGGTTTGCGGGATGCCGGGACGTTTCTCTGCCGGGAATATCCGTGCCGATTCCGCGATGGCGGTATGACCGTAGGCGAGGGCGATTACTGCGGACAGAAGCCAGATGGCGGCGCATCCCCCCGCGAAGAGTCCGAGGTCTTTCAGCAACTTCTTCCAGTTTGGAACGTTGTGTCGGAAATTACGGATCGTCCAGAAAACAAGCAGAAAAATCAAGATTGAAAACGCCGGAACCAGTCCGGCCATGATACGGGTGTGCTGCGTCCCGATCATGAATGTCACGAAATCTTTTTCCGGGATGAAAAACATATAGAAGGATGCAAAGCCGTAACAGGCCCATATTCCGGTGAAAAACAGGATTGTAACGCTGAAGACTCCGGCAATGAATGCGTAATATTGATTGCCGACAAGAAGGCGGCAGTTGAAGAATATCGCATACAGCACCAATGCCCATGAAATGATGACGCCGACCGTGAACAAAGGCATCCAGCCCGGATAGTCGGGAATTGACATCGCGGCGCAGCACCATTCCAACTTTGCCGGAATGGCGTCGAGAAGGAATCTCTCGATCGGAACGCTTTTCAGAAGGCTGGTGACGGCGAGAGGAAGTGTTCCCAGCAGGGATCCGGCGAGTCCGAGCAGGAAATGTTTTGCGCTCCGTTCTGCGGCGAACCGGAGTCCGGCAAGCGCCGCAAGGAGGCCCGTCAGAGCGAACATCAGCCACGGATAGGCGTAGAGCGGAATCAGGATGAGCCAAGCCAGCAGCAGAATCCCCGGATAGAAAAACCGTTTGTCGGATATGATGTTCATTATGACTCCTGCTTAGTAGACCTTCGGAAACCAGCGGACATCAGACGGAATGGCTATCTGATGAACTCCAAACGGGATATGATTAAGAAATGTTTGTCGGACGGCATGTCGAGACGGAAAGAGTCGTTCGGCAGACGTTCATAGACGAGCGGCTTCCCATCCGCCGGGTCGACGGGGGGCTGTTTCAGATATTGCGGCACAAGTTCTTGAAGCGTCTTCGGATACTCTCCCTTCTCGCATCGATACCATTTCAAAGCAAGCGCGGCCGTCATGAGTGATTTCGTGTATGCCGTATGGAGAAAGATCACTCTTGTTACTTCTACAACCGCTGTTCGGGAGGAACCGGGCTCCGTTTTGCCGATGACCGGCTGGTCTGCAAGCCGCTCGAATTCTTCCTTGTGCTTCATGAGCGCGAATGCGTCGCGTCCGAGAGTGATTGCCGAAAACGGGAAGGAAAAAAGCCGAATGTATAAAGAATTGCCGGTTTCCGGATTATATGAACGCAGACGGAATACCCTTTCGATTTCCCGTACAATCTGCGGGGCTTCATTCGGAATGCGGATACGGGAGTTGAGAAGCGTGTCCAATTCCTTCCGGTAAAACGGAGCATATTCCGGCGATACCG
>CAZORN010000559.1:0-1654 GCA_964581935.1 uncultured Victivallales bacterium
GAATCTCCATTGCGCGCCTCCTTCCATTTTTCCTGCCGATGAAAAAAATATACTGCATGTTGTGCTTTCAGACAACCGATTTTTTCAAAAAAACTGAAAATATTATACATGAAACTGAATTTATTATATTGTCCGCCTCTTGTTTCCGGAACAGGTCGAGGGTATACTTTCTTTCAGGATATAAAGAAGGAAGCATCACATGAAACTTGTGCGCAATGAAAATGACATCCGCCTCGGAATCATCGGGATGACCGAGGGAAACGGGCACCCCTACTCCTGGAGCGCGATCTTCAACAAATACAACCGGGAGGCCATGACGGAAGAGTGTCCGTTCCCGGGCATTCCGGCATATCTGAACAAGGAGGACTACGGCACGATCGGCATTCCGGGCGCGAAAGTGACGCATGTCTTCTGCGACAAACGGTCCGACGCCGAACACGTGGCAAAGCTGTCGCTGGTGAAAAATGTGGTCGGAACTCCGGAGGAAATGATCGGAAAGGTGGATGCCGTCGTCATCGCCACAGACATCGGGAGCGAGCACGTCCGGCGGGCGAAACCGTTCCTGGACGCGGGCATTCCCCTCTTCATCGACAAGCCGCTCTGCGACAATGCCGCGGACCTCGAGTTCTTCCACAGGGCGGTCGAATCGGGAGCTCCGATTCTCTCTTCGAGTTCGATGCGCTACTGCAAGGAGTTTCAGGCATACCAGAACGGAAAGACGCGCGAATTCGGCGACCTGCGTTATATTTCCTTCTCGATCCCTAAGAAATGGGAGACCTACGGCATCCACGCGCTGGAAGCGGTCTATCCGATTGCGGGTCCCGGCTTCGAAAGTATCGTCAACACCGGTTCCGAAAAACGGAACATCGTGCATCTCAAACACAAAAAAGGCTTCGACGTGGTCATCGCGAACATTTACGACGCCGCCTACTCGCCCACGCTGAGCATCGTCGGAACCAAGGGGACAACCCATGTCGTTTCAAACGATTCCTACGGAAGTTTTCGCGCTCAACTGGTTGCGTTCGTGGAGTATCTGAAAAACGGAGAGCCTCCCTATCCGTTCGCCGAAACGGAGGAGCTGATGAGGCTGGTGATCGGCGGAATCGAAAGCCGTAAAAACGGCGGAAAGGAAGTCAGGATATGAAGGTTCTCGAATCGTTTTCACTTCAGGGGAAGACCGCCTTTCTGACCGGCGGGGCGGGATTGTACGGGCGTCAGCTCACGGAAGCGCTCTGCGAAGCGGGGGCGACCGTCTACATCGCCTCGCGCGGAATCGACAAGCTCAAGGAGGAAGCGGACCGGAGCGGCGCGAGGGCGCTCCAAATGGACCTTGATTCGGAGGAATCCATGCGGCGCGCGCTGGAGACGGCGGTCGGCGAAACGGGGCGTCTGGACATCCTTGTCAACAACGCCGTGACGCGGTGCGCGTGCGGCGCGTGGGACCAGCCGATGGAGGTCTTCGACCAGAGCCTGCATACCAATGCTTCGAGTCTCTTTTTCCTGACGCGTCTGGCGTCGGAAACCATGAAGAAACAGAAGAGCGGCTCGATCGTGAACATCGCCTCCTACATGGGACTCCTCGGGCCGAATCCGATGAACTACGCCGGGACGGAAATGTTCGACTATGAGAAGGCTTCGCCCATCTATTTTTACG
>CAZORN010000560.1:0-1646 GCA_964581935.1 uncultured Victivallales bacterium
TTGCCGTGAAGGACGACCGTTTCGTGATCAAGACCGCGGAAAGCACCAAGCTCGAGATCGTCAAGTCCGCCGTCAGCGCCGTTCCTTCCAAGGAAGAAGCTCCCAAATGAACAAGAAGCCCATTATTCTCCGCTCCCTGTTCGCCTTGCTCGTCCTGGGGGTTTTCATCTTTTCCATGTATCCCCTGCGGGAACGCGATTTCTTTGAGACTTTCAAGGAGATCTGCGTCAATCCCGCCGACAAGGAAGTCGTGGAGCTGATCGCCCTTGCCAAGGAGAAGAAACTCAAGGATCCTTCCATGTACGACTCCGTCGCGCTGGAAAATGCGGCGCTGGACAAAGGGGTTTCCCTCGACAAATACGTCAAGCCGATTCTTGTCAAGACTCAGAAAATCTCCAACAGCCGCGACGTCCTTTCCGTCATCCGCAAGAATTCCGCCAGTTCCATCCGTCGCGGAATCGACCTCAACGGCGGCGCGGAATTCCTGCTGGAACTGATTCCCGATCCCGCCGACAAGGACAAGATCGACAAGGATTTCAACAAATACCGCGACCTTGCCATCGAGACGCTTCGCAAACGTCTGACCCAGAAGAATATTTTCGAGGCAGACATCTCTCCCGCCGGCGGACGTTATATCTCCATGCGCGTTCCGATCGTCACCCGCGAAGAAAAAAGCGTCATCGAGAAGCTGATCAAGATGAGCGCCAAGCTCCAGTTCAAACTGGTGCATCCCAACAACCACGAGGAAGCCGCCAAATACATGGCTGACCCGAAAGGCTATCAGCCCCCGGAAGGATATGAGGTCAAAGTCAGTTCCGAAACCCGCAACGGCAAAGCCTCCCGGATGGTCTATATCGTGGAGCGCGCCCCCCAGATGGACGGCAAGGACATCAACGATGCCTATCCCACGATGGACCAGTTCGGCCAGCGCGAGATCATCCTGTCGTTCAAGCCCTCCGGAGCCGCACGCTTCGGAGAAGTCACCAGCGCCAACGTGGGCCGTGAACTCGCCATCATTCTCGACGGCACCCTCTATTCCGCCCCCCGCATCAACCAGGCGATTACCGGCGGAAACGCCCAGATCACCGGCAGTTTCTCCCGTGAAGACGCCGAAAACATTTCCAACGCTCTCGTAAGCGGCAGCGTTCCTTTCTCCATGACGATTCAGGCGCAGTCCGACATCGACCCGACCATCGGCGCCGAAACGGTCCGCGACGGCCTTTACAGCGGTATCGCCGGCATGGTGCTCGTCATGATTTTCATGATGGTCTACTATACCCGCAGCGGTATCGTCGCCAACGTTTCCCTGCTGATCAACGCCCTTCTGATCCTCGGCGCCATGGCCGCGTTCGACGTGACCCTGACCCTCCCCGGCATCGCGGGCATCATCCTCACGATCGGTATGGCGGTGGACGCCAACGTCCTGATTTATGAACGAATCCGCGAAGAAGTCAACAGCGGCAAGACCATCCTCAACTCGGTCGATCTCGGCTTCGACCGGGCGTATTCCGCCATTTTCGACTCGAACATCACCACCCTGATTGTCGCGTTGATCCTCCTCTGGCAGGGAACCGGCGCCATCAAGGGATTCGCCATCACCCTCGCCATCGGCGTGTTCACCACTCTTTTCACCGCCGTTTTCCTGA
>CAZORN010000561.1:0-1640 GCA_964581935.1 uncultured Victivallales bacterium
TTCGCCTCCGATTTCTCCAGCAGACAGTCCGTCATGTGCAATTTCTCCTTGTATATGTTTCCGCATCCGTGAGGACCACGGAGGTTTCCACTTGCCACGCCGGAATCTTCCAGAATTTCCGCAGAAGGTCGTTTTTCTGTTTCACATCCTCTTTTCTTCCTGCCGGAAAAGTCGAATCGGATGAGGCTCGTTTCATGGAGCTCATGCCTCCGGCTTCTTTCTCACGGCGATCCATACGAAACTCCTGTATTCCGGGGAACACGGATTGCCCTGAGTGTATTCTTCAATGTCCATATCGCTGATTTTTTCATAGTCGGCCTTCGGAAGCCATTCGTGATAGATGAAATCGATTCCTCTGTGAAGCGCTCCCGGCATCGCCCCGACGCACGGAAAAACCGCCCATGTCTGCGATGGAATCGTCAGTGTTTCGGCGCCGTCGGGAATCTGCTCCCCTTCGGCATAGCGGTTCGCGATGGAATACCGGAAACGGGTGCCGTCCGCCGACGGGGAATGGCAGATCCCGAATTGTCCGCAGATGATCCGGTGGAGCGGACTCCGGATGAAGGTTTCCCAGAATTCCGGAATTTCCTTCCGGCAGGTTTCCATATTGAACTCGCGGGTGACCGCAAGAACCTTGAATTCCGGCTTCTCCATGATTTCAGGCGTGAAAGGTTTGAGTTCTGACATGTCTGCCTCCCCGAAGTTTTATTGTTACAGCAATATAACTTCATGAATACGGAATGCAATCGCCTGTTTCCCGTATTCGCTGCTGGCTCAATGCTTCTTCAGACGGAGACCGCAGAATTCACCGCATCCACGTTTCAGGCACGATTCCTTGCAGAGACGCACAATCAGCGCATGATACTCGTTGTATATCTGGATCTCACGGGGCAGGGCGCTCATGAAAACCTCCTGAAGCTTGTCGTAGGGCAGGGTGCCATCAATGCCTAGATGACGTTCCGCCACACGCCTCGTGTATGCGTCTATCACAAAAATGGGATGACGGAACGCATACAGCAGAATCGAATCCGCCGTTTCACGTCCGATTCCTTTCACCCTCAGCAGTCTTTCCCGAAGCTCTTTCAGTTCGTTTCCCGATGCATGGCGGCAATACTCGCTCTCGTGTTTCAGAAAGAATCCGGCGATTTCCTTCAGATAGACGCTTTTCTGCCTGAAAAAACCGGCCGGCCGGATCGCTTCACGCAAGACTTCCGGATCGGCATGAAGGATGCTTTCAGGGGTATCCAGCCCGGACAATGTGAGATTCTGCAATGCCGTCTCCACATTCCGCCACGCGCAATTTTGAGTCAGAATGGCTCCCGCGGCGATTTCCCAGCGGCTGCCGGATTCGCATGGCCACCAGTGCTGTTCCCCGTAGAAATCGAAAAGAATCCGGTATGCCTGAAATACCATGTCACCCCAGCCTTTCTGTGAAAGCAGTATTATCATGACATTATATATACCCCCGGCTGAAGGAAAGCAACCCGCTTGAGGCAGGAAAATGCAGGAAACAACAAAAGCTTTTATGGAACATTTTTCGGGCAAGGATGTCCAAAACGGTTGAATTGAGGCTGTTTGTCTTTGTCTGCCTCAAAAAAGTCTGAAAAAAGTTAGAATATGGGTTGACAAAGGGAAGAAAT
>CAZORN010000562.1:0-1638 GCA_964581935.1 uncultured Victivallales bacterium
AGTTTTTCACGCAAATGTTGCTGAACTCGATGAGTCCGCGGAGATTGACCTTTTTCCCGACGTATTTGACCTTGATCCGGTAAGCGGCCTCATAGAGACGCCGGAGGTCGGCTTCCTCCTTCAGCAGAAGGAGTTCACGGAGGTCCGCGGGAGTGAGTGCCGCTTCCGTTTCCAGCTTGTCCGACAGTTCTTTTCTCATGAATTCTCCCATCTGTTTCCGTAATACGTCCCTGATCCATCTCGACTGCACCCGGGCCGAACTTCATAGCGTCAAAATCTGTTTCCGTAATACGTCCCTGATCCATCCGGTTCGAGAGCTCCGGACATTCTCCGAAGCCTGTCTTACGGGAGCGGCGGCTCTCGCTCCTCCCGGAGCTCGTCCGTCAGCGGGGGACCCGCCGCCGCAAACGCAAAGTGCATGAGGGCTTCTCGCCCTCAAACTTCCCGGCAGGGAAAAATTCCCTGCACCCCGGCAAACGAGTTTGCCGTCTTTAAAATTCCGGCTGACGCCAAACCGGTTTCCGGTAATGTAGCACCGAAAAGAAAATAGGCAACCTTGAATAAGGGACATTGAAACGGTATATTGAATGGAACCGCATCCGGGAAACGGATTCGGGGTTTCATGGAGCGGACATGAGGTTTCTGATCTACAATATCGCTTACGGAACGGGGGCGCCCTCCGGCATGGGAGAAAATATCCTGACCGTCCATCGGTATTTGCGCACGAACCGGCAGCATCTGGAATGCGTCATCGACTACATTGCCTCATGCGACGCGGATGTGGTGGGGCTGGTGGAAGTCGATACGGGGTCTTTCCGCACGAACTTCGTGAATCAGGCGCAGCAGATTGCGTCCGCGGTTAAACAATACCAGCATTGCGCGGTCAAATACGCCCCCGACTCGCTGACGAGGAAGATTCCGATTCTCCGCAGACAGTCCAACGCGTTCCTCACGAAACGGAAAAGCACTCCGTGCGCGTTCCACTACTTCCCGACCGGAATGAAGCGTCTGGTCCTGGAGATGGAAATCGACGGCGTCCATCTGTTTCTGCTGCATCTGGCCTTGGGGCCGCGTTCCCGCCGACGCCAATTGGATTATCTCGGCGAGGTGATCCCGAAAAATGCGCCGGTGGTGATCGGCGGAGACTTCAATCTCTTCGGGGGGGCGCACGAAATGGAACGTTTCATGGAGAAATTCTCCCTTTGTTCGGCCAATGTCCGGAATCTGCCGACCTATCCTTCCTGGGGGCCGGAAAAACAGCTGGACTACATCCTGTATTCCGAGCATATCCGGCCGCTTCGCTTCGAGGTCGGCTGCGCCCGGTGCTCCGACCATCTGCCGCTGCTGTTCGACTTCGAGCTGAAACGGAAGTCATAACGTCATGTAATACGTGACGGACTCCGTGTGTTTCTGAAACCCTGCGCGTTCGTAAGCCCTGCGGGCCGGGGCGTGGGCTTCATCCAGTCCGGTCGTCACCTGGGCGAGACGCATTCCCTCGGCGCGGAAGCGATCCAGCGCGGCGGCGTACATTTCCTGTCCGATGCCTTTCTCGCCGGAATCGGAGTCCGACGCATTGTTGGAAATGACGGCCATGCCGGTTTCCGGAATGAGCGCGAAGGTGATGAATCCGACGATTTT
>CAZORN010000563.1:0-1638 GCA_964581935.1 uncultured Victivallales bacterium
CATTGCTGCGGCGCGGCGGGAGATTGAAAAATCAGAGTCACTGAACCGGATTGTTGACCGGCTGGGGGGCATTGCTGTCCAGATTGGAACGGATATTGATCCGGATGTCCGGTTCCTGACGGGTCGGGGAGGCGGGTTCCTTTTTGAAGGGGCTCTCCTTGATGATCGACGAGGCGGGAATCTGGAAAAGTTCCGCCTTGAGCGTGATCAGATAAATGGGAATATCGGGGTCTTTCACGCCCATATAGGTATCGCGGCTCTTTTCCAGCTGGAAATCCGTGGAGGTGTTGTCGATCGGATTCCATGAGGGAGCCGCCTCGTTTTTGACCTGGTCGCTGCGGACTTCTCCTTCTTTCCTGTGGTCGATGGAAATGACGAGGATGGCATTTGCGCCGTGGGCCCGGGCGACTTCAACCACCCGCGCCTTGATTTCGCTGAGGGTGTAGCTGGAGGTGGACGCGCTGGCGGTCACGCTCCCCACGGGGATCCGTTCCTTCTCCGGGACCGGGAACTGGGTTCTGTCATAATAGACAACGATCTTCGCATCATCCGGCAGCGGAGGCAGTTCTGTCTTTGCAACATAATCGACATTGATGCAGCCGGCCAGAAATCCGACTGTCCCGACAAAAAAAGCCGACATCGCTGCCGTGAAACGCGAATGTTTCATGTAATCAATCTCCTTTTCCGTAAACTGTTGATATCATCGAACATCATTTCCGACATGAATCCGTTCGACCCGGGGACCGAAGGAACAGAGCACGTCATAGGGGTGCGTTCCTTTCATGCCCGCCCAGTCTTCCACCGTGACGGCGGATTTCCCCGCGCCGCCGATCAGCGTGACAATTTCGCCCGGGGACGGAGGATTGTCCCCGAAAGCCTCCAGGGAGACGGTTGTGTAATCCATGGAGACGCGCCCGAGGATCGGGCATTTTTTCCCTTGAATGATCACCTGTCCGCGATTGGACAGCGCCAGCGGAAGTCCGTCCGCATATCCGGCCGTGACTGTTCCGACCCGGGTGTCTTTTTCCAGACGGCAGGTCGAATTGTAGCCGATGCCGTGTCCGGCGGGCATCATCCGGTGTGCGAGCAGCCGGGCTTTGAGGGACAGAATCGGACGCAATTCCAGATTATTCGCCTTGCCCGTGAAGGAGCCGTGAAGGTCGATCCCCGCCCGGACATGGGTGAACGGAGGCTTCAGGACGGTCGGACAATGGTTGATCGCATCGCTGTTGGCCATGTGGACTTTCCGGAAGGAGATTCCCTTGTCCTTCAATTCGTTCAGGATTCGGAGGAACCGCTGTATCTGCTGTGTATTTTCTTCGTTTTCACCGCGTTCCGACGATGGGAAATGGGCGTAGATTCCACAGCAGTTCAGGTTCGGAAGTCCGAGAATTTCCGGAATCACGTCCAATGCCTTGTCCGCGAGGATGCCGATGCGTCCCATGCCGACGTCGAGCTTGAAATGGCATTCGGTGACCTTTTTCTGCCGGGCGGATTCACGGCTGATCTTTTTCGCACTTTCCAGATCCGTAATTCCAAGGATGATACCGTTGGCGACCGCGTCCGGCAGTTCAAAATCCAGAACGCCGCCCAGAATCTGGACCGGTTTCCCCAACGGTTTAAGGTCAAGGGCCTCCT
>CAZORN010000564.1:0-1637 GCA_964581935.1 uncultured Victivallales bacterium
CCGCAAAAAACAGCTCCTGCCCCAGATTCTGTCCGTCACCGCCGCCCTGAACCGGGACTGACAGAGCCTATGGTAATGGATGGTTCCCTCAACCCTGAATAAGGAAAAAATACGATGATTCCGAATGTGGAGATTCTTCAGAAGATATTGGACGACGCCGCGGCTTCCGGCGAAGAATGCGGATGCCAGCTCGCCGTATTCAAGGACGGCAGACCGCTCCTCAGCCTCAGCGCCGGATTCACCGCGCCGGACCATGCCGTCCCCGTCAATGAGAAAACCCTCTTTCCCATCTTCTCCTGCGGAAAAAGCATCGCGGCCACCGCGGTTCACCGTCTGGTCGAAAAGGGAACCCTCCGCTACGACGACCGTGTCGCCGACTACTGGCCGGAATTCGGCTGCAACGGCAAGGAAGACATCCGCCTCTGGCACCTGCTGTCCCACCGCGCCGCCCTCGCCGAAACGCCGAAAACGGATTCCGTTCTTCAATGGGCCGACTGGAATCTCATGTGCGCCGGACTGGCGGCGGCCAGACCCGCGTGGAAACCCGGCACAAAGTCGGCCTATCACGGGATCACCTTCGCATGGCTGATCGGCGAGACCGCCGCCCGCGCCGATGGACGCCCCTTCAAGCAGATCGTCGAAGAGGAAGTACTGCGCCCGCTTCACCTCGATTCCTTCTTCTTCGGAACCACGCCGGAAGCGGACGCCCGGTTCGCTCCCGTCGATATGACCGGCGCGGCCGCCCCGGACGACTGGCGCAAGGAAATGAACACTCCGGAATACCGTCATGGATTCATTCCCTCTTTCAACGCGGTCACCAACGCCTTTTCGCTGGCGAAATACTATGCGTCGCTCCTCGGAAAAGTGGACGGCATCCGTCTTCTGAAACCGGAAACCGTTGATCGCGCAGCCACGCTCTGCCGCGCGGCGGACGACCCGATCCCGCCGGAAGGCACCTGGGCCAAATTCGGCCTCGGCTATGCCCTCAGCGGTCCGCCGGAAAATCTCGGACGCATCTTCGGACACGGCGGCGCGCTCGGCGCCGAAGGATTCGCGGACCGCGAAACGGGACTTGCTTTCGGTTTCACCAAAAACAAGATCAACCGCACCCATCCGGTCCACCCCGTGCGCGACCGCATTTCCGAGGCTTTCGGACTCCCCCTCCGCCACTGGTAAAAGGAAAAGGACTCCGGTTTTACGGGAGTCCTTCTGATCCGTCAACACTCAATACAGCCGTCAATCCAGCTTGATGGTTCCGGTGATGCCTTTTTTGTGGACATTCACAATATATTCGCAGGCTTCCTCGGCAGTGTCCACGAGGGTAAACAGCTCCATGTCGGCCTGACTGATCGCGCCGTGTTCCAGCAGGAGGGTTTTCTTGAACCAGTCCAGCAGGGGAGTCCAGAAATCCCTGCCCACCAGAACCAGCGGCACATGGTTGACCTTGTTGGTCTGGATGAGGGTCAGGGCTTCGCTGAATTCATCGAGAGTGCCGAAGCCGCCTGGATAGACCACGACCGCCACCGCGTATTTGATGAAACAGACCTTCCTGATGAAGAAATAGCGAAACTCCAGTTCGACGTTCTGGTAGCGGTTCGGATGCTGTTCCATCGGCAGAAGGATGTTGAGTCCCACGG
>CAZORN010000565.1:0-1636 GCA_964581935.1 uncultured Victivallales bacterium
GGGAACATCTCTGGAGCGAGGAAGTGATCATCAACGGAAGAAGCCTGACGCTGGAAGTGACCCTCGTCAACAAGACGCTCAAGGAGGCGCTTCAGGATCTCCGGGGACAGTACAAGACGGGGAGCTCGGCCATGAATTCCAATTCCCTTCTGTTCGAAGTCCCTCTTGCCAACGGTTCCCGCAAGCGGTTTTATCTGGTGGAATTCGGGGGAATCGTGCCTATGATTCAGTTTTCCATGCTGCTCCCGGCGGCCTCCCTGAAAGGAGATACCGTCGCCTGGCCTTCCGAACTCCCCCTTCCCGGCGGAGCCACTCCGGTTTCCGTCATGGAATTTCCGAAACGCAATTCGGTCTACGGCTCTTTCCGCGCTCCGTTTTCCACGCGCCAGACTCTTTCCGACCTTGCCGGCTCCCTGCGGAGCGCGGGGTGGAAAAGCATGGGAAAGGAATCGGATTCTCCGAGCGGATCGGGAGATGTTTTTCTGCGGGACAAGCCGGCTTCGATTCTGATCATCGGAATCCTGCCGTCCCAGACGAATCCTTCCGTCTCGAGCGGCACGATCTATCTGCGCAAACTCAAGTGATCCGCTTCAGGATTACCGCGACTGAAGTTCCATCTCAAGGACCGTGTCCGAGGTGAGTTCGATTTCCCGCGATTCGACGTCCCCGTTTGAATAGTGAATCGTCATCCACGGGCGTCCCGCTCCGTGAAGTTTCAGCTTTGCGCCGGTTTTCGAGACTTCCAGCACTTCGATATGAAGCCCCAGATCGGGATCCAGAACGGCAAACGGAAGCGCCGTCAGAATCATCGGAATCCGTTCCGTCACATCGGTTTCAAACGACACAAACGGAGTTTTTACCGTCACTTTTTTCCGGTTCCCCGCCGCAGTCCAGTCGGTGTTCAGCAGCATCATGCGGCGAACGCCTTCGCTTTCCTCCCATTCATTCCAGAAGACCTCTCTGGAAGGGTCGTCCACGCGACACTCGGGCTGATGCTCGGAGGCCAGCTTCGCAAGGAGGGAGGAAGCGACTTCCCGCAGGCGTTCGTGTCCGGGATACGCATACGCAGTCATCAGATAAACCGTTCCTTTGCCGTAAGGGAAGCGGACAACCAGCGGTTTCGCCTTCGCCGCATCCCAGAGGAAGGGTTCCGCGCCGCAAAACTCCAGTTCCGCCAGACGGCAGGAGCCGTCCTCGTCCGGGGAATGGCTCGGGATGCCGGAGAGAACGGGCGAGGGGTAGGTTTCCCGCTCGGCCCCGTTCCACTGTCCGCTGAATTCCTCGCCCGGCCCCTTGACGCGGACGCCGCAGAACTCGGAAAGGTCGCCGTCGTTCCAGAGGGCCAGATCGTGCATGTCGCGCAGGAAATCGCGTCGGAGGTGGGTGCTGAACTGCGGAAGGCCGATCAGCAGGGTTCCCCCGCCGGAAACGAACTCCTTGAGCTTGTCATAGTCTTCCCGGATCATCGTGTTCCAGCCGAGGTGAAGGAGCAGGGAATACCTGTTGAGATAGGAAGAGGCGGCTTCCGTCGGAACCTCGTCGAAGTCGCCGTAAGGGGTGCCGGAGAAGAAGAAGCGGCGGCGGGTGAAGTCCTGCCGGAGCGGCTGGGTGCTGGCGCCCGGCATCAGGACGTCGA
>CAZORN010000566.1:0-1627 GCA_964581935.1 uncultured Victivallales bacterium
CTGGAAGCGATGCTGTCGGCTTCGGGACTGCGCTACCATCGCCGGACTTCCGGGAAACCGGCGGAGGGCAAAGTGGACTGTCTGCTGGCCGACACGACCGGCGAGCTGGTGAAATTCATCAAATCCGCGGACGTCATCCTGATGGGAAAAACCTTCTGCCAGCACCGCGAGGGACAGAACGTGATTGAACCGGCCGCGCTCGGAAAAACCATCGTCACCGGACCGGAGATGATCAATTTCAGGCAAGCCTTCGAAGCGCTGGTCAAAGGGGACGGCGTCATGCCGGTCGCCTCGGATTCCGAGCTTCCGAAAACCATCGGCGTCCTCGCCGGAAACCCCGCACTGCGGAAACGTCTCGGCGACAATGCACGGAACGCGGTCGCACTCCACGCCGGAGCACTCGACAAAACCCTTACCATTCTGGAGGAAACCCTGCCATGAAGCCCATTACCCAGCCACTTCTCGCCAAGGAAGGAATCATAACCGAAGCGATGAAACGCGTTGCCGGAAAGGAACGCCGCACCCCGGAATGGATCCGCGGAAAAGTCGCGGACGGCACCATCGTCATTCCCGCGAACATCCACCACAAGAATCTCGATCCGATCGGAATCGGACGCGAGCTGTATACCAAGATCAACGCCAATATCGGCAATTCCTCGCTTTCGAGCTGTCCCAAGGAGGAACACAAGAAACTGGAAACCGCCATCCGCTACGGAGCGGACACGGTGATGGATCTCAGCACCGGCGGCAACATCATGTCCATCCGGGCCAACCTGATCGAACATTCGCCGATTCCCGTGGGAACGGTTCCCGTGTATGAAATGGTCGCGCGGGCGGGGGCGGACGGCATCGGCCGCGAGCTTCTTCTGGAGGTCATCGAACAGCAGGCGGAACAGGGCGTCGACTACATGACGATCCATGCCGGATTGCTGAAATCGCATGTCCCGCTCGCGCTCAAGCGGAAGCTGGGCATCGTGAGCCGCGGCGGAGCGCTGCTGGCCGGCTGGATGATGAAGTTCAACAAGGAAAATCCCTTCTACGAATACTTCGACGACATCCTTGAAATCTGCCGGAAACACGATGTCACGCTGTCGCTCGGCGACGGTCTCCGGCCGGGATGTCTGGCCGATGCCAGCGACGAGGCGCAGTTCGCGGAACTCGAGACGCTCGGCGAACTGGTGTTCCGCTGCCGCAAGGCCGGAGTCCAGGCCATGGTCGAAGGACCGGGACACGTTCCGATGAACGAAATCGAAATGAACATGAAGCGCGAACAGGAGGTCTGCGGCGACGCCCCCTTCTATATCCTCGGTCCCGTGGTGATCGATTGCGCGCCCGGCTACGACCATCTGGTCGCCTCCATGGGCGGAATGCTCGGTGCCTACTACGGAGCCGCGATGCTCTGTTATGTCACGCCCAAGGAACACATCGGACTCCCCAACAACGAGGATGTCCGCCGCGGCGTCACCGCCTTCAAGATCGCCGCGCACGCCGCGGATGTCGGGCTGAACAAGCCCGGCGCACGGGAACGCGACGACGCCATCAGCGACGCCCGCGCCGATTTCGACTGGGAAAAGCAGTTCTCCGTCGCCATCGATCCGGAACGCGCCCGCGAATACCGCGCGGACGC
>CAZORN010000567.1:0-1623 GCA_964581935.1 uncultured Victivallales bacterium
CGGTAATCTATGCTCTTTTTGTGTAACTTTCAATGTTTTTTTACTTGAAAAACAGGAAAAACAAGGGATATTGTCCGTTCGGCAATCTTTCGGAAAAAACGCCGTCAACCAACCGGAGTCCCTGAAATGTCCAAAAAAGCGGTGGTCCTGCTCAGCGGCGGACTGGATTCGGTCACCTGTCTGGCCGTCGCCAAAAGCGAAAACTATGAAATTCACGCCCTTTGTTTCAACTATGGACAGCGTCACAAAGTGGAGATCGAATGCGCCCGGAAGAGCGCGCTCCGCATCGGAGTGGAAAAGTTCCATCTGATCGGATTCGACCTCCGGATGTGGGGGGCGTCCGCCCTGACCTCCGACTCGATCGACGTCCCCGAGTTCGAGGCCAACCGGGACAGCGTGCCAATCACGTATGTCCCCGCACGCAATATGATCTTTCTCTCCTTCGGAGCCGCGCTGGCGGAAGGAATCGGAGCCAGGGACATCTTCATCGGGGTCAACTCCATGGACTACTCCGGCTATCCGGACTGCCGTCCGGCGTTCATCGAGGCGTTCCGCCAGTGCGCAAATCTCGGCACCAAAGCGGCGGACGAAGGATGGCAGTATAACATCCGCACTCCGCTCCAGTATCTCAAGAAGACGGAAATCATCCGGCTGGGACTCTCGCTCGGTGTGGATTATTCCCTGACCCACAGCTGCTACAATCCCACTCCGGAAGGACGCCCCTGCGGTCATTGCGACAGCTGCGGTCTCCGCCGCGAAGCGTTCGGATCGCTCGGGATGAAGGACCCCGCCCTGTAACGCCCCCTTCCCCGGAAGGCTTCAGTCTTCGGAAGGCCCGTTTTCAGATTTCCGGCTGTGCGCTTTCGCCATTTCGGCCAGCGCCGCAAGGTCCAGCTTTCCGCTTCCGAGCTGGGGAATCTTCTCGATCAGGATGAAGTTTTCCTCCTTGGGAATCCAGAGGTTGGGGATGTTCGCCGCACGGAGTTTCTGCACCAGTTCATGCGGCTTGACAATCTCGGGGCGGATGTAGAAGACGATCAGTTTCTCGCCGCGTTTCGCATCCTCGGCTCCGGAAACCGCGACTATGCGCTCGTCAGGAAGCAGGATGTTGTTGATCTCGCGTTCCACCAGTTCGTGCGGAATCATCTCGCCCGCAATCTTGGTGAAGCGGGAAAGACGCCCCGTGATGGTGATGAACCCGTTGCGGTTCATGTGCGCGATGTCGCCGGTGATGTACCAGCCGTCGCGGATGACTTCCGCCGTTTTTTCCGGCTCGCCGAGATAGCCCATCATGACAATGGCGCCCTTGACGATCAGGAGACCGTCCGTATCCTCGGGCATGAGATGGAAGGTGGAGGGATCCACGACTTTGGCGCACACTCCCGGCAGCGGCGGTCCGATGCTCCCGCGTTTGGCGACTTCGGTGCCCAGTTCCATGAGGGAGTTCGCAAGATTGATGGAGGCGATCGGGGAAAGCTCCGTGCAGCCGTAGCCTTCGGCAATCGCCAGCCCGGTCAGGCGGTAGAAACGGTCGGCAATATCGTCCCGCAGCTTTTCCGCGCCCGTCACGACAAACCGGAGCGACTTGAAGACTTCCGCCGGACACCGCCGCATATAGGTCTG
>CAZORN010000568.1:0-1620 GCA_964581935.1 uncultured Victivallales bacterium
CGGGAGCAAATCGTCTTCCTTCGGGAAGAAATAATTTTTCCGGTATCCGTCAAAAAAAACGGCTGGAATCCTGGAAAGCCAGGAAATTCAGCCGTTTTTTTGTGCTGTTATTCCCCGAGGAAGACGCCGGAATCGCGGAGCTTTCTCTGGAGGTCGGCGATTTCGAATCCGCGGATATCTCCCTGATGATTCAAGGCGATAGCGGCAGCGGTTCCCGCCGCCTGTCCCGTGATGAAGCATCCCGGCATGACGCGGATGGACGCTTCCATGAACTTATCCGTGCTGACGCAGCGTCCGGCGGTGAGGAGGTTGCGGAATCCCCGTGCCGTCAGGATTCTGTATGGGATCATATAATGTTCCCCCTGCCGGTAGCAAGTTTTCTGGTCCTTGCCGAAAAATTCCCGGCGGAAGCGTTCAAATTCCTCGGGCGAGGGATCATAGGGGTGAATGTCGACGCCGTAAGCGAAGCATCCGACGGCATCGCTGAAAGTGGCGCGGCGGGTATAGTCTTCGAGGGTTAGGATATAGTCGCCGAGGATGCGCCGGCTTTCCCTGATTCCGAGCTGGGAAGCGCTTGCGGAGAGTTCGCATCTTTCGAAACCCGGGACTTGGTCGCGATAGAATTCTCCAAATTCGGGAAGGAGCCTCCTGCCTTCGATCCAGGCATCGGTCCTGGCTTTCGGGTTGGTGCTGTCGAGCTGGAAAATATGTCCGATATTGGCGGAGGCGGTGCTGGCTCCGATCTGTCGCATTCCGGTATGATGACGGTCTGGAATTTTGAAATAATGCTTGTTTTCGATGGCGTCCATCAGGATTTCAAAGATGGGGCGTTTGCTATTTTGTGCGGCGCACCAGTCGATATTGCTCCAGAGGCTGCAAAGGGAAGAGGGCATGATTCGCCCGAGGTTGTCTCCGAGTTCGAATTCGGCTCCCGCGAGGGCGGATAGGCCGCCGTCGCCGGTGGCATCGATGAAGACGGCGGCTTCGACGGCACCGAGACCGGCGGCCGTGCTGACGATGGCATGGGAAATCCTGTTTCCGTCGCGCCGGACTGAGACCAGATCGCATTCAAGGGAAAGTTCGGCGCCGGACTCCAGCATGAGGTTGTCGTAAATCCGTTTGAGGACTTCCGGACGGATGACCCGGGAGTTCGGAGTTCCGAAGCCGTTCTGAGCCGTCATTCGGTCGAAAATTTCGCGTCCGAATCCGCCGCAGAGGAAGTGGACGCCATCGGTTTCACCGGTAAAGAAAGGGACGAGTCCGGCGGTTCCCATGCCTCCGAAGCATCCGGTTTTTTCGGCGAGGAAAACTTTTGCGCCGGATTTGGAGGCCGCGAAGGCGGCGGCGGTGCCGGCGGGGCCTCCGCCGGCGACAAAGACATCACAATGTGCGATGACCGGAATCCGGGCGGAGAAGTCAAGTGTATCGGTATGATTGTTCATTTTGCAAGAAGCTCTTTTATGGCGTTGATGACGTCATCCTGATCGCGTTCGGTCATGTCCGGGAAGAGGGGGAGGGAGACGATGCGGTCGGAGTTCCATTCCGTGTTGGGAAGGGAGCCGGGGCGGTGTCCGAGGGTTTCGCGGTAATATTTCTGGAGATGGGTGCAGCGGAAATGGA
>CAZORN010000569.1:0-1609 GCA_964581935.1 uncultured Victivallales bacterium
ACGGCTTCGACGACATCGTGATGCTCGTCCCCGTCCCCGCCCTGGTGAGCGCCTATTCCAAATCCCTCGCGGAAGACGGCCTGATGAATATCTTCGCCGGCATCCCCGCGGGCAAGGAAGGCTCCCTCCCGATTGACGGATTCGTCTCGAAAGGATTCCGTTTCATCGGTTCCAGCGGCAGCAAGACCGAGGATCTGCGCCACACCATCCGCATGGTCGAGGAAGGCAAGCTCAACCCGGTCTCCGCACTGGCCGCCATCGGCGGAATGAACGTCCTCAAGGAAGGCCTCGACGCAGTGGCAAACGCCAAGTTCCCCGGCAAGACGGTCATCTTCCCGAACTGCGAGAACATGCCGCTGACCTCGGTGGACGCCATCGCGAAACTCGCGGACGGCATTGACAAGACCCTCGCCAGGGACGGGTCTTACACGCTGGAAACGGAAAAGGTCCTTTTCGACAAGTATCTTTCCTGACAGATCCTCCCCGGCGCACCGGTCCGCATTGACGGTGCGCCTGAAATGCGGAAGGCACGGAATCCTGACAAAAATGTAATTTTCAGAAAAACGGTTCCTTCCGCATTCATTTCCATGATCTTCCCCCTGTTTTTCCTTTCACAAATTGCCTGTTTCTTTTGAATTCATCTTGAAAACATTCCTTTCAGGAATTAAATTGACCTTCTGAGTAGTTGTCTTTCGTCGATATAATCGGGATTGGGTGAAACGTGCATTGGACTTGTCTGGAAAAAACGAGAAAGTTGAAGCTCGCCCTGCTGTCGGCGCTTCTTTTCTGGGGATGCGGAGTCTCGGTGTACGGCCAATACCTCCACGCGGCTCAGGCGACCACTGACTTCGGCTCCGTTCCGACGAGTCCCGGCAACGTGATCGGCGACCTGAAAAACAAAGTCACTTTCCCCAAGATGGATTCCATCTCCTCGCAGGACATCGACATGAGCGCCGATTCCTACGAATACGTCGGCTCCAACCTCATCGCGCGCGGCCATACCGTCATCCGGCTGAAGGACATGCAGGTCACCGCCGACTCCGTGGTCATCAACCTGCTGACCAAGGACATGGAAGCCGTCGGCAACGTAATCTTCTCGGCAAGAGTCTCCCGCTCCATCACGGTCTCCCCCTCGGAATACGAGGCATACCTTCAGGACCCCGCGGTCAAGATCGTCGCGGACGGCATCACCACCTTCCCGGATGGAAACCAGATGATCAAGGCCACCCTGATCTCCAACAGCGCCTACATGAAGGCCGAACGGGCCTCCGGCAGTCTGGAAACCGGCGCGTTCCAGTTCCGGAATTTCATGATCAAGGCCGGATTCATGTATTTCACCGGCACCCTGGCGGACCGCTATCCGAACGGCACCCTCAAGCTCTTCGGCGCACGGATGACCACTTGCGAATACAAAATGGACGGCAATGCGCATTATGAGATCGGCTCCCACGAAATGACCCTCAAGCCCAGAGAGGCCAACCGGAGCATCTATAACTACAACCCGGACCACGGCGAACACAGCGTTCTGGCGTTCAACAACTTCTTCCGCCTCTGGGATGTCCCGGTCTTCTGGATTCCCGCATTCTACAAACCGGCCGACACCAACACC
>CAZORN010000570.1:0-1608 GCA_964581935.1 uncultured Victivallales bacterium
TCGGTCCTTCTTTCCGGGATACTGGAACTTTTCCTGATGCTGGCGCTGCTGAAGAAATACGGATTCATGCCGGGCGTAAGCCGGGAACTTTTTGCCCGGACGCGCGCCCTGACGGAGCTGTGGCGTCTGGCCCTGCCGGGGCTGGCGGGTGCGCTGGCGTATCAGTTCAGCGTCATGGGAGACGCGATCATCGCGGGCTGGATCAGCCCGTTCGCCGTGGCGGCGCTCAGTTACAGTGAGCGTCTGATCTATCTTCCGATCGGGGTATTCGCGGTGGCGTTCGGAACGGTCTCCCTGACGGAAATGTCGTATATGGCGCAGAAGAAGGATTATGCGCAGATGATCTCGACCCAGTTCTCCTCCATGCGCTATCTGCTGTTCATGACGGTTCCGCTGGCGGCGTTTCTCTGCATGTTCCACATTCCGATCATCCGCCTGACCTACTACCGGGGGCTTTTCGACGACCGTGCTCTCATGGAGACGGCGCAGGCGTTGCTTTATTATTCCTTCGGGATTCCCGCCTTCGCCGCGATGAAGGTGACGCTGGCCGGTTTTTATTCCCGGAAGGACATGAAGACGCCGATGTATGTTTCGGTCTTCTGCGTTTTCCTGAATCTGGTCCTGAACCTGATTCTGATGCATCCCCTCAAACAGGGGGGAATCGCGCTGTCGACGGTGATCGCTTCGTACATGAACAATCTGATCCTGCTGTATATTCTGCAGAAAAAGATCGGCGGGATTCCGACGGCCTCCATGCTGCGTTTTCTGGCTGTCCTTGCGACGGTGTCCGCGGCGGGATTGTGGCCCGCGAAACTGGTGTTCGACTACCTTCTCCGCTGGGGAGCGGCCAAAACGTGGTTCGGCGTGTTTCCGCCTCTCTGCGCCGGGGCGGCCGTGTATCTTGCAATCTTCCTGATCCTTGCTATATTACTCCGCATGGAGGAGATGAAGCTGCTCTTCAAACATTTTACCGGAAAGAAAGGAGCCTGACATGGATTTTTACGAGGTCCTGAACGCCCGCCGCAGTATCCGAGCCTATAAACCGGACGCAGTCCCCGAAGCGTCTCTTCAGCGGATCGCGGAAGCGGTCCGCACGGCCCCGACGGCATGCAACCGCCAATCCTACAAACTGCTCCTGATCCGGGATGCCGCGAAACGCGCCGAAGTGTGCAAAGCCTATTCCGGAGCCTTTCTTGCGGAGGCGCCGGTGATCGCCGTGATGCTGTGCGCGGAGTCCGAGGCATGGCGCCGGCTCGAAGGGAATTCCGCCACTGAAATCGATGCGACCATCGCGATGGAGCATCTGGTGCTGGCTGCCGCGGCGGAGGGGCTGGGCTCCTGCTGGATCTGCGCTTTCAGCCGTCCGAAACTGGATTCCATCCTCGGAATTCAGGCGCCTTATTCCTCTTTCGCAGTTTCTCCGCTGGGATTCGCCGCTTCCGCGCCGAGTCCTTATTTACGCAAAAAACTTTCCGACCTTGTAGAATTTGTAGGTTAAAACATGATTACTGCCGAATGCCCGGACGCCTTTCTTTCCTCGGACACGCCTTCCGTGGATTCCGTGACCCTGAAAGCGCGTTCCTTTACCCTGACGACCCTGCCGGTGGA
>CAZORN010000571.1:0-1605 GCA_964581935.1 uncultured Victivallales bacterium
ACTTGACGGGAATCGCAAAATGTGCCAGCTTGACAGACTTCAGCGGCTGAAAGCCGAAATCTATCGGATCGCGCAAAGACATAACGCCCGGAAGGTGTATGTCTTCGGTTCCTGCGCCCGCAAAGAGGAGACTCCGGAGAGTGATATTGACCTGCTTGTCGAATTCAACAATGCTTCGCTCTTCGATCATATCCGTTTGGAAGAGGAAATTGCGGAGCTGTTGCAGAGTTCCGTGGACATCGTATCGCTCAAGGCTCTTAAGCAGGATTCATTCGGGCGTCAGGTCAGACAGGAGATGGTGCTGTTATGAATCCGGACCTCAATCGCCTGGAACATATGATCGACGCCTGCGAGAAAATAATCCAGTTCACCGAGGTCGATTACAGCGTCTATGAAAATTCCGACGAGAAACAGGCCGCTGTCGCCAGATATTTTGAAATTCTCGGCGAGGCCGCCAGCAAGATCTCTGAAGATTTGAAGAAGGCACATCCTGACATTCCGTGGCGTATTGCAACGGGATTGCGCAACATTCTGATTCACGACTATGTCAAAGTCGATTATTCCGAATTATGGAAAACGGCAAAAGAGGATATCCCTCCAATCCTGCTCCAGCTGAGACCGATTGTCTCCTCCCTGTTGTAACCGGAAAAAACGTCCCGGACATTTGGGCGTTCAAAAAGAAGAGGCTTCCGGGACTCGCCAACGGAATCAGCTCCATACCGGCGCCCGTGTGGACGCGGTCGGTTTCGCGGTGACCGACACCGTGACGGCCTCTTCCAGATTCTGCTCCATGCTGAATCCCGTGATGGACCAGTCGGCGTCGAGGCCGCTTCCGTTGCCGTCCGTGACGAACAGGGCAATCGGAGTATTGCCGAAATACGCGGCCTGAAACGCGGCGAAGTCGGCATCCTCGGTGTCATAAAGGATGCCGAACTCCAGCGACGCCTCTTTGAGGGTGGCGACAGACGCCTTCCAGCCCTTCGTCGCGCGCGTCGTCACATCGGCCTCGCCCGATTCGAGATTGAGGGTCAGATCCTTGACGTTTTTCACCTCGGTCGCGGCGGTCGCTCCGGCGGTTCCCCGAAGCAGTTTGGCGTCAAGGCCAAGAACAATTGCCATAAAAAAACTCCTGTGGTTTAAGATTTTACAGAGTCTGCCCACAATGCGGGCAGCCGGGGCGCGGCTTTCTCAAGCGTCGGCCCCATCAGCGGCCGCCTGGGATACTTGCGCCGGCGGTACATGCCGCCGAACTCGTGCGCGGTCATCGAGATGCCGATGAGGGATTTCGCCGGTCCGATCACCACCGCCATGCGGTTCTTTTCCACGCCGAATAGAATCGAGCGCTTCAAAAGTCCGCGCCTGGTGTGCGGCGGCGTTCCGGGAAAAGATGATTTCTTCGACCGGGAGACGGCGTTCCTTGCCGACTTGCGGACATACGCCCCCGCACCGCGGAGGGCTTTGAGATTCCCGTTTTTGACCTTGGAGAGAACTTTTTCCTCATCGAATTCGATGCGGATTTTCGTGTTCACTGTTTGATCTGTTTGAACGTGAGTTCGATGATGCTGGTGAACTGTCCGCGCTCCCGGAGATGCTCCGCAGAATAGA
>CAZORN010000572.1:0-1595 GCA_964581935.1 uncultured Victivallales bacterium
TTTCCCGGCTGACGATGCCATTGTGTTCGCCCTTTGTCACTTCCCCCTTGAAGAGGACTTCTCCGACATAGGTGTGGTTGGCGAGAATTCGGGAGATATACCCGTTGTCCCACAATTTGCCGCTCCGTGTGCGGACTCTGTCCCGGTTCAGTTCCGAGGCGATGATTTTGGGTGACTGAATCTCCACGAAACGGTTGAAGATCCGTTTCACGACCGGTGACTCGGCCGGATCAGCGTAGAGTTTTTTCGTCCGGACCTGAAACCCGTAGGGGACATAACCGCCCATCCAGAGGCCGCGCTTCTTGCTGGCCGCCATCTTGTCGCGGACACGCTCGGCGATGACCTCGCGTTCAAACTGTGCGAAGGTCATCAGAAGATTCTGCATCATGCGTCCGGAAGATGATTCCGTATTGATATCCTGCGTCACGCTGACATAGGAGACGCCCCATTGGTCCAGTTTTCTGAGAAGATCGGCGAAGTCCGCGATCGATCTTGACAGACGGTCGATTTTGTATACGACGATCACGTCGATGAGACCGGCTTCCGCGTCGTCGAGGAGGCGTTTCAATGCGGGCCGGTCCAGATTGCTGCCGGAGAATCCCGCGTCGTCATAATGGGTTGGAACACATGTCCAGCCGTTCGCCTTCCGGCTTTTCACGAAAGCTTCTCCAGCCTCCCGCTGGGCGTCAAGGGTATTGAAGTCCATGTCGAGGCCTTCCTCGATACTTTTCCGGGTATAGATAGCACAGCGTTTCCGTATGGGGTCCATTCTACTGTTTCACTCCGAAGAAGAGTTTTCCGTTCCATTGTGTTTTCGTGATGCTTCTTGCGACCGCCGAGAGGGACTTGTATCTTTTCCCTCCGCATTCGAAACAGTTCTCCGCGAGAACCGTCACCTCGTAGTTGCCGCCCTTCCATTTCCGGCGGTAACGAGTTCCGATGGAAATTCCGGAAGAGGACTTCCGTCTCCAAGGATGATCTTTCATTTTCTGGGCAATTTTCTCCAGAAGCATTCTGTCCGTGGTCCCGAGTCCGCCCAGATACAGTTCCTGAAGCTTGTATATGACCCGGTTCCGCAAAGTGGTGCTGCTGAGCGGAGGCGGAATATTTCCGTAGAGGTCTGTGAATTTCTCCCGCAGTTCCGGGAATGACATTTCCCGGACCGTGCCGAGTTCTTTTTGCAGAATCTGTTTTGCTGTCATGTCGCGGCTCCTTTTCCGTGCGGCATATAGAAGCATGGATTCCGCGGATAATCCACTCCTTTTGCCTTGATTCTTCGAATGATGGCGGAAATAATGTCAACAGCCCTCCGGATATTTTCCGGGAGTTTGTTTTCATCCTCCATTTTTTACCCTCCTGAGTTCTGAAAGTTTGAGTTTTCCGGGGGTTCTCGCCGGAGCGGATGCCATCGCCGCCTTCTGTGTTTCGCCGTTCCTTCTGTCCGAGAGTCTGATTTTCGGTTTCATCATAGAACGGGACGGAAGCAGTTCCGGAAGCGTCGCACCGAGCATCGATCCTATAACAGCACACCCCGCGCTACAGTCAAGCCAGTGATTGTCGTTTCTTTCGGGTTTGAGCTTCCATTCGTCGACCGT
>CAZORN010000573.1:0-1589 GCA_964581935.1 uncultured Victivallales bacterium
AGGCCCTCGAGGGGACGCTCCAGCCGCTGATCGACAAACTGACGAACGTCACGCTTGCCGTGATCGGCTGGAGCGAGGCGAATTCCGGAATGGTGACGTCGTTCGCAATCGCGGTCGCCGGAGCGGCGGCGCTGGGGGCGGTGCTGATCGCCGTCGGTGTCGCGGCCAAAGGAATGGCGGCGGGAATCGCGGTGGCCCACACGGCACTGAAGGCGTTCACCTTTGTGCAGGGGCTGTGCGTTGCCGAAGGAACTACGCTCGGAACTTCGCTTTCGCTGATCGGGCAGGCGTTCCGGAATTACCGCAACCTCGCGATTCCGGCGCTGGTCGGAACAGAACAGCTGTGTGCGGCGTTCGGGCTGGCGAGTTCCGCGGCGAACCGGGCGGCCGCGAGCCTCGTCCTGATGAGCAACGCGGAAGCCGCGGGGGCGGCCAAGGCGAAACTCGCGGCAATCTGGAACAGCGCATGTTCCGCCTTGAAATCGTTCAATCTTGCGACGGTCGCGGCAACGGCGGCGATCAAAGCGCAAGCCATTGCCGAGGGCGCGGCGGCTCTCGGGACTAAAGTTCTTGCCGCGGCGAGAGCTCTTGCTGCCGGAGTGACGGCTTTCTTTTCGGCTGCCAACCTCAAGGCGGCGGCGACGGCGGCGGCCGGAGGCGCGGCAAACCTGTTTCTCGCCTTCACCACGAAAGCGGTCGCGGCCGGATATCTTGCCGCCACTGCGGCGTCAGCGGCGTTCTGCGCGATTCCCGTTTCGTGGATTTTGATCGGCGTGGGGGCGGCGCTGGCCGGAGTTGTCCTCTGGCTTTCGCAAGCCTCGAAATACACCGCGCAGCTTTCCGACAAGATGGAAACGCTCCGGCAGAGGGGCGACGAACAGCGGCAGACCGACCGGATGCGGATGGAGCGCTTGAAGCAGCTTTCGGAAAAGCAGAAGCTCACAAACGCGGAAACGGCCGAAGCCGAAAGCCTCGTCAAGACGCTCTCCGGCCGCTACGGGGACTTCGGGGCGGCTCTCGACAATGTCGCCGGGAAGCTGAATCTCGCCGCCGACGCGCAGGACCGTTTCAACGAAGGCATGAAGAAGGCGGCGCTGGCGCAGATCGACGCGAAGATCGCGGAGTATGAATCGAACCTGAAGGAGCTGTCCGCCGAGAACGAGTCCCTCCTGTCCTACTGGAACAACAACCTGTGGAGCCAGGTCTCGGGGCGGCAGGAGGAGTCGCTGCGGAAGCTCGAGGCGAACGGCGACAGGATGAGCGCCATGCGCAAAAAAATGGATGCGGCGAATTTGCGGGAAAAGGCGATCCTGTCCGGGGATCCGGACGCGGTCTCGGGCGAAACCGGGCCGAACACGGCGGAAAACGTGGAAACGGAAAAGCGGAGACGCCAGCAGTCCTCGGACGAGGCGGACGCCGCCGCGAAAAAGGTGGCGGAGATCGACCGGAAGCTTGCCCGTGAACGGCAAACCGAACTCCAGAACGAGATCGAAGATATCCTTGCCCTGCGCGACGAATACAAAGCCCTGATTCAGACCATGCTGGACTACGAGAAATCCAAACCGGAGGACAAACAGGACAAAGGGAAA
>CAZORN010000574.1:0-1583 GCA_964581935.1 uncultured Victivallales bacterium
CTGGAATATCAAGGAGTTTGAATATCATTTTCTGTTTAGCGGAGAGTTCGCTCAAAGTAGATGCTCCGTCAGCGGAATGAAATTTTTTCAGGCGTTTGAGGATGGAAACGATCTCCGGAAAAGCCAGTTTGCATTTGAGTTTTCTGGCATTCTTCCGGATCCGATTCATGATCTCTCCGTAAATGATGAGTCCGACCATGTGAACGAACAGTCTCCCATCAAAAGTTTCCTGTGACTGCACCCTTCCGCGGGCAGAATCCATTTCGTTTTTGAGCGTATCGAAAAACTTTTCCACCCCATCCCGGCGAAAATAATCGGTCAGGAGCGAGAGTGGTTCCGAGCCGAAATTTTGCGGAAGCAATATGATCTTTCCAAATTTCCGGGCATATGCGTGAATGGATTCCTTGTCCCGCTGCAAGGCATATCCCGCAGCGGTTTTACGCAGGGAAAACAATTTTGACATGCCGCGGGAGACGGATTCAATGAACGTTTTCGCCTCTTCTTGCGTCGTAAAGTTCTGATCGGCGAAACGCTCCTCTACCGTCTTGATTTTGGCGAGCATGACTTGCGTTTCCGCTTTTCGACGTTCAAAGTCCAGAAAGACATGGATTTTCCGGAATGCCCCGGCGTATTCGCGGCAAACTTCCGCATGCGCCATCAGGCGGTTGTTGAATTCAAAATATTCGCTTTCATCCTGAAATGAGTTTTCCGTCTCCTGAAGGATCTCCTTCGCCGCAAGCAATCCGGACGGCATCGGAATCAAGTAGTCGAATCCGGTCGAGTCAAGTCCGCGAATGTTCGCGTTGCTGAAAAATCCCCGGTCCAGCACCATGCGCGAATGCGTCAGCAAAAGATCGTGCCGGAGATAGTGAATCAGGTTTTTCAGGGTCGAGACATCGCCGATGCTTCCGGGATAAACCTTGTAACCCAACGGCATCCCGGGACGGTCGGTGTAGACCATCCCCAGATTCACTTGCGGCAAACTCTCGCCGTCGCGGTTGTGCCCCCATTCCGCGTATTCCAATCCGGTCGAGTAAGTTGATATCGAGGTCAGATCGAATACAAGATTCCGGCCTTCCCCGTGGCGTTGCGTCCAGTATTTCCAAAATGCCGCGCGGCTTCTTTCATCTCCCCCGAGACGATGCAGAAAGTCGCTCAAACTTTGCGAGCCAAGCGCGTAATCCGCCATTCCCTCGTTCATATGTGCCCAGTTTTCATAGAGATACATGGGGCTTCCTTCTGTGGCGCAATAGGCACCCAAGGCAAAAATTTTTCCCCCGTCCTCCGGGCCGAAGGCATGGTCAAGGGTTTCCCGCAGGTGATTGGAGGCGGAACACTCTTCAACGGCGTACATTACCCCGCTGACATTGCTTTCGCATTTTTTCCACTTATCCTTGCGGGGAGTGAGGACTTCTCCTGTTTTCGGGTCTTTCACGCCAAGATAAACGCGGGTTTGCTGGGAGCGTTTTTTCTTGGAATCCCAATGATTGGTCGCCTCATAGACATACACCTTATCACCGTTTTTCTGTTCAATCCGATAACTCATTTGGACGGTCTCCCTTTTTGGTATGGATACTATATAG
>CAZORN010000575.1:0-1577 GCA_964581935.1 uncultured Victivallales bacterium
ATTGTTCCGAAGAAAAACGGCCGACTATCCGGAAAACTTATCCGCCCGGACTATTGATATTCCGCCTTTCAGGAGTATATTAATATGAAAACTATCATCTGAAAGGCAGATCCTTACATGCAAGCGAAAGACCTGAGAAAAAAATATATCGACTTCTTCCGTTCCAAAGGACACGCGGTCATCCAGAGCGCCTCCCTGATTCCCGACAACGACCCGACCGTCCTTTTCACGACCGCCGGAATGCATCCGCTGGTCCCCTACCTCCTCGGCGGGAAACATCCTCTGGGCAAACGTCTTACGGACGTGCAGAAGTGCATCCGCACGGGCGACATCGACGAAGTGGGCGATCCCGTCCACCTGACCTTTTTCGAGATGCTCGGCAACTGGTCGCTGGGCGATTATTTCAAGAAGGAAGCGATCGAATTCAGCTTTGAGTTCCTGACCGGCAAGGACAACCTCAATATTCCGCTGGACCGTCTGGCGGTCACCGTGTTCGCCGGCGACGAAAACGCGCCGTTCGACCGGGAGGCGTTCGACAAGTGGCGTTCGCTGGGCGTGGACGAAAAGCGCATCGCGAAGTGCCCGAAGGAAGACAACTGGTGGGGTCCCGCCGGACAGACCGGCCCCTGCGGTCCGGATACGGAAATGTTCTACTGGACGGGTCCCCTGCCCGCGCCCGAAACCTTCGATCCGAAAGACCGCCGCTGGGTCGAAATCTGGAACGATGTATTCATGCAGTACAACAAGACCGCGGAAGGCAAATTTGAACCGCTGTCCCAGCAGAATGTGGATACGGGCATGGGCGTGGAACGTGTCACTGCGATCCTTCAGGGCAAGGGAAGCTGCTATCTCACGGAACTTTTCGCGCCCCTGTTCGCCAAGCTGGACGAGCTCCGCGGCGTGCCGGGAATCGACGCCTCCGAGCGTTCGCGTTCCGAGCGCATCGTGGTGGAGCACATCCGCGCGGCCACGTTCATCATGGCCGACGGCATTACGCCCGGAAAAGTCGATCAGGCCTACGTGCTGCGGCGTCTGATCCGCCGCGCGATCCGCGAAGCCCGGAAAATCGGTCTGGCGGTGACCTTCACCGACAAGATGGCAAAGGTCGTCGTGGACAACTACAAGGATTTCTATCCCGAGCTCGGAGCCGGGGAAAAAGTCATACTGGAAGAGTTCGCGCGGGAGGAACAGCAGTTCGCCGAAGCGCTCGAACACGGGCTCAAGGAATTCGAGAAACTGATCGCCCGCGTGCCGGAGCATGTCCAGAACAAGTCCATCAGCGGCAAGAATGCTTTCTTCCTGTATGAGACGTTCGGATTCCCGCTGGAACTTACGGCGGAAATGGCTGCGGAAAAAGGTTTTGCAGTGGACCGCAAAGGATACGAGGAAGCCTACGCCAAGCATCAGGAGCTTTCCCGCAAAGGCGCGGAACAGAAGTTCAAGGGCGGCCTGGCCGACCATTCCGAAGCGACGGCCGACCTTCATACCGCGACCCATCTGCTTCATGCCGCCCTGCGCAAGGTTCTGGGCGAACATGTGGCGCAGAAGGGCTCGAACATCAACGCGGAACGTCTGCG
>CAZORN010000576.1:0-1574 GCA_964581935.1 uncultured Victivallales bacterium
GTTGCCGTTAATTGTTGATGACTACTGTTTTGCTGTTTGACAACCGATATGTTTCAGCAAATGCGGGGCCCCCCCTGTCCGGAGGGACTTGCTTTGTTTTGGAATACGTATGGAAGATACCGAGGGGAATCGTTCAAACACCGGACCCGGGATCGCTTGATCCTTCCGGCGTAAACAGGGGGGTGATTGGGTTTCGGAACAAAGAGTCGGGAAAGTGACTGACCATCCGTGCTGGCTGGGAGATACGACGAAAAAATATGGGATCTCATCGAGTGCCGTGGAAATGTCCGCGTGATTGATGAACGGAAGGTGTTTCCGGAAATTCGTTGGTGCTGATTTTCGGAAACAACGGAAATCAAACTGTGCCATAATGAGTGTGTGCGTAAACAATATCCGAGCCTGCTTATTGTTATTCTGCCTGCTTGCGGGTTTCTTTTCCGCTTTGCATCCGCCGCTTCGACTGCCCGTTTCCGGGGTTTCTGTCCTGGGGTTCCGATTCCTCCGTCCGCAGAGTATTTTCCCGTTGCGCCAGTTTTTCATTTTCTGCGATTGTCTGTGGCCTTGAATTCCGGCATGGCCGCCGGGATTCAGGATAATATATTTTTTTATGGACCGCATACCGGCTCTGCCCCGTATGTGGGCTTCGCGTATCTTGATTACGGAATCTGCAAGAAGAGGATCGTATGTATGGATGATATTTCGACGTTTTTCCGGCATATACCCGAAAAACGTTGGAGTCTGGTTCAGACAAAACCCAGGAATGAGAAATGGGCGCAGCAGCATCTCTCCGGCGAAGGGATCATCGCCTATCTGCCTCTCATCACGAAAATCGAAATCCACAATCGGAGCAGGCGCGAAACTTCTCTTCCCATGTTTCCGGGGTACCTGTTTGCCTGTCCGGATCTGGATGAGGAATCCCGGATCCGCCGCAACAAGGCGGTCTGGAATCTGAGGCCGCTCCCGCCGCCGGAAGAGGAATCGCTGATCCGCGACCTGAAGGTCATCCGGCTGTGCGAACAGCAGTCGGCGGAACATACTCTGGTGATCAACCCGGGTCTTCACGAAGGGGATACGGTTCAAATCAAGTCCGGAACCTTCAGAGGGCAGAATGCGATTGTGGTGCGGCGTCTGGATGCGTTGAGCGTCATCATCAATCTGCTTTTTTTCAATCGGAATATTGAAATGCGCTGGGACGCGGGAGACCTGGAATATTGAAAAATCACTGTATCCGTCGGTTATGAAATCATGAAAGCTTCCCGGAAATCGCACCGGCTCCGTCAGACAAGAAGCGATACGATCCGGGATAACATATAGAATTTGTCAAGGAGAAGTTGAATTGTTGAAGAAAATTGGGAATAGCAAGGCCAAGCTTGCCTTGATCGGGCTGGGCTACGTGGGTCTTCCGCTGGCCGTGGAATTCGGGAAAAAATTCAACACCGTCGGGTTCGATGTGAAGACCGACAGGCTGGAGTCTCTCCGCAAAGGAATAGACATCACGCTCGAAACCTCCAGGGAAGATCTTGCCGCGGCAAAGCATCTTCAATACACGAACCGTCTCGAGGACCTCAAGGACC
>CAZORN010000577.1:0-1573 GCA_964581935.1 uncultured Victivallales bacterium
GCGGCTACCGGAGCATGGGCGCCACCATTGTCGTCCTCCTCCTGAATCCGTGGATCCCCGGGAAAGCCAACCTTTACTTCGCAGGCGACAGCCGTATTTACCGTGTCCGGAAAGGCCGTATCGAGTGTCTTTCTTCCGACCATACCGTCGCCTCCGCCGCGGGGATCTCCGAAAGCCGTCTGCCGGACTATATGCGCGGCGTTCTTTCCAATGCGGTGGGGCTCAAGGACAATTTTTTTCTTGCCTCCGCCGAAACCGCTGTGGAAAAGGGGGATATTTTCCTTCTTTGTTCGGACGGCCTTTACCGGCAGATTCCGGAAGCGGTCCTTGCAAGCGATCTGGCAGGATCCGCCGACCTCCGCCAGACACTGGAAGCCTGGATCCGGACCGCAAACGAGGCACAGGGCCTCGACAATCTTTCCGCCATCGCCGTCCGGTTCAACAGCATTCCGGCGCCCTATTCGCCCACTGCGGAAGAAGTCGCCGCAAACGATTCTCCGGAAGTCAACAACCGGATCGGACAACTCTCCGAAACGGAACTCCCGGACGAAAATCTGGAGGAAACTAAAATATGAGCTCAGCTTCTTTCCTGGTCTTGTTTCTGGAACCGGTGCGCGTCTATCTGGAGGATGATTCCGTTTCGGAAATCCTCATCAACGGACCGTCCGCCGTTTACATCGAACGCAAAGGAAAACTGGAAAAGGCGGATGCCGTTTTTGCAAGCGAAGCCGCGCTGAAGGCGGCGGCCGTCAATATCGCGAAGTCCGTCGGACGAATTCTGAGCGAGGAATTCCCTCGCCTCGATGCTCGTCTGCCGGACGGCTCCCGCGTCCACGCCGTCATTCCGCCGCTGGCCCGCTGCGGCACGGTCATCGCCATCCGGAAGTTCAGCAAGGATCTGCTGACGGCGGAAAAACTGCTTCAGTTCAACAGTTGTTCCACCTCCATGCTCGCTCTGATTGAAACCATGGTAAAGCTGCATAAAAACATCATCGTCTCGGGCGCAACCTCCTCCGGAAAGACCTCGATTCTCAATCTGATCAGCGGATACATCTCTCCCGGCGAACGCATTCTCCTGATTGAAGACGCCAGCGAACTCCAGCTCAGACAACCGCACATTGTTCCATTTGAAACGCGTAAACCCGATAAGGACGGCAAGGGGGAAGTTACGATCCGCGACCTGATCCATTCCGCTCTTCGTCTGCGTCCGGACCGGCTGGTGATCGGAGAGATCCGCGGCGCGGAGGCGCTCGACCTGCTTCAGGCCATGAATACGGGACACGCCGGGTCCATGTCCACCATCCACGCGAACAGCCCCATCGACGCTCTGTACCGCCTTGAAACCTGTTCTCTGTTTTCAGGCATCGACATCCCGATTTCCGCATTGCGCAGCCAGATCGCCAGCGCCATTCACGGCGTCATTCATACGGCGAGGCTGGCAGACGGTTCCCGCAAGATTGTCGGAGTGGCGGAGGTGCTGCCCCTCCGGGACGGAGAATACAACGTTCACGACATCATGCGCTGGCATACCCGCGCCATCGGAGCCGATGGAAAAATCACCGGCGATTTTGAA
>CAZORN010000578.1:0-1567 GCA_964581935.1 uncultured Victivallales bacterium
CCGCTGAAGAGTTTGCTCCGGGGCGGATTCCCTGTCTCGAACCACTCTTTCAAGAGTTCTACGGCAGAACTGCCGATGGCCTGGGTTTCCTGCCGGATGGTGGTCAGTCCGTTGGCTTCCGCGAGAGGCCAGGAGACGTTGTCGTATCCGATCACGGAAATGTCGCCGGGAATTTTCAGGCCGAGTCCGGCGCAGGCCTCGAACACTTTGGCGGCGCGGTGGTCGCGCATGACGAAAAGGGCGGTGGGACGGTCCGGGGCGGAGAGAACTTCAAGAAGTTTTCCCTTGGGATCCACGGCCGGATTTCCCTCCATTTCAACGATTGCTTCGGGGAGCAAGGGGACCTCTTCCTCGGCGAGTGCGCCGCGGAGGCCGGCGAGCATTTCCTTGAATATGAAATTTTTCAGGGGTCCGGTGACGGTTCCGATCCGGCGGTGTCCGGCCGACAGGAGACGCTGTCCGGCGAGACGTCCGATGGAGCGGAAATCCATTCCCGTGTAAACCGCGTCGAAGGAAAGTTCGCGGTTGGCGACTACCCACGGGATTCCGGAGGATTTGAGCTGTTCTTCGGGGATGTCGGGCTGTTCGATGATAATGATTCCCTGAATTTCGTTCCGTCTGTATCGGGCGGTCAGTTCGCGGATGTCCAGGCGGGGCGGCGAGAAGGAAAGGATCGCCTCGGCATAGTTCCGGGAGGCGGCGTCGCAGATGCCCGCAAGGATTCCGAGAGTTTCAAGGGCGTCGCGGGAAAACGAGTGCTGGCGGACCAGGAAATGGCGGAGACGTCTTTCGCATTTTTCCTTCCGGATGCAGATTCCGCGTTGGGGGATGATCTCCAGCAGGCCTTCCTCGCAGAGGTTCCGGAGGGCGGTACGGATGACGCCGCGTCCTTCCTCGAAGTCCGCCGCGAGCTGGCGTTCCGAAGGAAGGAACGACAGGTGGTCGTACCGTCCCGAAAGAATTTCCTTCCGGAGGGAGTCAATGATTTCCTGATTCGGTTTTCTCGGCATTTCCGTTCCTGTTTTCGGTTCGTCCATTCGTGCATACAATAGCACGGACGCGGCCAAAATCAAACCGGGGCGATTCGGAGGAACGCTTTTTCTCTTTCCGGGGATCCTCCCGTGAAACTTGAATTCATGAGAAACGATAGTACATTGTGTTCCTTCGCTGAAACCCTCGGAAACATCTGGAAAAGCCCTGTCAATATGATCAATCTGAATCAGTATAAGAAGCCCGGATTTCACATTCATTTCATCGGATGCGAAGGAGCGGGGACCCGTCCGCTGCGCAAAATTTTCTCCGAACTCGGATTTGAGACCTCCGGTTCGGACATGGTCCTGAACGGACACGACGTCCGGAATCTTCCGACCTCGGACGGCTCGAGCCTGCTGGTGGTTTACAGTTCGGCCATTCCGGCGGACAATCCGGAGCTGGTTCGGGCGCGCGAGATCGGGGCGGTCTGCCTCCTGCGCGGCGACGTCCTCGGACATCTGGCCGGACTGTTCCCGACCGTGATCGCGGTTTCGGGTTCGCACGGCAAGACCAGCGTGTCCGCCATGATCGCCCA
>CAZORN010000579.1:0-1566 GCA_964581935.1 uncultured Victivallales bacterium
ACCTTTTTCACCCGCAATCAGGCGGGACAGAAACGCGATGTGTTTCCGGCCGGCGACCATGTGGAATTCTTCTTCACGAACGCACGCGACGGTTATTATTACCATCTGGCATACGATCTGCGCGGAAACCGCTATGACGCGAAACTGACCGATCCTTCGTGGAATCCGGAATGGGAAGTCAAGACGTGGACCGCCGAAAACAAATGGGGAAGCGTCGCTAAAATTCCGCTGGATACCCTCGGCGTCGAAATATTGAAGTCCAACAAACTCCGGGCGCTTCCGATGGTCACTTCCTGCGACAAGGAGCAGAAAGGGGAAAATGCGACATGGGGCGGCGGAATCGTGCATTCGCCCGATTCCTTCGGCGAATTGATTCTGGGGCTGGAAGCGGAGTGACAATCCATTCCGTTCCGGTTCAGAAACCGGAGCGGATCCGCGCGGAATAGTCCGGAGGATTGTCCGGCTTGTCCACATACGGATTGACGAAGTGGCGTCTCCTGTAGTCCTCGAAGGATTCGCCGGGACGTCCCGGGCAAAGCCATCCGCTGCGGTAAGTGATCTGATCGGAAATTCCGTTGAAGAGCAATTCCAGAGAGGCTTTGAAACTGGGCTTGACCCGTCGGATGCTCGGATAGAGCGAACTGGTGCAGTTGAAAAAGACCGTGTTGTAGAAGCGGGGATGTGCCTTGAGGTCGGCGGCCCGCTTCAGAAGGTCTTCCAGAAGAAGGGCGGCCTGCTTCCGGGTGGTCGTGGTGGGATACAGGAAAACCTCTTCGTGCCGGTAATTGGTGCGGAGCTGGAAAATGTCCTCTTCCGTGCCGACGATGTAAATGAGTTCATACTGGCGATAGATTCCGGCAAGGAAACGGGCGCCCTGCTCTCCTTTTTCCAGACGGGCTTCCGCGGAAATGGCGAGGCGGCGTCCGTCGTCGAAACAGAAGGACAGGATCACATGTCCGATGAGCGTCATGCCGTCCCAGTAGACGAGGGCGTAATCGACCTCCCGGATGCCGTCCAGCGGGTAGGTCTGCGTAAGGTAGCGGATATCGAAATCGGTGGTGGAACGGTAGCGGAAATCGCGGATGTTCTTCACCGTCACCGTGCGGGTTCCGGGGTGGAACTCGACTTCCGGAATGCGCGCACAGGAGACCTGCCAGTCCTTGTTGTCGGACGGTTTCATGAGCGAGAACCACAGAACGGCGATCAGAAGCGTCGTTCCGGCTCCGATCCAGACTCCGGCCGGGAATTTCCGGTGAAAGAAAAGGCTCGCGGCCACAGCGCCGAAGTAAAGGAGCAGCAGGGGAACCGTGAGCCGGGGGGATTTCAGGAGCGGCTGGAAATAAATCACGCCGCAGCACCAGAGGGCGAAGGCGACGTAAAGGACCATGGCGGAAACGGACAGGACTTTCCTGAAGATTTCAAGGGAGAACCGGCGGAACTTTACGGGAAAGTCCATGAAATCGCCTCTGTGTTAGAGAAGATCGGGTTGTCCGTTTCCTGTTCCGCGGGGGTGTCTGGAACGCGGAGTCAGGCCGAAAAGATTCCATGCCTTGTCGGTGGCGATCC
>CAZORN010000580.1:0-1563 GCA_964581935.1 uncultured Victivallales bacterium
GGGTTCCGGACAGCATGCTTTTCAACCAGTATTTCGGGGCGGGCGGTCTGGACAACGTGGTATTCCAGGAAATCCGCGAATCCCGGAGTCTGGCCTATACCGCCTACGCTTATTATTCCAATGCTTTCGAGAAGGACAAGTTCGACGTGTTCATGGGTTACATCGGAACCCAGCCGGACAAGGTTTTCGACGCGGTGGAAGCCATGCTGGACATTTTCCATAAAGTCCCCATCTATCCGGAAAAGATCGAACTGGCCAAACAGCAGGTCATGAAGGGAATGTGCGCCGAAAAACGCTACGGAAATCTGGTCGGAATCTGGCTGAACGCCAAAAAGATCGGAATCGACTACGACTGGCGCGCGAACGCATTCCAGGCGCTCTCCGCCCTCCAGCCGAAGGATGTCGAGGGATTCGCCAAAAAGGAAGTCTCCTCCCGCAAATATGACCTGTTCATCGTCGGACCGATTGAAAAGATCGACCGCGAGAAGCTCAAGAAACACGGTCCTGTGACCGAACTCAAGATCGATCAGGTCTTCGGCTACTGATCCCTGAAAAGATTCCTCCCCCCCGTCCGTGTGGATTCCATGCGGACGGGTTTTTTCATTTTCCTCCGCCCTTGCGTGCTTTTGCGAAAGGGCGTGTCCCCAGACGGAGACATTCGTCTGGAAGGGAGAAGCGGCTCCGGGAAACGGAAAAGCCCCGGCGCAAAGGCCGGAGCCCGGAACGGTTCGCAGGACAGGAAGAAAGCAGGAGCCGACGCAACGCGCCTTTACGCCTGCTGCTCTTCTTCTCCGGCAGTGTATTTGCTGAGAAGCTGGGAAAGCTGGGGCACGGAATAAGGCTTCTTGACGAAGTCGTTGAACCCGGCCTCGCGCAGACGCGCCGCATCATCGTCGAATTCGGAATTGACCATGATCACGGCTTTGGCGTTGGGATCCATTTCCTTGAGGTGCGTGCAGATATCGATGTTCCGGAAATGGCCGGAATTGATGTTGACCAGCACACACTTGATGTTGCTCATGTTCTGTGCGTAGATGTCGAGGGCCTCGAATCCGTTGTCGGTATCCACCACGGTGTATCCGAGCTTCTCAAGGAGCTTCTTGGTGATCTTGCGCATGAAGATATCGTCGTTGACGAACAGGATCACGCCCTGTCCGGGGACGATTTCCGAGTCGTCGGCATTCAGCGAGGCGTTGGCTGAAGTGGCCGTGTTGTCTACGCCGGCCAGTTCGGGAATGTAGATCTTGAACACGGACCCGTGTCCCGGAGTGGAATTCACGTCAATAAACCCGCCGAGATCGTTGATGACGTTGATGGCAACGCTCAGCCCGAGCCCTTTGTGAAGGGTATTGTCCTTGGTGGTGAAGAAGGGGTCGTAGATGTTTTTCTGAATGTCGAGAGGAATGCCGACACCGGTATCCGAAATCATGATGACCCAGTAGGCGGGCTCTTTGATGGCATGACGGAAACGCATGATTTTGTCGCAGACGATCTTTTCACCGGCGATCTTTTCCACGGAAACGGAAATGATGCCGCCGCGGGGAGCGCCTTCCGGACGCATCT
>CAZORN010000581.1:0-1562 GCA_964581935.1 uncultured Victivallales bacterium
TCCACCCGTCCGGGATCGCTTGAGGTCCCTGCAGAAACGGAAATCGAACGACTTCTTCCGGTCCTCCGGAAAATCCGGGAAGCACGCCCGGAAGCCATCCTCAGCGTGGATACCCGCAAAGCCGCGGTCGCCGAAGCGGTTCTGGACGCCGGAGCCGACATCATCAACGACGTCAGCGCGATGACCTTCGATCCGCGCATGGCGGAGGTCGTCGCCGCCCATGACGCGGCGGTTGTTCTCATGCACATGCGCGGAACCCCCGCCACCATGCGCAACCCCGAATTCATGCTCTACGACAATGTGACCGACGTCGTGGGACTGTATCTGGAAGACGCCTTTGCCCGCGCGGTTTCGGCGGGCATCCGCTCCGATGCCGTCCTGCTCGATCCCGGCCTCGGTTTCGCCAAGAATCCGGCGCAGGATTTCGAGCTGGTCAAAAACGCCGCCGTGCTGCGGCAGCGTCTCCGCGCGCCCCTCTTCTACGGACCTTCCCGGAAATCGTTCCTGTCGCAACTCTGCCCCGGAAAAAAGCCGGCCGAAAGGGATTCCGCCACGGCGGGAATCCTCTGCGCGCTGGCCGCGGCGAAAGTGGAAATCGTCCGGGTGCACAATGTCCCGATGTCCATCGACGTCATGAATGCGTTCCTGCGCGTATTTTGAGGCAATCTCAAAAAAAGAAAGATCGCAGAGGACAGGAAACACTTTTTCTGCTTTGGTAGGTTCGGCAGTTCCTGCCGAACTGAAGGGAAAAAATTCAGTTCGCGACGGAGTCACGAACCTACCTCGTAAGGCATCCTGTCAAACAATCGGACAAATGAGTTCCGTAAGAAGAAAATTGGATTGCCGAAATAGAGAATACTTTTAAAAAAGCAACTCTTCCCGAAATTTCCAGGAACAACAGAATCCCGGTCAGAGAAGACCGGACGTCTCGTCAAGCCCGAACCGGATGTTCATGTTCTGAACCGCTTGCCCGGATGCGCCCTTGGTCAGGTTGTCGATTACGGAACAGACAATCAGATTTCCAGTGTGTTCATCGAAGACATATCCGATTTCACAGGAATTGGTGAGCGTGACATTCTTGGTGTCGGGCAGTTTGCCGGACGGCAGGACACGGACGAAATGTTCCGTGCCGTATGCTTTTGCATAGGCTTCCGCGGCGGCTTCCGGCGAAAACGCGGAGGTCGGACGCAAAATGATGGTGGAGAAAATTCCCCGGTTGACAGGGACCAGATGCGGAATGAAGTTCATCGCAAGAGATCCGACCTTTGCCGCAACGGCCAGTTCCTGCTCGATTTCAGGCAGGTGGCGGTGGCGGACAACGCCATAGGCCCGGACGCTTTCATTGCATTCCGGGAAAATGTAGGGCAGATCGACCTTGCGGCCCGCGCCGGAAACGCCGCTGTCGGAGGAAACAATGATGTTTTCCGTCGAAACCAGCCCCGCTGCGAGGAGCGGCGCGGTCGGCAGAATAACACTGGTGGGATAGCATCCCGGACACGCGATCAGGTCCGCATTGCGGATTTGAGCCCTGTAGCGTTCCGGGAGACCGTAGACCGCTTTCT
>CAZORN010000582.1:0-1551 GCA_964581935.1 uncultured Victivallales bacterium
ATGCAATTATAATTAACCAAAGAAAAGATAAACAAGTTAAACGAACATGTGCAACAAATGATCAATTCCCCCGCAAAAAAAGGCAGAAAAATATCCTACGGAGAAATGTGCCGGGACCTGATGGACCGGATCCGTTCCGGAGAACTCGCTCCCGGCGAAACCCTGCCGTCTGAAAACCTCCTGTCGGACAGCTTCTCCATCTGTCGGAATTCCGTACGTTCGGGATTGCGCTCTCTGGAAAAGGAAGGGCTGATCGGCTGTCAGGCGGGAAAAGGATGGTTTGTCCGGCTTCCGGACGGCGAGGAGGAAAACCTGTCTCCGGTCAAGTCCGAAATCTGCACGATCGGGGTCGACTTCATTTCCCAGAATGAATCGGCGGGCTGGTATGACAACAAACTTTTCTGTTCAACCGACCTTGCGTGCAACCGTCATGGAATACGCCTGACCCGTTTTTCCAGCGACAACCGGAACTATCTGCGTCCGGGCTTCTGCAACGGGGTGATCTGCGCAAAATCCCTCATGAGCGAAAAAAGTTCGGACAGCCAACTGCTGATCCGTCTTCCGGAACTGGGGATTTTCCCGGTGGCGGTCAACCGTCCGTTCGAAAATCCGAAACTGGCCTATGTCTCCTGCGATTACCGGGCGGAGGCCCGCCACGGCGCGGAATACCTCCTGAAACGCGGACATTCCCGCGTCCGTTATGTTTTTGCCCCTTCCAACTTCTTTCCGGGAAAAGACCGCATTCTAGGGGTTCTTGATATATTTCCGAAATCCGGATTCGAGGAATGCCGTATGATGCCGATGTGTACCATTGAGATTTACACGGAGGAAATCATCAGGGACCTGAAAGAGAATGGCGTTCCGGAGGCCCTCTTTCTGGAAAACGGTTCTTTTGCCCTGCCTCTTTTCAAAGCGTTCCAGTTGCTGGGAATCCGTCCTGAAAACACACCCGACATCCTTTGCTTTGACGATATCGATTATCTTGCAAAATTTTTCGACTATCCCTATGCTTTCATCAAAATGCCGCTGGATGTCATGGCTGCCGACGCGGTGGAATATCTCTGGAAAAAATATGAGGACGCAAGCTATCCCGTCCTGAAGAAAATATATCCGGCCGAACTGGTTGAAATCTCACACAATATATAAAGACAGGAGATACATTATGAAGAGAGAGAAGATGCTGATTTCCGGAGGATGCCGCAGATTCACATTGATTGAACTTCTGGTTGTCATTGCTATCATCGCCATTCTGGCGGGAATGCTCCTCCCGGCGCTGAACAAGGCGCGCGTCCGTGCCAAAATCATCGGCTGTCTCGGAAACATCAGGCAAGTCGGAATGGGCGTAATCAGCTACGGTCTTGAAAACAAGGATATCGTTCTCCCCATCAACGGAACACTCCGCGGAATGGGCGGAACCTCCGGCATGTATTGGAGCTATTACGCACGGTATCACATGGGAATCAATGTGGACAACCCCGATGTAAGCACTTCGTATCCCACCAATATTCCGGTGAAATACCGCAACGGCATCATGAAATGTCCCGCTCAGGA
>CAZORN010000583.1:0-1548 GCA_964581935.1 uncultured Victivallales bacterium
CCCAAGTGGGACGCCTACCGCAAAATCTGACCGTCTCAAAAACGGTCCGCTGAATGAAAACGGGTTCGCCGCGCGGCAGATTTTCAGCCGTACGGCGAACTTTTTTATGGGACACCGAAAATGAAATCCGCCGAATCCATGAACTCCTGTTCCCTCTGTGCCAGGAAGTGCGCGGTCGTGCGTCCTCTTTCCGTGAAGGCCGGGACGGGTCCCGGCGCCTGCCGCTGCGGCTGGAATCCGGTCGTGGCGAGGGCCGCCCTCCACCAGTGGGAGGAGCCCTGCATCAGCGGGACGAAAGGTTCCGGAACCGTCTTTTTCAGCGGCTGCAACCTTCATTGCGTCTTCTGTCAGAACTATGACATCAGCTCCGCATTTTATGGAAAGGAGATTGAGCCGGCCCGTCTGCGCGAAATCTATTTTGAACTGATCGGGCAAGGAGCGCACAACATCAATCTCGTGACGCCGACCCATTTTTCGGATGCAATTCTGGAAAGTCTTTCGGAGCCGCTCCCCGTCCCGGTCGTCTGGAATTCCAACGGATACGACACGCCCGAAAACCTGCGGCGTCTGGAGGGAAAGATTCAGGTTTTTCTGCCGGACCTCAAATATTCCGACAATGCTCTGGCGATGCGCTACAGTCACGCCCCGGACTATTTTGAAGCCGCGAAGGCCGGAATTCTGGAGATGTTCCGTCAGCGCGGCCCCTACGTCATCGGTGACGACGGCCTGATGACCAACGGCGTCGTCATCCGTCATCTGATTCTGCCGAACCATGTGGAAAACACGTTCCGCGTCATCGACTGGGTGGCGGAGCAATTCCGTCCGGGCGAAGTGCTTTTCAGCCTCATGCGCCAGTATATTCCCTGCGGTCGGGCAAATGATTTTCCCGCACTCTCCCGCAAAGTCACGGACGAGGAATACGCGCGGGTCGAAGACTATCTTTTCGATTCAGGCATCGAGGACGGTTTCGTTCAGGAAGAGGAGTCCGCCAGTTCCGACTTCATCCCCGGATTCGACGGAACCGGCGTTTGAGTTTGTACGTCGGCAATTCAGTTCGCGGCGGAATCACGAAACTGCCTCGATCAGAGCCTTCCCGCCGATGCCCCCTCCGTGCGACATATTCACCAGCAGGGCGTTTTTCTTCAGCAACCTGAATTTTTCCGCGTTGAACCATCCGCACTGTTTCCACGGGCAGGGCGCCCGGACCGCTCCTGTTTCGGAAAATCCGGAGGCTCGGCTTATGAGGCCGTCCTTCTTTTGCGTGTAATATTCTCCGGATGGCGGAAAACCAACGACTCCGCCCTTGAATTGATGCGGAACAACCGGTATTTTAAGGGGGAACGGGAGGATTTGACAAAATGGTAGAAAAAAAAGCATTGCTGGTGATCGATCTGCAGAACGACTATTTTCCCGGCGGCAAATTTCCTTTATGGAACGCCGACGCCTGCAAGACAAAAATAATTCAGGCGATCGCAGCCGCTAAAAAGGCGGGGATGCCGGTCATCCTTGTTCAGCATGTCGCGGCGGGGGCGACGGCTCCGTTTTTCA
>CAZORN010000584.1:0-1543 GCA_964581935.1 uncultured Victivallales bacterium
CTCTGGGCCTTCCGTTCCAAGGCGGTCATCATCGACAACCATGTCCCGAAAGGCGACGCCTCCATCCAGGCCGGACAATGCCGCATGGGACCGCTTTCCACCATCGCGGGCTCCTTCATCATGCAGGCGGTCTCCGCCCTGTCCGTCGAAAAACTGGTCGCCATGGGAATCGAACCCCCGGTGTTCCTCAGTTCCAACGTCCCCGGCGGACGCGAACAGAATGAAAAACTTCTGAACCTTCCCGGAATCCGCGATTCCTTCATGCTGCCCTGACGGAGAACTGTATGCCGAATCTCGTTGCGATCGACATTGGAACCAGCCGGATAAAATGCGCGCTGTTCGATGAAAAAGGAACCATGAGCCATCTCCGGAGCCGGCGTCTGGCGCGCGCCGCCTCCCCCAGTCTTCAGGACGCCCTGATCTGGTCCGCAACCGCCGACGAGCTCCTCCGCGAGCTCAACGCAGAATCTGGAATCCAGCCCGACGCCGTGGTCCTGACCGGTAACATGCACGCCCTCCTCGGAGTCGATCCGGAGGGCATGCCTCTTGCCCCCGCGATTCTGTGGAGCGACAACTCCGCCACGGAGGAGTCGGATTCCCTCAATCTCCGCTATGGCGACCTCCTCTATGACAAATTCGGCAACTGTTCCACTCCGGTCTTCACCCTTCCCAAAATCATGCGGATGAAAAAACAGTCGCCCGCTCTTTATGCGCGCATCAACAAGTTCCTCCAGAGCAAGGACTTCATATCCTATTCGCTCACCGGACATTTCGTCACAGATCCCACGGACGCCTCCGGCACCCTGCTGATGGAACTGGCGAACTCCTCCTGGTCCGAAGAAATCCTCGACGACCTGGAACTCGACAGTGAAAAGCTACCCGATATTCTGCCCTCCGCCTCCTTCTGCGGAAAAGTCACCGCGGACGCCGCACGGCGGACCGGCCTCCGGGAAGGCATTCCCGTCGTCACCGGTCTGGGCGACCTCTCCAGCGCGGCCCTCGGAGGAGGCGTGAACGATGAAACCCTCACACTGACTCTCGGAACCTCCGGACAGCTTCTCGGAACCGGAGAACGCGGGACCGGACGGAAGCTCGCCGGAAAACTCTTCGTTTTCGCACACGCCGATCCGGAACGGGAACTCTATCTCGGCTCGGTGCCGTCCGGCGGATTCTCCTTCGAATGGCTCGCCCGGATGCACCATCTTTCCGTAGACGATTTCTTCCGTCAGGCCGAAAAAGCGCAGTTCAGCGAATCCCTTCCGATTTTCCTTCCCTATCTGCTGGGACGCGGCACTCCTTATATGGATTACGAGCCGAACGGCGCGTGGCTTCATCTGAAAGCCTCGCACACATTGGCGGACCTTTGCCTGGGAGCCATCTTCGGGACTCTCTGTCCCCTGCGGCAATGCACGGACATGCTGGAAGCCCTGACGGGCCCCCGTCCGAATCTGATGCTTCAGGCGCTGGCCTCCCGGGAAAAGCCGGTCCGGGAATGCGCGGGCAGACTCTTCACCCAGCAGAAATTCCTGCCGGAAAATTCCGA
>CAZORN010000585.1:0-1542 GCA_964581935.1 uncultured Victivallales bacterium
CGATCGTTTCGCACGCGTGCATCTTGCGGACCAGATTGTTCGCCGCGGTCATCTTCCTCATGCTGTAGGCCAGGCTGAGCGTGACGCTCATGGCAAGGCCTTCCGGGACGGTCACGACAATCAGGGTCACGGCGACCATGAAGAACTTGATGAACTGCGACAGCGCCTCCGGGGCGATCCACCCGGACACCTTCCCGGAAACCGTTCCTCCGAAGTAAAGAAGGCCGGCACCGCACAGCAGAATCAGGACACCGGCGCCGAGCGACAGCATCCATTCACGCGTTCCGCCGGAGGCCAGCCAGGCGGGCATCCGATTCTTTCCGGAAAGAAACTCCACGCCGTCGAAAAGGACCGGAAGCCAGATTCTTGAAAGCGCGGTAAGAAGCGCGACCAGAAGCACGCCGGAGATCAGCCATTGTCCGGTCGCCTGCTGGATTTCGCCGATGAAATATCCGTGCACCACAAGCGCGCCGAAGGTGATGGCCGCAGCACTGAAGCCGACAACGCCGATCAGACGGCTGAGACGTCCCAGTTGTTCGTTCAGCGGGGTTTCGCCCTCCGTCTCCTCGACAGCCGCAGCCGCGGTCTTCCCGATTTCAGAACGGTCGCCGACCGCAACGATTCTCACATAACCGTGACCGTCCACCACCGGCGAACCGCGCAGCAGCATATACACCGGATAGGTTTCTTCTCCGTGCGGATTTGCGGCCGCCTCTTCTTCGCTGATTTTACGGACGGGATCGGATTCGCCGGTCAATTTGGACTGGTCCGCCTGAAGATTCACCGCTTCCAGCACAATGCCGTCCGCGGGAACTTCCTCTCCCAGCTCGACGAACAGGATGTCGCCCACCACCAGCTCCCACTTCGGGACCGTCCGGAACTTGGAGTCGCGGATCACTTTCACAGGGACATCATCGCTGACCCGGTTGAGGACGTCGAACTCCTTTTCCGCCTTGAACTCATTCAGAAAAGCCAGAACCGTGGCCAGCAGAATCGCGATGATGATTCCGGTCCCCTCGATCCATTCCCCGGTACACATGGAAATGAGCGCCGCAATGATCAGAATGCGGATGACGGGATCGTCGAATTTGGCAAAAAGAAGTTTCCACCAGGGCTGACGTTTCGGGGGAGTCATCCGGTTTTCCCCGTGCTCCAGACGGCTTTTCAAAACTTCTTCTTCCGTCAGGCCGGTGTATCGCGTCTTCAAAACAGTTTCGCTCATTCGCAGAACCTCGCGTGTTGTGACTAATGATTCATGGAACTATTACAATACTTCCTTTCCGGCCGGATTGCAAGATTTTTTATTTATTTCAGAGCGTCTTCGGCTGACGCAATACCATCCGGCAGGGATTCCGCGGTCTTTTCGCCCGCTGCGTTTGAAAAGTTCCTGAAACGGAGTATACTATCCTCTCACATTCATCCGGATTGCGACAGGTCCGCCCGGGACCGGCGCAAGGATGAATCCCATAAATACAGGATTCATGGAAAAATGGCGAAAACCTTTCAGAACGACAATGAGAAAATGAGCTATGCAATGGGGCT
>CAZORN010000586.1:0-1536 GCA_964581935.1 uncultured Victivallales bacterium
CAAATTGTAGTTCAATTTCGATCCGTTTCGGTATAGGGTTCGAGATCGCCCCCCGGCCTGGGGGGCGAACACTCGCAATGCTTTTTTTTCTTATTCTTCGACTTCCTCCTTCGAATTCGAGTCCGGTTCACCATTTATGGCGTCCGAGAGTTCCTTCAACTCGTTTTGCTGCTTCTCGAGCGCGAACTCCTTGACTTTTTCGGCGGTCGTCGCGTCGAATGTTTTCGCTTTGCTCTTGAATTGTTTTACGACCTCGCACAAGAGCCGGACACTTCGAATCTTCTCTGAATACACGTCGAGCACATCCTTGACGAAATCAGCATCCACGCTCACCTTGACCTCGATGGAAGTCAAAAAAATCTCATCGGTGGAACTGGCTCGAAAACTATTCAGCGTCATCCGGATGTCTGCGGCGAGCGGCACGACGTCGATGGCTTCCTCGGGTTCCGGGTCCATCGCGACAGTTTCATCCGTCATATCGGCCGAGACCCGCTCTGGCGCACCACCGGCCATGTCCGTTGCACTGGCGGCCGCGTCTCCGAGATCATTCGAACTCGCGATGTCTTCGCCGCCGTTCTCCTCGCCCCTCGCGCCCGAGAGTTCCGGTTTCGCAGACGGTTTTTCATTCCGGGAATTTTGTTCGCATTCCATTTCTTTCCGCCGCTTGCAGGCTGCCCGATAAAGGTCGACCTGGGTTTTCCCGTCATAGCACGCTTTGAGGAGCGGGCGCACGGCGGTTTCCGCCGGTTCGAGCCCTTTTGGGACATCCGCGTCAAGGAGCAGGCGGCCGAAGCAAAGTACGCGACTCACGTAGGAAGGACTGAATCCAAGCTTTTTCTTGTAGTCGGCAAAGTCCTTTTCTCCGGCTTCCTTCCAAAGTTCATTACGCTCAATGAGCGCCCACGCACGCGCCTCTTCTGCGGCGCGGGTTTTGTTTTTGGTGATGATGCTTTCGCATTCATCCAACAGGGCCTTTCTGGCCTCTTCCGATCCGACTTCGTTTTTCATTGAAATCTCCTTATTTTAGGGTTATTTTTCGTTGAAGTCGCAGATTCTTTCTCACTCAGCGTTTTCTGTTTCAGCACCTCCCTTGTCGGCTTCGCGACTTTCATGGTTTTTATCAACCGGTTCGGAAGAAAGCATGTATGCAATGACCTCCGTATTGAGATACCGGACCGTCTTCCCGCCGATCATATGCCGCTTGAACGGAAAGGCCCCCTCTTTCTCGAGCGCACGGAGCTGGCTGTAGGAGACACTCAGCAGTTCGGCGACTTCCTGGGGAGTAAGAAATTTCGGAAATATGGCTGGAATGGGGGTTCCATGACGAGCCAAATAGCGTAGATTGGAAAAAACTATCTCATGCTCTGCTGCCGTGAGTACACCCGTCCCGACTAAGGGCACGATCACCCTAGCGAGAAGATCGACCACCTGCGGTCTGAGTTGATTTTTCGTTTGTTGCGACATTATGAATTCCTGACCTTTTTCTGATCTTGCAATAATCACACTATAATCCGTTTTGAAAAGAAATCAAAAAAA
>CAZORN010000587.1:0-1530 GCA_964581935.1 uncultured Victivallales bacterium
AAAAAAATGAACGCCCGGCCATCCTCATCGTCGACGACGAACGCGGCACCCGCGAGGCCCTCGCCAAATTCCTGCGTCCGTCCTACGAAGTCACCATCGCTGAAGATGGCGAAATCGGGATGAATCTTCTCGCGCGCAACAACTACGATCTGGTGCTGTCGGACATCCGGATGCCCGGCGCAAACGGGCTGACCATCCTCGACGCAACCCTCAAGAAGTCCCCGCCGCCGCCCTGCATCCTCTTCACCGCCTACGGCTCTATCGAGGCCGCCGTCGACGCCATGAAACGCGGCGCCTTCGACTTCGTCACCAAGCCCGTCAACCTCGACCAGCTCGAAATCCTGATCGACCGCGCGCTCGAATCCGGACGCATCAAAGAGGAAAACGCCGAACTCAAGAAGCGCCTCGACTCCAAATTCGGGTTTGAAAGCATCATCGGAAATTCCGCCGCCATCCAGAAAATTATCGAGAACGTCCGGCAGGTGGCCCCCACCCGCGCCACCATCAGCATCACCGGCGAAAGCGGCACCGGCAAGGAACTCATCGCTCAGGCCATCCACCAGTTCAGCGGACGGACCGGACGCTTCGTTCCAGTCCATTGCGCGGCTCTCCCCGAAACGCTCCTCGAAAGCGAACTCTTCGGTCACGAAAAAGGCGCCTTCACCGGCGCAAACGAACAGCGCAAGGGGCGTTTCGAGCTGGCCGACGGCGGCACGCTTTTCCTCGATGAAATCGGCGAAATCCCCCTCTCCACCCAGGTCAAACTCCTCCGTGTCCTCGAAACCCGCTCCTTCGAGCGCATCGGCGGCATGGAGACGCTTCAGGTAGACACCCGCGTAGTCACCGCGACCAACCGCGACCTCTCCGCCATGGTCGCCGAGGGCACTTTCCGCGAAGACCTTTTCTACCGTCTGGACGTGGTTTCCATCCACATTCCCCCGCTCCGGGAACGTCAGGAGGACATCCCTCCCCTCGTCAACCATTTCCTGACCTATTTCGCCAATGAAAACGGGCGTCCGCCCATGACGATTTCGGAAAGTGCGATGTCCGCCCTCTGTTCCTATTCCTGGCCGGGCAATATCCGCGAACTCAAAAATTGCGTCGAACGGATGGTCGTCCTCACGCGCGGACAAGCCATCGAACTGGACAACGTCCCGATCAACATCCGCGAGAAAATCACGCCCGGAATCACGAAAACGATCCTCGGGGCTTCCTCCTGCGACCTTGAACGCAATGAGAAACTCCTGATCGCCCGCGCCCTCGAAGAGTGCAAGGGCAACCGGACCAAAGCGGCCGACAAGCTGGGAATCAGCCGCCGGACCCTCCACCGCAAGCTCGCCACCTACGGAATCGAATAATCTTCCGACTCACGCCGCATCCATTTTTAGAATGCGGCAAAAAATCGAACACTATGCCGGGCGATTCCGGACGCTGCCGCGGGAGAGGAGAAGGTAGGGGAGAACCGTTTCGGAAGCGACTTTTCCATTTCCGAGACGGGCTTCGATCACCTCGGCCACCGCAGAAGCGACC
>CAZORN010000588.1:0-1529 GCA_964581935.1 uncultured Victivallales bacterium
TCGTTCGGATTGTATTGTATGGCTTCGTGATACAGGTCGATTCCCTTGTTGACCCACCGCCAGCGGTCTTCCGGCATGCTGAATGTCACGGAAATGTTGTAGGCCATGTTCCATGCCAGATACGCCGCGGTGGCCGTCGATTTCGGCTGGAGTTTCGTAATCCACGAAGCGAGCTGGACCATCTCGAAATATTTGCCTTCTTCCTGAAGAGAAATCGCCCGGAGCCAGAAGAAGTCCGCGATCAGGCCGCGGAATCCGCCGAGGGCGACCGTCGTAAAAGCCACCATCGGAGGCGCGCCTTCCACGAACTGCTCATCCACCAGTTTGTAGTCACGGATCGTCTTGTCCAGGCGCGACTGCACAAACATGTTGGCGAACAGAAGCAGGAGGCCTGCGATAATCACAATCAAAAGGACCGGGCGTTTTCCTGACATGTCAAATTCCTATTGTTTCATTGCCAGAGCCGTCTCCCGCCGCCAGTAGAGCCACAGGCCCAACAGACAGAGGGGAAGCCCCTTCAAAATAATGTTGAAGAACAGCAACCCCATCAGATAGGAAAATTCGATCAGGGTTCCCGTCGAAAGCAGGCCGGACACGAAGAAATTCTGAACCGGAATCAGCAGCGAAATCATCAGCGAGGCCAAGTGGGTGCCGAGCGCATCCAGAAACGACGTCTCTCCGGCCGTGCTCTCGATCGAGGCGATCAGATAGGAGGAGAAGAGCCCCGTCACCACATACGACAGGGTAATGAACACCGCGGTCGGCATCGAAAGAAACGCGGCAAAGGAGGACGCAATCAGCCCCAGCGCGAAAATGCCCATGGCCACGGACAGCATCGCACGGCAGTAGTTGTTCAGGAACGATGTTTCCTTGAGCAGCAGACGCGGACTTTCCATCACCTGAAAATGAAGGCTTTCCCCGACTTTCCCCTGCATCAGATTCGCAAATCCGATGGAGGCCGTCCCGTTGTAGATCAGGATTTCTCCCGGAATCAGAAACTCCTTATAGGCGCTGGTCAGAATCTGTTCCGGAGGAAGCTGAAGAGGAACTTCGCGGACATCCTTCACTACAGGCTTGCCGTCCGGTCCTTTTGAATTTTCATCGTAGATTTTCTGGCTGTAGCGGATGACCCAGAATCCTTCTCCGATCTTCTGGTTCCGGGAACCGAGGTTGCCGGAATAAGCACGGTAACCGATGTAGACCGGGCCGGAATATTCCTTGGGAAGCCCTCCGTAGGTCCAGGTCTTGAGTTCGCCGGGCTTGACTTCTCCCATTCCAGCAAGGATCTCCATGCGGATCGTCTGGATGAACTTGCGCCGGGAGACGCCCGTAAGGTCGGGCAGGGCTTCCCCCAGTTTCTGCGCGGTCTCGATCCTCCGGGTAAGCTCCTGATTGACCTTCTGCTCCATATCCCCCAGTTCCGGGGTAAAGGCGCGGCGTCCGGCAAAAACCTCGTTTTCCATCTTGACCCGTTCAATCGGAGTGAACTTCTGACGGCTGTACTGCCACATCAGGAATCCGTAGATAAA
>CAZORN010000589.1:0-1524 GCA_964581935.1 uncultured Victivallales bacterium
TGTTTTTGACCATGAAAATTCCAAGACCTCCGCAGGTGCGTTCATCCGCTTCGAGGGTGACGTCGGGCATCTTGTGCTCGAGAGGATTGAACTGGAGGCCGGAGTCGGTGAAGGTGAGGCGCAGGGCGTCTCCTTCGTCGCAAAATGCGACGATCGCTTTTCCGCCGGAGGACGCGTAGGCATAATGGGCGATATTGACGAAGATCTCCTCGGACGCGATGAGAATTCTGGTTTTGGCGGTCTGGGAGACGCCGGTCTTGTCCAGATTGATTTCCAGCCAGGCGAGGAGTTTCGGGAGCGCATCCGTATTTGCATCGAGTTCCAGGCTTTTTCCAGCCGGGGAACAGTATTTGACACAGAGCAGAGTAATATCGTCGGCCTGTTCCGCACCGGTGGAGAAGGCGTCGATTTCCCTCTGGATTCCGCTGAGAAGATCTTTCGGGGAGGCGTCTTTCGGGAGAGCGTTCATGGTATCCACGAGCTGCTTTTCGCCGAAGAAGCCTCCTTGTGTGTTCTGGGCTTCGGTCACACCGTCGGTGTAAAGGAAAATGTCGTCGCCGGGGATGATGGTGAATTCGTGACTGTGGTAACGTACGTCCGCCATCGCTCCGAGGACGAGGCCGCGCCGGAATTTGAGGGGTTCGAAAACGCCTTCCGAAGAACGGCGCAGCGGCGGATTGTGTCCGGCGTTTACGCAGACCAGCTTTCCGGTGGAGATTTCCAGTTTTCCGAAAAAGGCGGTGACGAACATCCCGCGTTCATTATTGGAGCAGAGGCGTTTGTTGGCTTCATTGAAAACCGCGTCCGGAGCCATTCCGGACTCCGCGAGATTCCGGAGCTGGGTTTTGGCTTCCATCATGAAGAGGGAGGCGGGAATGCCTTTGCCGGAGACATCCGCGACGAGGAAGACCAGATGATCCTGATCGACCAGGAAGAAATCATAGAAGTCTCCGCCGACCTCCTTGGCCGTGCGCATGGTCGCGAAAAGGTCGAATTCCGTACGGTCGGGGTAGGGGGGGAAGATGCGCGGGAGGGCGGAAAACTGAATGGCTTTCGCGAATTCGAGTTCGGCGTCGATTCTCGCCGCGGCGTCGGAAATGGCCTGTTTGAGGGCTTCCACGGTGGAGTTGATGCCGGAGGAAAGTGAACTGAACTCACTGGAATTATGGACGTTTACCTTTTCCTCCAGGTTGCCTGCGGTGATCATGGAAAGGGAGTCGTTGACCTTGTAAATGCCCGAGATGACCAGTTTCTGGACCAGCACGGAAACGAGGACGAAGACCACGCCGAAAAGGATGAGGTTCACGACGATCAGAATGAAGATGATGGAATTGCGGCTCAGATACATTTCCTTTTTGGGAAGGATTCCGACGATGGTATATTCGGCAAAAGGCATGGCCATGCCCAGATATTCTTCATCGGCGATTTTGAGGGTGAACGGCTTTTTCGAGCGGAGGAGCGAGGAGTTTACGCCGTACTGGGTGATCGGCGCCGAGGAGAGTTTCTTGGTCCCGCTGGAAATGA
>CAZORN010000590.1:0-1519 GCA_964581935.1 uncultured Victivallales bacterium
CTGAACCACATGATGCAGAAGGGACGCGGAAAGTCCATGCCGGATGAATATTACCGGAAAGAGGAGGTCTCCCGCCGCTTGATTGCGGATATTGCGGCATTCGTGCGGAAAAATTCCATGCGGACTCTCCCGCCCGGAGCGGTCCGGACGTCCCCCTGAATCAGGTCATTTTTCGTAGAAGAAACCGGTGAAGGACATTTTCGCCACAAGCTTTTCCTGATCGTTGAATACCTCCACATCGAAAAGACAGCTCCGGCGTCCCTTGCTGGCGGCTTTGGCGACAGCGCGCAGGAACCGGCCCGTTCCCGGACGCACAAAGGCGACGCTGGCGTTCATTGCGATGCACCGTTCCCCCCACGAATTCGCGCCTCCGGCAAAGGCGAAATCGGCCAGCGTGAAGATGGCGCCGCCCTGGACCGTATTGACTCCGTTGAAGGAATTCTCGTTGACCTCCAGAACAGCCTCGGCATATCCCTCCCGGATCGTTTCGATCCGGATTCCGTTGGCTTTCGCAAAGGTATCTTTTTCGTTCAGAAACGCCTTGATGAGTTCATAATCGACCGGCATGGAAAACAGCTCCTAGTAGGTTCTTGTCCCGTACGGAGTGATTCCGTCCGGATAGTATTGAGGGTTCTTCGGGGAGAGGGCGCGCGCCTTTTCCAGATTCTTTTCCGCTTCCGCCGCGCGGCCGGGAAGCAGCTGGAGAATCCGGTATTTCCGGTAGTAAAAGGCGGATCTTTTGGGAGAAAGGCGGATCGCCTCGTCGAGCATTGCAATGCCGTCTTCCGCATAGAAAGGGCCCTGCTGAAAGAGATAGCCCGAGACGGCGGCATAAGGAAACGGCGATTGTTTCTCGCAGCGGGAAAGCATATCCCTGACGGTCTGGACGTCCGGCGGGGGCTTGGAGGGGTCCGGAGCGAAGCGGCGGTCCGTGGAAGTATACAGCAGATCATAGTTCATTTCGGCGGAAACCACCCGCGGAGACATCAGCAGCGTCGATGCGGCAAGGGACGCCGCCGTCAGAAGAAAGACGGACGAGAAAATCCTGCCGGTGAAGAATTTTTCAGGAATGCGGGCCGTCCACGGCATGCTTTCCGGGACGGACAACACCATGACGCCCAGCAGTGCGGCCAGCCCGACCGAAGCAGGCGTCTCGTAGTTGAGTTCCAGCATGGAGTGGAACGTCCACGCACCGAGACCGAAAAGAAAAGCGGCTTTCATCGGACGGTCCGGATCCTCCTTCCCGCTTCCGGACAAGCGGTAAATGGCCGCCGCCAGCGGAAACACCAGAACCGCCAGCGCCGCAAGGAAGGCGAAAACGCCGCATTGCGAACCGAGCGTGAGAACGAAGTTGTGCGGAGAATGCGGAGCCTCGTCATTGACCAGATCCTTCAGGACCAGATAGTCGTTGAGGAATTCCCCCCATCCCGCCCCGGCAACAGGATGAAGCACCATCATCTTGAGGGATGCCTGAAAATAGTCCAGCCGGATCAGCATGGAGTTGAATCCGCGCCAGAAA
>CAZORN010000591.1:0-1516 GCA_964581935.1 uncultured Victivallales bacterium
CCGTCAGGGTTTCGAGAATGATCGTGAGACAGCGGAGCGGCAGGATCATCGCCAGCTTGGCGATCTCAAGCCGGGAATAAAGCAGGGAGGACACTTTCAGGAATCCCGGGAAAAGACGGACCGGCAGACGGCCCCAGACTTCCAGATTCTTCAAGGGAATGGATTCCGTGACTTCGCCCGGAAGGAAAGGAACTTTGCCCCGGATGCCTGAAAACAGGATGCGGAGCGTGGCGTCGTCCGCTGCATCGGCGAGCTGGGCGATGCACTCGGCCAGCATCTCCTGATCCTTCGGCGTCATGCCGGGACGGACGTTCGTGAAGAGCTTCGCCAGTTTCTGTGCGGCTTCGGCATTCACCTTGATTTCTTCCGGAGAAAGCGTGGACAGCAGGGTGTGGAGTTCCAGAATGCTCCGGGCGTCGCGGAAGGTCCGCTGTTTTGGGGCGACCGTCACCGTGGGGACTTCTTTTTCCCACCATGCGGAGAAGTCTTCCATGGAAAGAAGAACCGGGACGAACATCCGCTGGATGATTTCGCGGCATTTGGTTTCCGAGAGGTCGCCAAGCGAGTAATGATTGAGTTTTTCGCGATAGAAACCGGAGTCGCGGAGCGAACTTTTGCCGGTCGAGATGATGTTGGTCATTTCCATGCTGGGTTCGAAGAAATAGCAGCCGCCCAGCGCACTGGAGATCGGAACGGAAATCTGGCCGCCCGTGGAGAACGTGCTGATCGCGATGGAGGCGACCACTTTGTCCACGTTGATGATACGGCCCCAGGTCTTGGATTCGAACTGGAATACATACGCGCTGGTTTTCAGCTTCTGGAGCTTGTGGATGCGGTGCGCCACATCGTGGACGCACACCGACTGGTCGCGCGCCCCCACCGCTTTCGCGACGGCCGGGCTGGAGATGTAGGGGGGTAAAAATTTACGGATCGCACTGTGAAGGGCGATCCGGAACGAGGAGGAATCCAGGACGGAATTTTCGGCGAGAAAAAGGCAGACGGATGCTTTTTCCTCGCTTTTGAATACGGATTCGTCCCATGTGTCGAAGAGAAAATCGAAACTTGCGCCGGATTCTTTGAGGGTCTTCAGCTCGGCGGTTTTGATTTCGGCGAGAAGTTTTATCACGGCCGCGTCGTTGTTCTCCTGGGCTGCCGCCATAATCAGGTCTTCGAGTTCCTGCTGTCCGGTAATCATCGGATTACGCTCCTTGTCTTGAGGGATTCTATTTCCTTGTAACCTGTAAATATATATCTTTTTTATTCAATTTTCAATATTTGGAATCAAAAAAAAATGCTATTTTATCCGGGAGGGGCCGCGAGGACAACCGGAGAATTGCCGGAAAAGGGTTTCCATTCGGAAGAAACTCGGTTATTTTTTCGATTTTGTATACGCACTCAGCTTGACAAAGATTGATTCACCGTTATATTATGCCCAACAATGGCGGCTTAGCTCAGTCGGTAGAGCGATGGAATCATAATCCACAGGTCACTGGTTCGAGTCCGGTAGCCGCCACCA
>CAZORN010000592.1:0-1514 GCA_964581935.1 uncultured Victivallales bacterium
ACCTCGATGGCGAGGGCGTCCGCGCGGATGGAGGCGGGCTTGACGGTCATGACGTCCCCGACCTTGCGGGAGAGGATCGCCATGTCGCTGTCGGCCTTGCGGCGGAAATCGCCGTCGGTGAAGATGCCGAGGAGCTTGCCGTCGTTGTCGACGACGACCGCGGAACCGCCGTGCGCATGGGTCATGGCGAGAATGGTTTCCTTGATGGTGTTTTCCGGATGGACCTTTGCAAGGCGGTCGCCGGAACGCATGACGTCCGCGACGCGCATGGTGACGGCGCGTCCGATGGCTCCGGCGGGATGAAGGCGTCCGTATTTCTCCTTGGTGAAACGTCGGAGCTGGAGAAGGGTCATGGCGAGGGCGTCGCCGAGCGCGAGAGTGGCCGTGGAACTGGTGGTTGGCGCGAGGTTGAAGGGACAGGCTTCGCGCGGGATGCTCATGGGAACGGTGAGGTCGGAAAGTTTCGAAAGAGACGACTGCGGGTTGCCGGTGAAGGAGGCGACGGTGACGCCGAGGCGTTTGGCGGGAAGGATGACGCGGACGAGCTCGTCGCTTTCGCCGCTGTAGCTGAGGGCGAGGACCAGGTCGCCTTCGCTGATCATTCCGAGGTCGCCGTGCATGGCTTCGACGGCGTGCACGAAGATGGAGGGCGAGCCCGTGCTTGCGAGGGTGGCGGCGATCTTTTTGCCGACGTGTCCGCTCTTGCCGATGCCGCAGACGACGATTTTTCCGCCTTTGTCGAGAATCGTTATGCTCATCCGGACCAGTTCCGCGAAAGCGTCGCCCAGATTGTTCTTCAGATATTCCAGCCCCTCGATTTCCGTCTGAAGCGTCTCCGCTCCCGTCCTGATGATCAGTTCCTTATCCACTATCCATGCCCTTTCGGTGGTTCTTTTCTCCCCATCAATATACATTGCAGTATCATTTGACGCAAGAAAAATTCATGACTGTTTCCAAAAAGTAATTTGAAAACAACCCGTTTCCGGTGTAAAATTCCGTATGACCACTGTCAGACAATAAAAGGAGAAGATCGGAATGGGTTCGGAAAAGTATCTTGCTATCGATATCGGCGCCTCCAGCGGACGCGCAATTGTCGGAACTCTGGAAAACGGGATTCTTCAACTCGAGGAGATGCACCGGTTCGAGAACGGCCCCGCCCGGCGTGGAAATTCCCTTCATTGGGATCTGTCGCACATCTTCGCCGAACTCAAGGAAGGCGTCCGCAAGGCGTTTGTAAAATATCCGGACATAAAGAGCATGGGAATCGATACGTGGGGCGTGGATTACGTGATCCTGAAGCCGGACGGTTCCTTCACCCGCGATCCCTACAACTATCGCGATTCGCGCACGGACAATGTGCCCGAGGAAGTCTTCAAGGTCGTTCCCGAAGCGGAACTGTATTCGCGCACCGGGATGCAGCTCATGCAGCTCAATACGATCTATCAGCTTTATGCGCACCGCAAGGCGCACTCGGAGGATTTCGCGGAAGGCAACACCCTGCTTCTGATCCCCGA
>CAZORN010000593.1:0-1507 GCA_964581935.1 uncultured Victivallales bacterium
GCACAGGGCGTCCGTCCACTGGATCAGCTGTTTCCGGTAGTCCTCGGAAAACGGCGGCGCGGGCGAGTCCTCCGTGAGCGCGTATTCCAGAATCGCTTCCAGCGCGGACGCCCGTTTCGGGTCTTCCGCGCCCGCTTCCGGCACGAAGCCGGACTCCTGAAGGAACACGAGTTTCGCCGACGCAACGGGGAAGGTGCCGTCCACGGGGCCCGCCAGCCGTCTCAGAAGCACGGTCAGCGAGCGGTAGGTCAGCGGCAATTCCAGCATGGAATGCGTGTGCTTGAGCAGAAAACGGGCGTAATCGCACGCCTTCAGGTAATTTTCCGGATGATTGGCGATGGCGTCGTAGCAGGCCTTCGGCTCGTGCGACTTCATGTAGAAAAGATTGGAATTGCCTCCGGTTTCCCGGAACTCGATCGCGAGCTCGCGGAAGAGTCCCGCATACGGAAATTTCTTCGCGCCCGTCCCGCAGGCCCCCTTCAGGAGAAAATCCAGACGCCCGTAATCGGGGCTGAGCCCGTTCACGATCAGGCTGGTCTCCTGAAACGGAGTCTTGCGCAGAATGATGTAGTCGGTTTTCAGCACGGCAGACGACTCCTGACGGTCCGGAACCGGACGGGCCGTTTATTTTGACATTTCCAGCATTCTCTGGATCGGGATTCTGGCGCGGTCCATCAGTTCGCGGGGCATCTCTATCTTGAATTCCATGTTTTCCAGCGAGCGGCAGACGTCCTCCAGCCGGATGAGTTTCATGAAGGGACAGATGGCTTGCGCGGAAGCCGGAATGAAGACCTTGCCGGGATTTTCCTTCTGGAGCCGATGCATAATTCCGATCTCCGTGACGATGATGAACTCCTTCGCCGGGCTTTTCCGGGCGTAGGCGCAGATGCCGCCGGTGCTCAGGAATTCATCCACGAGCGGGGCGATCTCCGGGTTGCACTCGGGATGCGCCAGCACGACTGCGTTCGGGAATTCGCGTTTGCGGCGTTCCAGTTCGGCGTTCTCGATCCGGCGGTGCGTGGGGCAGTAGCCGGGCCACAGGACCATCTTGCGCCCGGTGCGGTTCATGATGTTCTGTCCGAGGTTCCGGTCGGGAACGAAGAGGATCTCCTTTCCGACGGGAATCCGGGCGACGATCTTTTCCGCGTTGGCGCTGGTCACGCAGATGTCGGACTCCGCCTTGACTTCGGCGGTGCTGTTGACATAGGTGACCACCTCGGCGCCGGGGTGGCGGCTCTTGAGGTCGCGCAGCGCCGCGGCGTCGGCCATGTCGGCCATGGGACACCCGGCGGAGAGCACTGGCAGGAGAACGGTTTTGGAAGGGGAAAGAATCTTGGCGGTTTCGGCCATGAACTTGACTCCGCAGAAGAGAAGGACTTCCGCCTGGGTTTCGGCGGCGCGGATGCTCAATTCGAGGGAATCGCCCGTGACGTCGGCGATGTCCTGCACCTCGGCGAGTTCATAATTGTGCGCGAGGATGACGGCGCGGCGTTCCTGTTTCAGACGG
>CAZORN010000594.1:0-1507 GCA_964581935.1 uncultured Victivallales bacterium
TTCACTTCAGGCTTGGCGGGTTCTTCCTTCTTCTGTTCCGTGAAAAAAGAACAGGAAGCAAGAGTGACGGACAATGCGGATGCTCCAAAGAGCAGAAATACGCGGCTGGAACTCTTTTTCATGAAAATACCCTCTCCTAATGTTTGCGGGATTCCGTGACAATAGCATGGGCGAGGGATTTTTTCAAATTTCTCAGGTGCGAAAATCTATCAAAATCACGAAAAAGAGGAGTGTCAGCAGTTCGGCAAGTTCCTCGCAGGCGCCGATGGTGTCGCCGGTAGCTCCGCCGATGATTCGTCTGGTCATGAGGCTCCAGACGAAACTCCAGCCGAGGATCAGCAGGGGAAGCAGAAGAATCCCGGGCCGAAGTCCGGCACAGGCGGCGCAGAGGAACGTCAGCGCCGTCGCAAAAAGGAAGGCGGCAAAACTTTTGTGCTCGAACATCAGTTTTCCGAGTCCGTCCTCCCGCGCATAGCGGCTGAAATAAATGTGCTGGACCATGCCGCAGCGACCGTTCAGGATCATCAGCGGCACGGCCCAGAGAATGGACAGGGGGGCCGCCGAAAGAAGCGAAAGGATAGCGGAGAACTTCAGGAGAAACAGCGAGGCGATTGCGAGGACGCCCATGGTCCCGATGCGGCTGTCCCGCATGATTTCCAGTTTACGCGCACGGTCGCGTCCGCTGAGGAAACCGTCGGCGGTGTCGGCCAGACCGTCCAGATGGAATCCCTTGGTCAGGACTTCCGGGGCAAGGGTCAGGATCGCTCCGGTCAGGAACGGCGGCAGAAAAACCAGACACCCCCGCGAAATGCCCCAGAAGATCACGGCGAAAAGGAGTCCCGCCAGCGGGAACCAGAAGACGGCGCGGGAGAGTTCCTTTTCGGAAGGGACAAATTTTCCGAGCGGGATGCAGCTGAGGAGGGAAACGGCGGCAAGAAAGTTTCTCATGGCATTTCTCCGCGTGAAACATTTGCAGACTGGAAGGTCGCCATTTCCCGGAGGATGGCCGCCGCGGCGTCGAGCAGGTGCATGGAAAGGGCGGCTCCGGTCCCCTCGCCCAGCCTCATGCCGAGATCTAGCAGGGGAGTTTTCCCAAGAACGTTCGCCATGGCGGCATGACCGGGTTCCGCGCTGCGATGGGCCAGAATCATATAGTCCGCCGAGTCGGGCGCAAGCGAAGCCGCGATCAGAGCTCCGGCGGTCGAAATGAAACCGTCCACGACCACGGGCCGCCGCTGCGACGCGGCGCCGAGGATCAGTCCCGCAATGCCTCCGATCTCCAGTCCGCCGACTTTGGCAAGCACATCCAGCGGATTGTTGCGGTCGGGCGCGTTCAGCCGGATTCCCTGTTCGATGATCCGGGCCTTCTGCGCCACTTTGTCCGGAGTCAGCCCCGCGCCCATCCCCACGAGAGGGGCCAGAGGCTGTCCGGAAAGAATGGAGATGATCGCACTGCTCGGGGAGGTGTTCCCGATTCCCATTTCGCCGGTGCCGAAAACATCCGTTT
>CAZORN010000595.1:0-1504 GCA_964581935.1 uncultured Victivallales bacterium
CCGATCTTGCTGCCGTGGAAACGGGCGCGGGCCTCCATGCGGTCGAACTCGCTCCCGAGGTGCTCCTGCCCGGTCTTGAACTCCGCCCAGGCGTCGAGCTTGGCCTGGAAAGTGTCGGAAACATCCACGATGTGCGTGGGCTCCGGCATGCTCTGGAGGACCTCGAAATGATACATGGCCCGCGCGAAATGCGGTTCACCGAGGTCGGCGGAACACGCCCAGCCGGACTGGAACCAGGTATCGCAAGTCAGACGCGCCATCGCCCGGTGCTGGAAATATTCCAGCCAGTAATGCCCGAAAATCACATCCGGCTTCACCCGGCGGATCGCCTCCATGCACCAGCGGTAGTTCTGCTTGGTCTCGTTGACCTCGAAATCGGAAAGGTTATGGCAGATGAAGTCGTCGACGCCGAGAATCTTGTGCGCGGCAATCGCCTCTTTGTAAAAAGTCGCCACACAGGTGTCGCGCTCCTCGATCTTCCCGAACCCCTCGTCGCCGCACCCGAAGCAGACCACCGCAACCTTGTGTCCCGCTTGCGTGTATTTTCGGATGAGCCCGCCGACCGCCAGCACGGAATCGTCCAGATGCCCCGCCAGCACGAGAATGTTCTTTTTCTCACTCATAATAGGGAATTCCGACATAATAGGACATGTTGGTCTGCGTGGTGTCCAGACGCCCGAACTGAACCACGATCGGCTCTTCCGCGCGAATCCGCAACGCATATTGCGTCACCGGGGGAATCACCGCTCCCGCAAGGTCCTCCGGATGATCCAGCCGCAGTGCGATGATCCGTTCCGCGGGGACCGTGACGGGAATGTCCTTGACCGGTTCGCGGTCGCTGTAATAAATGTCGATTTTGACCTTGACCTCTTTTCCGTGCGTATTGAAGAGCATCAGGGCCTCGTGCGCCTCCATCGCGCTGTCCGGATTCTTTTCAGGCAGATAACCGTCCGGGAAATACCATGTCTTTTTTCCGCCGTCCATGATTTCAGATTCCTTTCTTGACAAGGTTGCGGATCAGGGGAGTCAGCGACTCGGGCCCTTTTTCCGTGATGACAAATCCTTCTTCGATCCGGTTGGAGCCGTGCGGATGACCGAACAGGCTGATGTCCGAGTTCACACACATTCCGGAGCGCATCTTATACGTGGCGCTCTCGTCCGGATACGGAGATTCCGCTTCCGCAAGCCCGATCCCGTGCATCGGGGGATACACGTCATATTCCGTCAGCTTGTGCTTCGCGAAAACCGCCTTCACCGCCTTGACCATATCCCCCGAAACAACGCCGTCGCGCAGATACTTCTGCTGTTCGTTGGCCGCCTCGAACAACGCGGCAAGGAAGCGTTTCTGTCCGGCGGACGCCTTCCCCGCCACAAACGGATATTCCACCGTCGAAACATACCCCTCGTACTGGACCGCCAGCGCCGCCATCACCATGTCGCCGTCGCGGATGACCTTGTCGGTCGGACGCCCGATCACCGTCGCCGCGCGCTTCCCGCTTCCGAA